>JBGTIK010000268.1:0-10666 GCA_041745715.1 Phormidesmis sp.
TGGCGAGGTAAGCGTATGAGTTGCGATCGCTGCCCAACCCATGAGAAATGATCACCGCCGGGAGCCCAACCGAGCGAGATCGGCTCAATCCCCGCGCGTTCACAAAAGGACTAGCGGTATCAGGCAAGTAAACATCTACTGGCTTGGGACTCACTTTGAGGCGAACGGATAGTTTTTTCACTGGAAAGGGGCCGGGGCGAGTGACCAAATCATTCAGATCAGCCGCTGAGGTACCGTCTGGGAAAGGGATCGTCGCAGCTTGCAACGAGAGCTGCTCGACTAGCGCGATCGCCGCATTCGACTGATTGAAGGCGGCGCTGGCCTGACTGGCAATCGCTAACCCCGTTGGTAAATCAATTCGCAAAACCGGGGTCGGGAAGCGTCTCAACACATTCAAGATCGTCAGGCCATTGACTTCATCCGCTGCCGAAAGAATCACGGCGCTTCGCAGCCCCTTCCCACCCGGCAGCCGCGCCCCGGTTCGAAACACCTCACCCGCCTGCGCCAGCAAAAATTCACCTTGAGGCGTATAGGCAAACTGGGCCACCGTCGTCACATCAATATCGGCCCGCCGCGAGAGGAGCCCCTTGGCCTGCACCCGCATAGCCGGATCGATATAGGACAAATAAGGCGCTAGCTCTGGCGTTACCCGGCCTTCTTTGACATAGGCTTCGATGGCATCTACCGAAATGGATCGCTCAACTGTTGCACCTAAAGAAAATGTGATCCTTTCAGCAGCTGAGCTGGGCCGGATAGCTAGCGGCCAAAACGCCATTGCCAGAGGCACCAGGCCCAGACGCCAAGCCCAGCGCTGCCAAGTTTGAGCGCCGCGATCGCTGCTCAAACTACCGGCCATTGGTTTGTTCATTTGTCTGGTCATGTAGCCGAATCTATGTCCGGTTTTGGGTTGGTGCAACTCGTCTGCGACCACGATCACAGCTAATTTATCAGCGCATTTAAGCACAAATTTCACAGCCTTTATCATAGGCTACCGCTCACTATACAGGCTGTCTTCAAGATCGTGCCAGCAAAGCCAACAGCTCTGCCTCCGTCAGTTGAGTGATACCCAATGATTCTGCCTTAGCCTGCTTAGATCCGGCGTTTTCACCTACCACCACATAATCAGTTTTACTGCTAATCGCACTGCTGATGCGCCCACCGGCTGCTTCAATTTGGCGCTGGGCTTCGGCCCGTTTGAGCGTCGGCAAGGTGCCGGTGAGCACAAAGCTTTGGCCGCTGAGTGGCTGCGGCAGGTCGCCTGCCACCTTCGGTTCAGCTTCTAGCTGTAGACCTGCCGCCTGCAACCGCTCAATGAGCTGCTGATTAGCGGGCACTTGAAACCACTGCCGCACCGACTGCGCGATTTCGGGGCCAATGCCGTAGACTTGGGCGATCGCATCGCCGCCAGTCTCAGCCAGCACCGCCACCGAACGGAAATTCTCAGCCAGCAGCTTGGCATTCGCAGCGCCCACCAGCCGAATACCCAACCCATACAGCACTCTGTGCCAAGGCCGCTGCTTGGAATGCGCGATCGCCCCGAGAAGCTTAGTCGCTAGCTTTTCACCCATGCGATCTAGGCGCTGCAAATCTTCAAGCGTCAGGCTGTACAGATCCGCCACCGATTTCACCATGCCTTGATCGATCCACTGCTGCACCCATTTGGAGCCCAGCCCGCGAATATCCATCGCCTCGCGACTCGCCCAATGGCGCACAGCCCCCTGCAAAATCGCCGGACAAGAAATATTCACGCAGCGAGTCACGGCCTCATCAGCGGGTTTGACCACCGGCTGATCGCACACCGGACAAGTAGCAGGTAGCTGATAAGCGATCGCTCCCTCAGGCCGCAGATCGAGAATGACGCGCACAACTTCGGGAATAATTTCTCCAGCCTTGCGCACAATCACCGTGTCACCAATATGCAGATCCAGCGCGGCTAGGCGATCCGCGTTATGCAAAGTCGCTCTAGCCACGGTTGTGCCCGCCAGCGTCACCGGCTTCAGCTCAGCAACCGGCGTAATCGCTCCCGTGCGGCCCACCTGCACAGACACCGATTCCAGCAGGGTCGGGACTTCTTCAGCCGGATATTTGAGCGCGATCGCCCAGCGCGGAAACTTATTCGTAAAGCCCAGTCGATCTTGCAGCTCAAAGCTGTTGAGCTTCACCACCACGCCATCGGTTAAATAGGTCAAATCGTGGCGCTTGGTGTCCCACTCCTCGTAGTAGCTAGCCACTGCCGCCGCCGACTCACAGCGCTGCCGATGAGGATTTACTCTAAAGCCTAGCGTTTGCAAGGTTTCTAGGGCTCCCCACTGATCGAGCGGCGCAGCCAGATCGCCCGTGCCCTCCGGCATAATCAGCGTATAAGCAAAAAAATCAAGCTGCCGCTCTGCCACTTTGCGCGCATTTAGCTGCCGCAAGGTTCCCGCAGCCGCATTACGCGGATTAGCAAAAACCGCCTCGCCTGCTGCCGCTCGTTTTTGATTGATAGCAGCAAACACATCCAGCGGCAAAAACGCTTCGCCGCGCACTTCCACAACCGGCGGCGGCGCTTTGCCTTCAGGCATTTGCAGCCGTAGCGGAATGGTGCGAATCGTGCGCACATTCGGCGTAATCTCTTCGCCCGTGATGCCATCGCCGCGAGTCACCCCGCGCACCAGCAGGCCATTTTCATAGGTCAGCGCTAAGGCATTACCGTCAATTTTAAGCTCAGCGACGGCCTCGGCTTCCCCGACATCGGGCTCTAGTCGCTGCCAACGAGCCTGCCAGTTGCGATATTCTTCAAGATCAAACGCATTTTCTAGGCTATAAAGCGCAATATTGTGCGGCACTGAGGTGAACTGCTCGGCAGGCTGAGCGCCGACGCGCTGAGTCGGGCTATCAGGCGTTAGCAGAACAGGATATTGCGTTTCAAGATCTTGCAGCTCACGGTAAAGGCGGTCGTAGACTGAATCAGGCAGATCGGGCGAATCGAGCACGTAGTAGGCGTAGCTGGCTTTTTGGAGCTGCGATCGCAGCTCTACTACCCGTTTTTTGACCTCTTTGTTAGCGCTAAGTCCCATCACATCCTCCGACGGTAAAGAAACTGTAAAGAACTCGCTAACGGCGCGATTGCAGCTTACGGTACACGGCTTTGATATCAACGTCGTGATGGGCGAGGGCAACGAGGGTGTGATACAGCAAATCGGCGACTTCGCCCGCAATTTCATCCGGGGCGTCGTCTTTGCAGGCCATCACCACTTCTACGGCTTCTTCGCCGATTTTTTGCAAAATTTTATTATCGCCGCCTGCAAACAGCTTGTTGGTGTAGGAGTCGGGTTGGGGGTTGGCTTTGCGATCACAGATCACCCCATACACCTGTGACAGCGTATCGGCTGGCGGCGGTACAATTTGCGCGCCCGCTGCGCCCTCCAGTTGATGAAAGCAGCTGCGCTCACCCGTATGACAAGCCACATCGCCCACCTGCTCCACGGTGACGAGCAGCGCGTCGCTGTCACAGTCGTAGCGCAGGCCCCAAACTTTTTGAATGTGCCCAGAGGTCGCGCCTTTGTGCCAAAGTTCCTGGCGAGATCGGCTCCAGTACCAAACTTCGCAGGTGTCCATCGTTTTTTGTAAGGCTTCGGCATTCATCCAAGCCATCATTAGTACCGTGCCATCGAGATAGTCTTGAGCGATTGCAGGCACCAGCCCCTGCTCGTTATAGCGAATTTTATCAACTGGGACAGCCGATGAAAAATTAACAGGAAAATTAGCAGCAGAATTGGATAGCGTCATGGAGCTAGGGTGCCAGGAAAACGAAGGAGAAACGAATGGTAAGCATTGCCTCTTTATCCATGCTACAGGTAGGCCCACCAATACATTCCTTAACATCACGAAACATAGCGCCGCTCAACCCGCTAGGATAAAAAACACTGCTATTTAAATGCTACTTAGCAACGCCACAAATTCATCCTTTTATCACTCTCTTTAAGTAAGGAGCGCGCTTTGGTTAGCACCACGACTTTAAAAACAACCAAGTCTGACGAGATTTTTTCGGCAGCCCAATCGCTCATGCCCGGTGGCGTCAATTCGCCGGTTCGCGCTTTTCGCTCAGTCGGCGGACAGCCGATCGTCTTCGACCGAGTCAAAGGAGCCTACGTTTGGGATGTAGACGGCAACCAATATACCGACTATGTGGGCACTTGGGGGCCAGCGATTTGCGGCCACGCTCACCCGGAAGTAATCGCTGCGCTCAAAGCCGCATTGGATAAAGGCACCAGCTTCGGCGCGCCCTGCTACCTCGAAAACGTGCTGGCCGAAATGGTGATTGAAGCCGTGCCCAGCGTCGAAATGGTGCGCTTCGTCAACTCCGGCACCGAAGCCTGCATGGCCGTGCTCAGGCTAATGCGGGCCTTCACGGGTCGCAACAAAATCATCAAGTTTGAAGGCTGCTACCACGGCCATGCCGACATGTTTTTGGTCAAGGCCGGATCGGGCGTAGCCACCTTAGGCTTACCCGATTCTCCCGGTGTACCCAAAGCCGCTACCGCTGACACGCTCAACGCCCCCTATAACGATCTTGAAGCCGTCAAACAGCTCTTTGCTGACAATCCGGGCGAAATCGCGGGCGTCATTTTAGAGCCAGTGGTGGGCAATTCGGGCTTCGTGACCCCGGATGTGGGCTTTTTGGAAGGCCTCAGAGAAATTACTAAAGACAACGACGCTTTGCTCATATTTGACGAAGTGATGACCGGTTTTCGGATTGCTTACGGCGGCGCGCAGCAAAAGTTTAATGTCACACCTGATCTGACCACGCTGGGAAAAGTGATTGGCGGCGGCTTGCCGGTAGGTGCTTACGGCGGCAAACGCGAAATTATGGAAATGATTGCCCCCGCCGGGCCGGTGTATCAGGCCGGAACCCTGTCGGGCAACCCACTAGCCATGACCGCCGGGATCAAGACGCTGGAGATTTTGCGGCGTCCGGGCGCGTACGATCAGCTAGAGCGGATTACTAAAAAGCTGAGTGAGGGGCTGCTAGCAGCGGCGCGTGAGGCGGGGCATGAGGTCACGGGTGGCAGCATTAGCGCCATGTTTGGCCTATTTTTCACAGGTAAGGTGGTGCGCAACTACGACGATGCCAAAACCTCTGATCTGGAAAAATTCAGCCGCTTCCACCGGGGCATGTTGGAAAACGGGATATATCTTGCGCCTTCTCAGTTTGAGGCGGGCTTTACGTCTTTGGCTCACACCGATGAAGATGTGGACTACACCCTAGCGGCGGCTCGGCGGGTGTTCGCCGAAATCTAACGAAGAATAATGGGTGTTAAGGGTTCAATAGACCAGCAGGAACGGCAAATACAGTGGATCCATATGAAGATGAATTGGCGGTTTTAGACGCAGAAGTCGGCAGGGAGAGTCCTTTCGATCCACTCGATGAGATTGCGCCGATTGGGCAAGAAACTGAGTCTCAGCCCAATCCCGACAATATGCTGTTGCTGCTGCACCATCCTGACAAGCAATGCCGCATTCAGGGGGCGCGCGCTTTTTGTGAAATCCAAGATGCGCGATCGCTCCCCTTCCTGATCGGGATGCTAGCCGACCCTTGCCCGCTGGTGCGAGTCAGCACCGCCTACGCCTTAGGCCGCAACACCAGCCCAATGGCTGTCGAACCCCTGATTGCTCAGTTCAACCGAGATTGGAACGGCTTTGCCCGTAAAGGCATCGTTTGGGCACTGGGTAACACCCGTGATGCCAGGACAATTAGCACCTTGGCAGACGCGCTCAAAAATGACATTTCGGCGGTGCGGCTGTGGGCAGCGAGTGCGTTGGGCCAAACCCCCAAAATTGACTACGCCTCGATGATCAAGGCGATGCCGTCGCTGATTGGCGGCCTGCGCCGAGATCCGATTGCACCAGTGCGCAGCAATTGCGCTTGGGCAATCGGGCAAATTTGCGCCGAGCTACCCTCTAACGTTGTATATGCAACGGCAATTGATGCACTCATCGAAGCGTTTGCTGAAGACGAAGAATTTGGGGTAAAAGAAGACGCCCGCACTGCGATTTTGAGCGTGGGCGATTCGCGCGGCTTGCAGGTGATTGAAGAAATTGAGCAGGATGGATATTTTTAGAGCCCGCTGAAGAGTCTGCTGAAGGCGCTAGTACTCAACGGTTACGGGCGTATGGTCGCTAGGCCGGTCGAGGCCACGTGGGTAGGTGTCGATGGTGCAGCTTTTGGCCTGTTCGTACAGAGCCGGGGAGAGGTAATGGTGGTCAATCCGCCAGCCCGTGTTGCGCGCAAATGAATTGGTGCGGTAGTCCCACCAGCTAAAGTGGCCGCCCTCATCAGTAAACTTGCGAAAGGCATCGGCGAGGCCAATCGAGAGCACATCGCGCAGGGCTTCGCGCTCAATTGGAGAAGACATGATGTGCTTGTCTCGGTTTTTGTCGGTGTAGATGTCTTTGTTTTCAAGCGCGATATTGAAGTCACCGCAAACGTTGAGCTTGGGGTGCAAAGTGAGCTGAGCGGCTAAGTACTGCTTCAATAGCGCCAGCCAGCTCAGCTTATAGGTGTATTTATCGCTGCCAATCGCCGAGCCATTCGGAACGTAGAGATTGACGATGCGCACATCGTTTAAAACGCCGCTAATGACGCGCTTTTGATCGTCTAAGTTGCCGACGCTCTCGGTATTCATCACGTCTGCAAAGCCCATTTGCACATCGTCTAGCGGCGCTTTGCTGATGAGCGCGACGCCATTGTAGGATTTTTGGCCGTAGATGTAGGGATGGTAGCCAATGTCAGCAAAGGCTTTTTCGGGAAAGTCTACGTCCATCACCTTGGTTTCTTGTAGGCACAGGACGTCTACTGGGTTGGCTTGCAGCCAGTCGATGATGGAATCGAGCCGGGTGCGAATAGAGTTGACGTTCCAGGAAGTGACTTTCATATGAGCTGATCGCTTAGGGCCTAGCTTTCGGGTTTGGCTCCATATTTTACAGTTCTGAGGTGGCAGTTGCTGAATTGAGCGCCAGCCAGCTCTGGCGAATTAGCGGCACTGCGTTCAAAACAATCAGCAGCGCGATCGCCCCACTCACCAACCCATCGACCCAATACCAGCCAAATTTTGCCATTAGTCCCGCACTCACCAGCACCCCAGCGCAGCTACTGGCATCAACCAGCAGGTGCAAAAACGCGCCGCGCAGATTGAGATTATCCTCTGCATGGCGGTGAAGAAAATAAGCATTCAGGCCATTAATACCGAGCCCGACCGCGGCGGTAATGGCGACCGGGCCGCTGAGAATTTCAGCCGGGGGCGATCGCCACACACCCCAGCATTCCCACCCTAGCCAACCGCTGATGACTAACAGGAGAGAGCCATTGACTAAAGCCGCGATCGCATTCAGCCGATCCCCGTCGCGATCGCCCCGCTGTACCTGATACGCCGTCCACAGCGCCAAGGCCATTGCAAACACATCGCTCACCATGTGTCCGGCATCGGCTAGCAGCGACAGGCTGTTGCTGTGGGCGCTCACCCAGATTTCGGCCACCGAAAAACAGCTCACGAGCACTAGGGCGATTTTGAGCGATCGCACCTGATTAGGTGTAGACGGCAATGCGCCATGACCATGATGATCACAAGCATGATCGGAAGAGTGAATGTGCATAGATTCTAAATCAACCTGAAAATCAAACTAAATAACAATTGCAGACAGCCAATCTGTCCAAGATGACTATAGCGTTAGCAAAAAAATAAGCTAGCTAGACCTGTTCCAGATTCAAAAGCATTCATAAAAAAGTTTCTGTATGGAATACCCAAATCACAGATTAAAGCAGGCAAAAGCTAGATAAAATGCCCCCAAGATTCTTGAAGAAATAGATTTGAATCTATAAAATTCACTTAGAATTCACTTGCTTACGATTATCTCAGCAACCTTGATTACCTCGTTATTGCCCCGTTAGATTCGATCACTTCGATTGACTACTAGAGTAATCACTGAGATATTAAGGTAATTTCATAATTTTAAAACTTGGGCTTTATGATGCGTGCTAACCGTTCTACCCTTGTTCCGCTGTGCTTACTGACAGCGCTTGCCGTACCGGTTCAGCGGGCTGCTTTGGCCAGTGTGCAGCCTATTACTCGCCCGCAGCAAAGCACTCAACCGATGGGGCAAGTGATGGCCCAAGCCCCGACCGCCACCACCGCCACTACTGCCGACGGCAACCTCACAGCCCGCACCGATGACGAAAATTCAGCGGTGATTGAAGACGCTGATGGCACCCTAGTGGCGGGGCCGCTCACAGATACAGGCGGCGCAGTCACGGCGTTAGCCTTTAGTGAAGATGGTCAAACCCTTGCGACCGGTACCAACACTGGCAAGGTGCGCTACTGGGGCATTGATGGTGAACCCAAAGGCGAAGCGTTTCAGGCCGTTCTCGGAGATGACAATGCCATTACGGAGCTAAGGTTCGAAGGCAACGATAAGCTGTTTGCCGCTGGGAGCCAGGGTAGAAGAGGCTTTTGGGGGCTGAATGGGCTTTCTTACGGTGAAGGCACTGCTGCCACCAATACAAGTACTGGCGCAGCCACAGCCGTCGATCAGGCCAGCTCTCCGCTGTGGTGGCTGCTGTTGCCGCTGTTGGTATTAGGTGCTGGCGGGCTTTGGCTGTTGAGCAGGCGCGGCCAAACTACCGAAGCTGAACCCAAACGACAAACTGCCCCGACCGCCACTGTACCGCAACCGGTAAACGACCCAGAAACTGATCGCCAAGTCTCCAACCGGGCTCAATCCGTTATTTCTACTGATCGAGTGGCCGATGAATCTAGAGCTATCCCACCCAGCGAACCGATTACTACAGCGTCCTTAGATCCTCTACCAGTAGGACTTCCTGGCTTAGAAGCCGAATCGACCGCCTACGAATCAACTGCCTACGAATCAACCGATTTAGAATCCCCTGATTTAGAAGGCACTAATCTGGATCTCTCAACACCAGCAGCGATTGGCGGTATTACCCTCGGCGCAATCGGGCTAGATGCAGGCGTAGAATCCGATGGCGATGAGGATGAAGACTGGGATGACAACCTCGATCTCACCTTAAATGATCCGCCGATAGAGATGACGCCGATAGAGACGACCGAGAGCCTGCCCGCAATGGCAGTTGCACCAGCACTTGAAGACGATCCTGTTTTCCAAACGGCAGATGCCGCAATGGCTGAGTCTGAAGACTTTTGGACCACCGCTATAGAGCCGACTCGCGACACTGTAATTGCGGATCTAGCCGATATTTCAGCCCCCGAAGCAGCGCTGACGATTGAACCGACTCGCGAAACCATTATTGGCGATAGCGCGGTGATTTTTGATGGGGCCGCTGCGCCGCTGGCCCTAGGCACGGTAGCCGCAAGTTTAGGGGCTGGAGCCACAGCTAGTATTACGATTGAAGACGCCCAGACCGATTCACCCGACAACATTCTCGAAATTACCGAAGGTGAGCCCCTTATGAGCGAAGACGACGTGAGCAGCGGACTAGATGCCGAACCAGATGCCGAACCGTTAGCAAGGCCTGCATTTAGCATAGAAGAGTTGGCTTCTGTAGACGATGGGTTACCTGATCTGCCCGATGGCTATGGAGATAGCCGCCTGGTACTGCTGCCTCGCGATCCCCAATGGGCTTATGCCTACTGGGATATCTCCAATGAGCATAAAGAAGACTTACGCCAGCAGGGCGGACAGCAGCTGATGCTGAGGCTCTACGATGTGACGGATATTGACCAGTCAACTCAGTCGCCGCATGGTATGCAACAGTATGGCTGTCATGAGATGGCCCGCTCTTGGTATGTGGAAATTCCGGTCAGCGATCGCGACTATACCGCCGAAATTGGCTACCTCACCGCCGATGATCGCTGGCTGATGCTAGCGCGTTCAGCCTCTGTTCGGGTACCGCCCGTGTATCCTTCCGCTTGGGTCAAAGACCGCTTTGTCACCGTTGACTGGAGCGAAACGCTAACCGGCCAGACAGTGGCTGATTTGGGTCACCCCGATGAGGACGCTCGTAGCGAGGTGAGCGATCCTCGCTCCGGCACCGAATTTCCCCCCGTCTCTGATGCCCTCTTGGCCCTCACCCAAGAACAGTCCGCTATGCGAGTTGCCGGTTCTCTGTTTGGCTCGATGCAGCAATTGCCGCCCGGAGCCCTTTCTGACTCTGGTATGGCATCAGGCCAGGTGTCTAGCTTCAATCTTTCTGGGCTCACGATGTCAGGAATTGGCATGGGTTCCGGTGGGTCTGAGCTGCCGGGGCGATCACGCAAATTCTGGCTAGTCGCCGATGCTGAGCTGATTGTGTACGGTGCCACTGAACCGGATGCGACCTTGACTATCGGCGATCGCACCGTCCCGCTTAATCCCGACGGCACCTTCCGCTTCCACATCAGCTTCCCCGATGGCAAGCTCGACTACCCGATTCGTGCCGTTGCTGTCGATGGCGAACAGTCACGCTCGGTCACCCTAAACTTTGAGCGCAACACGCCTGAGCGCAATACCAACACCAAAGCCGACGCCCAAGCAGGGTAAGCGCAAGAAAAAAGTTGGCAAAGTATGCTTGCTAGCGAGATCATGAAAGCGTCCCTCAAGCAGGTAGCGATGAGCCCAGGTTTCAGTCAGACCAACACCTCGGATAAAGCGGCTAAGAAAGCTCAAAAGC
>JBGTIK010000269.1:0-6261 GCA_041745715.1 Phormidesmis sp.
CGGCGGGGTTTACTAAATGGCCTACTTTGTGCAGTAGACCCGGTATGATAGATGCCATAGCTATTCAGGTGGTTTGTTCGGTTAAATAAACCTTATGCCTGAGTGGCTTTTTTGACTATTTCTCTCGCTTTTCTGTCCGGACTATTGTTAATGATACAGAAGCTGAGCAACCCGTTAAAAAATAACCCGACTAATCGGTGCCACCCCATGTCCAGCGAGGATTTCCATTGCGCATAGTTTGGTCGATGATCACTGTTGTGTAGTTGTTGGCATCTCTCATCCCAGTCATATCTAAGATGGCCTTGACTTGACCATCAAGCAGTTGCAGCCGCAGATAGGAGTGACCGGTAAAGTCTTCGCCATCGATTTTGAAGATACCGGCTGAGGCTTTGCAGTTGCGATATTCAGGCTTGAGTGTGCCTATCCAAGTGGCGCTAAAATCGTTGCGCTGGGTGGCGCTGATGTTAGTTGCGATCGCACTTAGCTGAACCATGCCCTGAGTAGAATATCCCCCTGGGGCATAGGGCTGAAGCGTTTCATAAGCGATTAGGGTTTGGGGGCAACCAGCGCTCTGCCCACCGCTACTGGGTCGCAGTAGGGGAAGCACTTTGAGTTCTATCGTCGTCGCCAAAGCGGCAGATCCTAAACTGCTCAGAAGGCTCAAAGGCAGCGCCCACAGTGACGCGCCTAACAACACTTTACTTATGTTCATGTTTGACCTTCCTAAAGGTGAATTGGCCAGTTGAATTGGCCTTGTTTGCCTATCTTATACAGCTTAGGGAAGATATGCTTGTTACTTACTTTTAAGCAGGCCCAACAATCATTCACTTTGTCCTATGGCCGCTCTATAGCATAAACCGCCTGCATTTGATACTGCTCACCCGGCAATATCTCAATCACCTCATTTTCAGCATTAGCGGTTTCTACACAAACAAACTTTAGATAATCTGCATCTGTTAGATCGGCCATTGCCACCGATATTTTCTCCCACGGATTCCAGACAATAGCGGTAGTGCTATGGGTCGATGAAACCAAAATGCGTCGGCCCCAAGCCTTATCATCTACAGTAAGTTCAGGTTTTACGCCCATATAGATCCGATCTGTTTCGGCGGTGATGGCAATCTCTCCTACCTGAGTTTTTTCAGTACCTTGATCTGTTTTATCGAGATACGGCGTATTTTCTAGTCCCACCACTCGCACTTGATGGACATCGCCAATCCTAAAGTAGGTGTGAAAAGCTTGCGTAATAGAGAACGCCTCGCTGCCTGTGTTTTGAGTGATGAGAGCGATCGCCAGCGCTTGACCCACCGTAATCTCTATCACTAGCTCAAACTGATAAGGCCAAACTGCTTGAGTTTCTTCATCGGCGCTCACCCCTAGCCTCACTTTTGTTTCCCCCGTTGGCATTGCTTCTGTGCTCAACAGCGTCCACATCCGATTGCGCACAAATCCATGACTTGCCCGACCTAGCCCCTGCGGATCTGGGCCAAACCAAGGCCAGCAAATCGGAATACCGCCTTTCGTCGCCTTACCCGCTTGATAATAAGCATTCTCGCTGACAAACAACATCTCTTCAGGTTCACCAACCGGCTGAAAAGACAGCACCTGTGCGGAATAAACTGAAATCTTTGCAGCTGCCTTCTTGTTCTGAATTTCAATCAGCGGAAAACCGCCTTTACCCTCAACAATCTTAAGCTGACTAGAAATAGCAAAGGTCTGATTAAGTTGCTCAATACTCATGCTGCTGCTCATACGGCTGACCTAAAGAATTTCTCCTTCTCATTTAAGCCTGATTGCCAGCCGAGTTCAAGTTACCGCGATCTTTATGCTCATCTCAACGAATCTATCGCCAAGCCCAACAATTTCAAGCCGCTCACCATTGCCGTGCGATCGCTTGCGTCTCATCTCTGAAAAAGATTTTGACTTTACTGGGCTGTGAGGGTTTTGAGCCAAGCCATCGCTTCCTCTTCAGTCTGCACAATGCCTGCTGCTTGCGCTTCTTCCACGGCTTTCATCAGTTTGCCAACGTCTGGGCCAGGACTGATCGCAAGTTGATCCATGAGCAGCGTGCCCGTGATCAGGGGTTGGCTATGAGCGATCGCATCACTCCCATCCAAAAACCGTTTCACTAACGGTGCTAACACGGCCAATTCGACCCCTTGCGCCAAGGCTAATAGTGACACCGCCGGAAAGCACTCGCCTGCTGACTTAAACAGAAAAAACTGCTGAGATCGATCCAGCGGGCCTTGGCGCAGAGCCATCAGCGTCGGTTGCAGCTCCAGCAAGGTGAGGACGGCTTTGATCTCATAGCGGCTGTACGTGAGCGCTGTCAGCTCCGCTTCGGCTGTTTTTGACTTTGAGCTGATCGCTCGGCTAAGCTTAGCGGCTTTAATCCAGCTTCGATAAGAGCCAGCAGCAACGGGTTTTGGCCAAACCTTTAGCTGATGCGCATAGTCAGGTAAAGCTGTTTCAAACTGGATGACGGCTTGATCGATAGCGCGCATTTGCTCAAGGCTATCGGCTGTGAAGTGAGGTAAGCAAAAGCTTAGTAGCTGATGCTGTAATACAGTTGTGAGCTGGTCAGTGCCTGCGGGTGAAGCCAAAAGCGCGTCGAGTTCGCTGCGGATGCGCTCGTAGGCAACCTGGCTAAGGTGGGGGGCGAGTTGGGCGATCGATGCCTGCGTATTCGGCTCAATTTCAAAGCCGAGCTGCGCCGCCTGACGGTAAGCCCGCAGCAGCCGCAGCGGATCGGCTTGTAAGTTTTCTTCGCTGATCATCCGAATGGTTTGCGCAGCAATGTCGGCTTGCCCGTCGAGCGGATCTAGCCAGCGCTGGTGATGGGGCTGATAGGCAATCGCATTGATTGTAAAGTCTCTTCGCTGTAAATCGGCTTCAATGCTGTCGCCTTGCTGCTGGGCAAAATCTATGGTCATTTGCTCAAACACAAGGCGGGCAATGCCTCTGGCCTGGTCGAGCACAACAAATCCGGCTTTGTAATGGCGGGCGATTTTGTCAGCGGTTTCAATTGACTGGCTGGGCAGCACAATGTCGAGATCAAGGTAGGCAGCTTGGCGGTTGAGCAGACGATCGCGCACGCTGCCGCCTACAAAATAGGCCGATTCGGGCAGCAAATCGAGCGGAAATGGCAAAGACTCAATCAAAAACATGACCGATTAAAAGCCTCCTTTTGTTACAACAGAGTAACGTGAGAAGCTAGCGAAACCTGAAACAAAAAACTTACGCTACAGTAAAAATATCCACCAGCGATCTTACCGTCACCCCGTTAGTCATCGCTTCCGTTACCGCTTTGGAGGTTTGGCCCGATGTGTATTTGCGTGAATTGCCACTACGTCGATAGCTGCCTTACTTACCATGCGGTCGAAACCAACCATCAGCAGCCTCACCTCACTCTCACGCCTGCTTTTGAGCCGAATAATCCGACGATTAATGCCAACATTACTTTGCCTAAAGTGGAAGTACAGGGCGAAATCATTATCCAAGAAAACGAATTTGGCTTTGAGTACGATGTTGTTGGCTGCGATAGCTACCGGGAAGAAATGGGCAAATGGGCCAAACTCCGGCCCGGAGAAGCGGTTCCAACCTAATGCGCTACACTGGGTTACGGCTTATTTACTAAATTGCGGCAGCCCCACAGCAGCGCGCATAATGAAGCAATAGGCAAACATTTAGAGCAGATCTTTTATAGACGGCCTAGAGATCATGGCTTATTGTTTCAACCCCGATTGCCCAAATCCTCAAAATCCAGATTCTCAAACGCCGGATCAGCAGACGCTACCCCCTACAAGCTTGCCGATCGCTAATTTCTGCGGTCATTGCGGTACGCCGTTAACGTTGGCCGGTCGCTATCAGATGATTGAGCTGTTAGGCCAAGGCGGATTTGGGCGCACTTTGCTAGCGCAGCAGCTTCCGAGTGAGGCCAATGCCGTTGCCGTTCGCTGTGTGATTAAGCAACTTTATCCTTCTGCTGCCGCTGAGAAAGTGAGCTTTCAGGCGGAAACGGCGCGGCTCAAAAAGCTAGGTGAGCACCCGCAAATTCCGGCTTTGCTAGATGCAATTGAAAATGAGTATGGCCAGTTTTGGGTGCAGACGCAGGCGGTGGGGAGCCACTTAGCCAATCGAGTTGAAAAAGCGGGGCCTTGGAATGAAACGCAGGTGCGATCGCTCTTAAAGTCTTTAGTCCCGGTGCTGCAATACGTCCACAGCTTTGACATTATTCACCGCGATATCAAGCCCGCCAATATCGTCTTAACCGATCCTGCCGCTAAGCCCTTACCGATGCTCGTGGACTTTGGTTCGGCAAAGTGGGTGCGCCGCAATCCGGCGACTACCGTAATTGGCAGCGCTGATTACGCTGCGCCTGAACAGTCGATGGGGCAGGCCACCTTTGCGAGTGATATCTACAGCTTGGGGGTTAGCTGCTTGTACGCACTGACCGGGATTCAGCCCTTTTCGCTGTATTCTGCGGTGGAAGATGATTGGGTGTGGCGAGACTTTTTGCCTCAGCCGATTGAGCCTCGCTTTGCCCAAGTGCTGGATCAGATGGTGGCTCGCTCGTTGCAACAGCGCTACGAGAGTATGGATCAAGTGGCGCTGGACTTGCAGTTTTCACAAAATCCGCTGCGCTATGCGCCGAAACAACTGTTGAGCAAAGCCAAAGATTCGATTGCGCCGTTGCAATCAATCAAGTCATGGCGATCGCTCAACTTCCTAAAACCGCTGCAAGCTTTAAAGCAATCGCTGCGACCGAGCCCCTTATCTTCGCGTCCAGCGCCGGTAATCGTGAGTGCGCCGCAAGTTTGGCAAAGGCGCGATCGCCTGACTCGGCCAATTGGAGTCACTCAAGCACTAGCGATTAGCCCCAACGCTAATTCTAGCCGCTCGATATTTGCGACAGGCGGCAGCGATGGCGCGCTCAGGCTCTGGCATTTGCCCAGCGGCCAGCTCATTCACACCTTTCATCGACGCCGCTTAATCGGTGACGGCCATTCAGATTCAATTACGGCGCTGCACTTTCACACCGATGGACGGGCGCTCTATAGCGCTAGCAGCGATGGCACTATCAAAGAATGGGACAGCGCTGAATATAGCTTGCTCAATACTTTGCCCACGGGCGGCTGGACGCCGACAGCGCTCATTGTCACAGCTGACGGCGCTCAGCTAATTAGCCCCAACACTGCTGGACAGATCGTGCTGTGGGATATTGCGACGCTAATGCCGATAGCGCAGCTTGCTCAGCATCAGCGGCGGGTGAATGCCGTTGCGCTTTCAGATCGCGGTGACCTGCTGGCGAGTGCAAGTGACGATGGCACGGTTAAACTATGGCGCTACCGGCAAGGCGTGCCGCAGCTAGCCAAAACGATTAGCCTTCAGCACAAACAGGAAGAACGACGAGCGATCGCTGTTGCCCTACGCAATTCATCGGCTCATTCTTCCGAACAGTCTTCTACAACCCTAGAGCTAATTGTTGCCGACTCTGCGGGCACGGTGCAAATCTATCCGCTAGATGCTGAACTCAATCCCAGTCAGGCCACGCTTTTACACGCTTCGGCGAGCCCGATTACGGCGCTGGCGCTGAGCGCTGACGGCACGCTAGCAATTGGCACCGAAGATCCGATAGTCACTTTATGGCAGGTTAATACTGGAAATTGCATGGCTGAGCTAGCCCATGATTGGGGCATGGTAGCGATGGCTTTTTGTAGGGATGGTCAAACGCTGATTGCCGCTAGCGCCGATGAAGTGATTTCCATTTGGCAGAAAGCAGCGTGACGGAATGTGAGTTATTGCATAGCTGAATTAAAGATTTATCCAACGGACTTTGTACACCGTATCCACCACGATTTAATACGTGAGTGTAGATCATGGTGGTTTTCACATCCTTGTGTCCGAGCAATTCCTGTATCGTACGAATGTCATAGCCATTTTGCAGCAAGTGAGTTGCAAAACTATGTCGAAACGTATGACAACCTACCCGCTTTTGCAACCCCGAATTGCGAACAGCTTGCTTGACCGCCTTTTGGAGCCCGCTCTCATGTAGGTGATAGCGAATGATCGTTTCACTACGGGGATCGCGACATCGAGTGGAGGCAGGAAATACAAATTGCCACACCCATTGACAATTAGCATTGGGGTACTTTCTAGCTAAGGCAAAGGGTAAGATCACCGCCCCGTAGCCCAGTTCCAAATCCTGCGCATGGAGCCGCTTAACAGCTTTTAGGTGCTCTTGCAAAGGACAAATTATCC
>JBGTIK010000270.1:0-3917 GCA_041745715.1 Phormidesmis sp.
TTTCTCGCCTCGGTGCCCATTCTTACGGATGTGGTCGGATTGGCATTCTGGACATTGCATAATTTGACGTTGGTTGCTCTTGGCGCCTTCACTACATAGTTTCATCCATTATAGAAAATCATCTTTTATTTATGCAACGCCCGAAGCCGCTTCCCTCGGCAATCTGGGTATTGCGTACCATTCGCTGGGGCAGTATCAGCGGGCCATCGACTTTTATCAGCAGTCTTTAGAGATTACACGTGAGATTGGTGATCGCAAGGGCGAAGCCGTTTCCCTTGGCAATCTAGGAAGTGCGTACAATTCGCTGGAGCAGCATCAGCGGGCCATCGACTTTTATCAGCAGTCTTTAGCGATTACACGTGAGATTGGCAATCGCAATGGCGAAGCCGCTTCCCTGAACAATTTAGGAAGTTCGTACGTTTTTCTGGAACAGCATGAGAGAGCTATCGACTTTCATCAGCAGTCTTTAGAGATTTCTCGTGAGACTGGTGATCGCAGGGGCGAAGCCAATTTCCTCGACAGCCTGGGCTTTGCGTACTTTTTTCTAGAACAGTATCAGCGGGCCATTGACTTTTATCAGCAGTCTTTAGAGATTTCTCGTGAGATTGGTGATCGCAAAGGCGAAGCCTATTCCCTCAGTTATCTAGGATGTGTGTATGATTCGCTGGAACAGTATCAGCGGGCCGTTGACTTTTATCAGCAGTCTTTAGAGATTTCTCGTGAGATTGGTGATCGCAAAGGCGAAGCCTATTCCCTTAGTTATCTAGGAAGTGCATACAAGTCGCTGAAACAGTATCAGCAGGCTATTGACTTTTATCATCAGTCTCTAGAGATTTCTCGTGAGGTTGGCGATCACAATGGCGAAGCAAGGTCCTGGGTTAGTCGAGGTTTAGCGCTAGCTAAAATTGATCAAAAATGGGAGGCGCAGCAATCTTTTGAAAGGGCAAAAGCCCTGCGTGAACAGATGAAATTGCAGCACAATGTCGAAAAAAGTGATAAAGCGGTTCGAGAGTTGAAAAAAGTGAGAGTAGCTAGGTGGCTTTTGGTCGGTATTGGGCTGGCGCTGCTGCTTTGGTGGCTGCTGTAGCAATTGGTCTATCCGTTGTTGGGGTGAGGCATGTTGTAGGATCAACAATCTCATGTATATTCTTGCGAAAACGACGGGATAGGGAAGAATCGTGATAATGAAACTGGATGGATGGTAGAATTGCTGCATTGGCCCCCCGCCCCCCGAGTTCGGGGGAGTATCGCTGATCCAGTGAAGGGCTGATCGCGACCAGAATTTTGTTGCGCGTTTTGCCTTAAAGCCTTCTGAGAGAGTGGAAAACCCTATTTACCACTAGGGATAGTGCTTTGCTTTTCTAACAGGTAGCTACTGATAATCTTGATACACAGGGCATCCTGGCAAAGACCTTTTTCTCTACTTTTTCTACGCCCATGCCTAATCGCCCTCGCCGTTTTCGAGGAACAACCCCAGAACTTGAACAAGCTGCCCGTTGTTTACGGGAGCGATTAACGCCTGCTGAAGCAAAGCTATGGGACGCTTTGCAATGCCGCCAGCTAGGTGGGCTGAAGTTTCGGTGTCAACATCCTGTTGGTCAGTTTATTCTGGATTTTTACTGTCCTGCACAAAAGCTGGTTGTTGAAGTAGATGGGGTTATTCATGAACAACAACAGGACTATGATCTGGCTCGAACGGTACAGCTTGAGGCATTTGGCTATCGGGTGCTGCGGTTTACCAACGAAGAAGTGCTGAGTGATCTGCCGTCAGTTTTGGAGCGAATTGGGCAGTTTGTCGGTCTGTAGGGGCCTTGCATTGCATACTGTCAGTATTTTTAGATTTTTCAGAAAAATTTTGCGCATCTTGCCTCAGAGCCCCGGAATCGGGGTCGGGGGCCTTAGAGCAATCGTCGGAAGGCCCCCCGAACTCGGGGGTCGGGGGAGATCGCTTGTCCAGAAAATCCAGATCGCTTTTCCAGGAAGGTTCTGAACATCTTGCCTCAGAGCCCCGCCCTAATAGCCTCTGGTGGGGTTGGGGGCATCCTACTTCATCGCCTGCCCCGCCAACCAACCCGTTGTCCAAGCGCTTTGAAAATTAAATCCGCCAGTCACCCCATCAATATCAATCAGCTCTCCAGCCATATACAACCCTTCACACTGACGGCTTTTCATCGTTTTAAAGTCAATCTCTTTAAGCCGAACGCCGCCACAGGTAACAAATTCATCTTTGAAAGTGCCTTTACCAGCGATCGCATACGTCCCTTGAGTCAACTCTTGCACCAGTCGATTGATCTGTTTTTTAGAGACATTTGCCCAAGTAAGGCTGGGCTCAATTTCTGTGCGGCTGAGCAGATATTGCCAAAGGCGTTTGGAAATGGGTGCAAAGGGGCTGTAGGTCGCGATCGCTCCCCTACCCGACTCCACCTTTGTCTGCTGCAAGACCTTTTCCACCTGTAACTGACTCAACTCCGGCAGCCAGTTCACAATTAGCTCAGCCCGATAGCCCCGCTCATGCAGCAACCGAGCCCCCCAAGCCGACAGCTTCAGCACCGCTGGCCCACTAAATCCCCAGTGAGTGATTAGCAACGGCCCAGTTTGCACGAGTCCATTTTGACTAGAGGCTTTGAGATTGTCCGCTTTTAACCTCACCGTGACTGAACTGACGGCGACGCCGCTGAGTTCGTGCAGCCGCTGATCGGCTACGTTAAACGTAAATAGAGAAGGCACCGCAGGCTCTACAGTATGGCCGAGCGACTTGGCAAGGCGATGGCCCACTGGGCTGCTGCCGGTGGCAAGTAGGAGGCGATCGCACCTGACATACCCTGGTTGCGCCCGAATCTGAAGCTGAAATTCTGCCTGAGCGCTGCCATTGTGAGGCGTCAAATACTCAATGCCGGTGATCGGCGATCGCGTCTTAATATTCACCCCGACCTGTCGCGCCGCCTGAGTCAGACAATCGACAATCGTCGCCGAATCATCTGTCACCGGAAACATCCGGCCATCGGCTTCTGTCTTGAGTGGTACCCCGCGCGCCGCAAACCACTCCACCGTATCCTGCGGCTGAAACCGGCTGAAGGCTCCCCGCAAAGCTTTGCCGCCTCTGGGATAGTTTTGAATGAGCTGTGCGGGTTCAAAGCAGTGGTGCGTGACGTTGCAGCGACCGCCGCCAGAAATGCGAACTTTGGCCAAGGGTTCGGGGCCTGCTTCGTAGAGCGTGACCTGGGCTGTGGGGTGGGTAGCAGCGGCGGCGATCGCTCCAAAAAAACCAGCCGCCCCTCCCCCGACCACCGCGACTCTCAGACCCTTCTCGACCATTGCATACCCGAATGTTTACAGCGCTATTAATTTCAATGATAGAGAAAAATGAAGCGGCTTTAGCTTGTTGAGCAACGGTCTTTTGCGTTAATCTTTTTGTAGAGTAAATTAATTATTTAGCCATTTACTCCAACCGTTTTCATGGCAGATAAGCAAAAAATCAGGCAGCACCTCGCCCAAAGTGCGACCATCAAATTAGATAATATTTCGGACCCCATCAAAGGCAGTGAAGCCAAAAAACGTCGGATAATGGAGCATGTCACCAAAAGCAAAGGCAAGCTGTAGACTATAAAACGTAGACCACAAATCATCTGACGGCAGTAGAGACGGCTGCTTCATCCGTTTTCGCCGCCATGATAAAGTCATTTTTGTGGAGCCCATCAATCGCATGAGTCCACCAAGTGACCGTCACTTTTCCCCATTCGGTCAGCAGTGCGGGATGGTGGCCCGCGAGTTCAGCAATTTCGCCCACTCGATTCGTAAATTCCAACGCCTTTTGAAAATTAGAAAACCGATACTGACGCTGCAATTGATTGATGCCTCCCGTTTTGATAAGTGACCACTGCGGCACATGGCGGTGCAGCGCCGCGATTTCTTCGGCA
>JBGTIK010000271.1:0-3162 GCA_041745715.1 Phormidesmis sp.
CGCTGGTGCAAATGCCGACGGTCACTGGCCCAAGCCCACCGCCGATCATGGTTGTTAGCCCACTGGAAAGCGCCTCGGCACAAAGCCCAGCACTGTCAAAATGAACGTGGCCATCAAGGCCACCGGGCGTCGCAATTAAGCCTTCACCGGCCTTGACATCGGTGTTGGCGCTAATCACCAAATTAGGGGTGACGCCTGCCATAATTCCTGGATTTCCGGCTTTACCGATGCCGACAATTTTGCCGTCTTTGATGCCGATATCGGTTTTGACAATGCCCTGCACCGGATCGACTAATAAGACGTTTGTAATGACTAGATCTAGCGCCCCGTCAGCAGCGGTAATGCCCGGAGCCATGCCGAGGCCATCGCGGAGCGTTTTGCCACCGCCAAAGACGCATTCATCGCCGTAAACGGTGTGATCGCGCTCGACTTCAAGGATTAAAGAGGTGTCGGCTAGGCGAATGCGATCGCCCACGGTCGGGCCAAATAACTCAGCGTAGCGATCGCGGCTAATTTCCATTGATTTCCTCACCGTCGTTAGCGCTGCTGTGGTCGTAGTTTTTAGCTTTCACTTTGGCCAAAGCAGCGGCTCTAATCTGCGGATCGTCTAGCTGTCCATTGACTAGATCGTTTAAGCCTTGAACCATGCGATCGCCCGCCAAAGCCACCAGCGTCACCATTTGACTATCTCCAGGTTCAAACCTCACCGCCGTTCCTGCCGGAATATCTAGCCGAAAGTCCAGCGTCTCGGGGCGATCAAAGCTGAGGGCACGGTTGACTTCAAAAAAGTGAAAATGAGAGCCGATTTGGATAGGGCGATCGCCCCGATTGGTCACCCTCAAAGTCTTGCTCTCTCGGCCCGCATTAATCGCGATATCACCCGCCTCACAGATAATCGCCCCCGGCGCTAGTGAGTTAATAGAAGCAGTATCCATGATGGAGTCAACCTTCCTGAGGTCTAACCGGATGGTGTACGCTCACTAACTTCGTGCCGTCGTTAAAGTGAGCTTCGACTTGAATCAACGGAATCAAATCGGCAACGCCTACCAGCACATCGGCTGTATTAAGCAAAGTTGCCCCTTCGGCCATCAGTTGCTCCACTGTTTTATCTTCGCGCGCGCCTTCAACAATGTAGTCACTGATGTAGGCGATCGCCTCCGGCACATTCAGTTTAATACCGCGATCTCTGCGTCTACGCGCAATTTCAGCAGCCGTAAACAGCGTCAACCGTTCAGACTCTTTAGGCGTCAAATACATTTATCTACAACCTGTTCAAAACTCACCGAAAATTTGTAAGCAGTACAAATTTTTCGCTACCGCGCCAGCAATTCTTTAACGCTGCTATCAATAAACTCAGTATCCACTGAATTGATGCCCCCGCCTGCAAAATGTCCCCAAATCGAAGGAATCACTTGAAACTCAGCGTCTGGCATATGCGCTACTTCATATTCATTGTCTTCCGGCGGGAAGTAAAGATCCGTCTGCCCTGGCATCACAACGGCCTTGGCCTTAATCGCCCCCAGCGCCTTTTCAAAATCTCCTCCAAACCCCGGCGTATTGCCAATATTACCATTTTGCCAAGTCCATAGCATCGCCAACAGATTGTTCGCATCCTTACGCAGAAAAAATCCCTCCCAAAAAGCCACCAAAAAGTCTTCTAAAGAGGAATACCCCATTTCAAGGTAGAGCTTTTCGCGGTAAAACGCCTGAGATAATCCCCAACCCGCATATACTCTGCCCACCGCTCTCAGTCCCTTATTTGGCTGCTCATCGTACCAGCCTTCTTGCCAAGCCACATCTGTTTGAATCGCGACTTTCACCCCTTCCAAAAAAACAACATTGTGCAGGCTAGTCTTCGCAGATCCGCAAAAAGGAAAAATCCGCTCAACCATTTCTGGGTAACTCACCGCCCACTGATAGGTCTGCCCTGCACCCATCGACCAGCCGATGACCAAAGCAATCTTCTCAATGCCAAATTTTTCCGTTACTAGCCGATGCTGAACCGCAACATTATCGTAAAAAGTAACCTGCGGAAATCGTGCCCGATCATAGGGTGGCGGCATATTGCTAGGAGAAGAAGACAAGCCATTTCCCAGCATATTTGGCACGATAATAAAATAGTTCTGAGGGTCAAGCGCCATGCCCTCTCCAATCAACCATTCATTATCGTAGTGCTGTCCTGAATACCACGTTGGATAAACAATCACGTTGCTCTTATCCGCATTCAGCGTACCGTAGGTCTTATACGCTAGCTTAGCGCCTCGCAGCGTCGCTCCCGACTGAAGCGCCACGTCCCCAAGCTCAAAGATTTCATAATCAACCATTAGCCCGCTCCTAAATAAAAAATAATGGTCAAGCATAAAGCAAGCGGTCAACAATAGTTAAGAGGTCAGCAACCTTGCTCGATTGCTGACCCTAGAGCTAGTCGCGCTAAAGTCTGTGCAAGGTGAATCTGAACGCACTACCTCACAAAACGGTTGCGGCCCAGGCCGGTTAAGTAGAGCAGTCTAATTAAATAGTAGATAAAATCTGCTTGCATTGGCCCCCGTCCCCACCTAATGTTGTTAGGGTGGGGCTCTGAGGTAAGGTGTTCAAAACCTTTCTGGCAGGGCGATCTAGACTTTCTGGATCAGAGATCTCCCCCGAACGAGTGGGAAACACACCATCTGAGCTGAGGGATAACATGTCGCTTTCCGAAAGGGGCCAATGCAGTGAGAATGCTTCATCCGTAGTTTAATTAGACCTACCTACTTCTTGAACTAAGAAACTGGCTGTCTGACCGGAATCGACTCTTGCCGCTTCACAGGTATTGTTGGTGATGCCGTCTGCTGATTCGGAATCCCCTCAATCGGGCACTCTTCTGTCCCCACCGTATCGCGTGTCAGCGCCTCTACTCTCTCTTTTGCCTTCTGCGGATCTAGCACCCACTCCCGATAAAAGTCGTAAGGGCATTCCATTGCGCCCTCATCGCCCTCACCCGAATTCATCATGCCGGTGTAGCCCCGGTGCAGCAGCTTGAACAGATGATTCTGTGACTGCGAATGCTTACGAAAATCTCGAATCGAAAACTTCGAGAGGGCTGCATACTGAATGCCATTCTCTTCTTCACCGCACTCGCCCAGCGTCCGCCCGTCAAAGCCAACGATTGCCGAATGGCCAAAG
>JBGTIK010000272.1:0-7769 GCA_041745715.1 Phormidesmis sp.
CCCTATTCTCAAGACCCTGGCCGCGAGGCTTACGACCAAAGCGGCTATGGTTCGGATCAGTACGCCAAAAACGACTATCCTCAAGATCGGCCCGCATACCCGCAAGACAGTCGCTATCCGCAAGACGATTACTCAAAAGGCGGCTATCCGCAAGATAGCTACTCGCCAGATGGCTACTCGCAAGGCGGCTATTCAAAAAACGACTACCCGCCTAACGGTTATCCGCCCAATAACTATCCATCAAACGACTATCCGCCCAACGATTATCCCCAAGATAGCGATCGCTCCTCCAGCTATCCGCAGAGTGGCCCTCCGCAAGCAGGCTACCGCAAAGACCGCAATAGCGCTGATTCATCAGGTCGCGCCAGACCTCAAAAAGATAATTGGAACAATGAGGATGATTGGTTTTAGGGCGGAAACCTTCCCTAGACTTGGGTAGCCAGATTGATCAATCTTTGAACTAACTCTGAATTAATGGTTCGCGCTAAGACACGCTTTCATGCAAAATTTTCGAGATTATTACGAAATTCTTGGAATTTCTAAAGAGGCGGCTGCCGATGAAATCAAGCGGGCTTACAGGGCCCTCGCCAGGAAGTATCACCCCGATTTAAATCCGGGTGACAAAGAGGCTGAGGAAAAATTTAAGCTGATTGGCGAAGCCTATGATGTGCTCTCAGATGCCGATAAAAAATCGCAGTACGAAGAATACAGCCGCTATTGGAACCAAAAAGGTTTTCTAGGTAGCAATCGGAGCAAGCGCAGTGGCCGTACCTCGAAAGCAGAAGCTGAATATAGCGGTTTTGAAGACTTTGATAACTTTGTTGAGCAGCTCTTAAAACGGCACCAGGCAGGTGAACCTGAAATGTGGCAAGCCCCACCTGAACCTGCCGTGCGCACTCGCGCTGCGTCAACGACAGAACGAATTAATCCTGAGCGGCGCGATCGCGCAAACAGCGCTCCATCCTCAGCGGCCCGTCGCTACCGGGCTCAACCAACCGCGCCCTCGCGTCGAGATGCCGAAGCCGACTTGACCGTACCGCTAGAAAAAGCCTATGCCGGTGGGCGCGAACGGGTGAGATTGGAAGATGGGCGATCGCTCGAAGTCAATATGCCACCCGGTATGGTCACCGGTCAGCGGATTCGTCTCAAAGGTCAGGGCATTGACGGCGGCAATTTATATTTGCGCATTGAAGTCAAGCCGCACGACTATTTCACGCTGCAAGCAGGCGATATTTACTGTCGGCTACCGATTACGCCCAGTGAAGCGGTGCTAGGAAGCACCCTTGCTGTGCCGACGCTGAGCGGACGGATCAACATGATGATTCCACCCGGTGTACAATCAGGGCAGCGACTGCGGCTGAGTGGCAAAGGCTACCCAATGGGAGAGAGTTTGTATGGCGATCAGATTGTAGAAATTGAGGTAGTCATCCCAAAAGTGCTAGACGACGAAGAAAAGGCACTGTATCAAGAGCTTAGAAACCTAGAGCGGTTTAATCCTAGAGCGGATTTGCCGGTCTGAATAAGCGACGGTGCGATTCGATGAGCTAGCTGGATTAGATGCAAACTGCAAAAGCTCATTATCTCTAAGCGGACAGTGCTTTGCGGAAAACAACTTTGTCTGCTCCCTCTGCGTAGAATTCGCGGATACGTGCTTCCTCGTCATAACCGTTCTTTCGATAAAATGCTTGCACATGCTCAAAGTCTGATGTGCCGGAAGTTTCAACTATTAAGATCCACGCACCTCTATCTGCCAAGGCTTGCTCGACAAAGCGCAATAATTTCGCACCGCGTCCTTGTCTTTGGTAATTTGGGTGGACACCAATCAACTGTAGGTTCCATGTCCCGCTAGCCATTCGTTCGGGTTCACAATAAGCCAAACTCACTAGGCCGTCCCCATCGTCTGTAATCCAAAACGGACAAGTGTCGCCAGCTTTACTTAACGAATCGGTCAACATGTAACGCAATTCCCCTAATTGATCGGGCGAAAAGAGTTTGATAGAGTCGGCCAAGGCAATCAGTGCATCTGTATCATCAGGTGTGATTGAGCGGATCATAGCAAGCTCCCTGTGCACAAAAGAAAAAGCACTATAACAGTTGTTATATAACAAAAAGATAACAACTGTTATGATGACAAGTCAAGAGGCTTGTTTGGAATGAATTTGAAAACTAGGAAGAGCTATGAGTTATGATGCTCGCCGGATTGAAGTCGCTAACGCAGCGTGGCAGGTGATTATCCGTGAAGGATTAGACCGTGCCAGTATGCGAGCGATCGCGCAGGAGCTTGGCTCCTCAACCGGGGTTGTTACCCACTATTTTCGAGATAAAGAAGAACTCATCTTATTTGCCCTAGAACGAGTGTTTGAGCGCACCCTAGAGGCTATGCAAGCTTACGACCCAGAACGGCAAGGAATCGAGCGGCTAGAACAAATGATTCTGACGGCGCTGCCTTTGCAGGTCAGTGACCAAGCAGACTGGACAGTTTGGATGGCGTTTTTAGGCTATTCTATCGGGCGCGAAAATTTGGTTCGAGAGCATCAAAAACGCTACGCCTTTTTACGACAAATCATTTCTCAAGCGTTGGCTGACTTGCAGGTAGCTAATCTGATTCGAGTTGATCTTGATACAATTCTCGAAGCTAATGCACTCATCGCTCTAGTCGATGGAATTGGCATTGGTGTCATTATCTGTCCTGAGCAATTCTCAGCAGAGCAACAAAAATACCTTGTGCGGCGACATATCAGTTCGTTACTAACACCATCTTGAATACCAGCAGATAGGTTTAAGGTGCTACTCCCCTTTGTCAATCAAGACAGATTCAACTCAATATTGTCCTACGTCCAATACAAAATCTCAGCGTTAGGAAAGCGCGTCGTGATTTGCGCTTGAATAAAGGCTTTGAGTTCGCTCATGGTATCGCGCGGATAGACGTATTTGACGCCGCCGAATTTGTTGCGCTTTTGGCTGCGATCGCCTTCCGCCAAATCCAAGCGGCTGTTGGGATACCACGTTTGCAGCACCTCTTTAGATTTAGGCGTAAAGCGATGGGTAATGAGTTCAAAAGTTAAATCGCATTCAAAATTTAATGCTTCAGCGACTTGTCCAAACAGTGTGTCGTAGTGAGATTGCCAGTCGGCGATCGCCATAATCGGTGCAACTACTAGCCCTACCGGATAGCCCTGCAAAGCCAATTTGCGAATTCCCTGTAGTCGCTGCTCTACGGTCGCTGTGCCGCCTTCCATATAACAACTCACTGGATCTGCGTTCACGCTGATTCGGCAGCGAGTGTGCCCATTATGCGGCAAGTCCAATAGCTGATCAACCTGATCAAACTTAGTAACCCAGCGTAAGTAGGCCGTTTCTCGCGTACCGAAATAGCGAATGCACTCGGCCAAACTACCGGTTAAGTGCTCTATGCCAAGCGGATCGGTGTAACAGCTAGCTTCATAGGTTGTCGCTCTATCCGCTTTCTCGTAACTGCTCAGATTTGCGAGAATCTGCGGCAGGTTTGCATACACTCTCACCACTGGCGCACCAGACAAGCTGCCCGCCAAATAACAGTACTGACAGTGAGCCGGACAGCCTTGGGCAATGTGAAACTGCCAGTCGGCTGAGGGCGGAATGGGCGTTAGCTTAAGCTGCCCAGCCGGTGCATTCACAATCGCCATTGTGTTTTTTGCTAGGGCGTACGTTTCCCGCTCAGTTTCGCCTTTGAGTCCGGTAATTCGGTTTTGCGAGAGCCGTTCAACCGGAATTCCCAGCGCCTTAACTCGTTCAATAATTTGCTGCCCCCAGGCTTCATCGTAGGCAGCAGGCGTGACTAATACTTGCTGAGGTCGCCAAAGCTTTGCAGATGATGGGATTTCTGACTCTTGGATCGCAGCGACTGTGGTGGGATGAGCGGAGGTAGAAGGCATTTAAATAAAAAAATTAAATAAAAAAACTTGATGGGCAAGTGATTACTTATCCATCAAGTTAGAAAAAATATGAATAGATGGGGACTGGCTAAGGGTAGAGCCGGTTGAGGGCGCGATCACCCAAAAGCATCAGACTTAAACAATCAGATTCCCCCAAAAACAAGTGCCTTAAGCGCCAAAATAAGCTGGGGCTTTGCCCGGTATCCATTTGATGTTGCAGCCAATACTGGGCTTTTGCATCTCAGGAACAGCCTTACCGGCAATCACCTGATTAATGGCCGCTCTTAAGTCTTCGCCAGTGACCGGCTTGTCATTGCCGGGGCGCGAATCATCGAGCTGACCGCGATAGGCGAGTTTGAAGTCGCTATCAAATAGGAAAAAGTCGGGCGTGCAGGCCGCTGTATAGCTTTTGGCAACTTCTTGAGTCGCATCGTAAGCGTAAGGAAAATTGAAGTTTGCTCTCGTGACCTGCTCCCGCATATTTTCGGGGCTATCTTGCGGATGGGTTTCAATACTGTTTGCGCTGATAGCCATGATGCCCAGCCCTTTTGAGCAGTAGTCTTGGCCAATTTTACCCAGGGCTTGCTCGACGTGAATAACAAAGGGGCAGTGCTGACAAATAAACATCACCAAGAGCCCTTTATTACCGGCAAAGCTCTCCAACGAAAAGGTTTTACCAGAGACAACATCTTCTAGCGAAAAGGCAGGCGCGGGCGTGCCCAATGGCAGCATAGTGGATTCGGTTCTGACCATATAATTAACCGCCTGCGCTCATGCCAGCCATGACCACGACAGAAAGCAGCAGTCCGGGGCTCAATAGCAATATCAGTATGAAAAAGTCGTGAAGTTCCATGTTGTGCGTATTAACGACGTTTCTATGATGGCGAATAAGCGGCGCGAATGTATCAATTTCTGAGGGGGAAAGCTAATTATTTCCTAAAATTTAACGTATCCCGATTCTGAGATTTAGCGTATCCTTGCATTAAATTTGATGGATGGAAGCGTATTTCATGGGTGATCACTCAGAAAATAGTGGGTTAGAGCGTAGCGAATACCGCCAGATAAAAGGCCAATGGAGCCGCCAGTTGAGACGGTGGAGCTGGGTGTTGGGTTCTGTGAGTGTGATGTCGCTCCTTCCGGTGATGCCTGCGATCGCTGCCGAACTTAGTCAATGGGGCTATGACTTACAAACGCGATCGCTTACACTCGTGCTTTCTACCTCGGTCACGCCCACCGTTTCGGTACTCTCTGACAATCAATTACTCATAGAGCTACCGGATACCCAAGTCGGTAATGTCCTCGCTCAGCAAGTGAACGATGGCATAGTAGACAGCATCGTGGTCAAGCAAACCAGTCCAGACACCGTTTGGATGGTAATAGCATTTTTACCAGGTACAGTGCTAGCCGATTCACAAGCACTTGCACCCATCGGAGCAGCAGATGCACCAGGGCCAAATCTTCAGCAGTGGCAGGTAAGTCCGGCTTTATTGTCTAGCAGTTCAGCCAGTACCCAGACCAATACTCAGGCTAATACTCAGGCCAGTAATCAAGCGACTGGCAGCGCCGATAGCCGCCAAACGGAGACACCAGCGGCGACCCGCGAGTTGGCTCAGCTCCCCGATTTTCCTGACTTGCCTGTGTTGGCACCTGCGAATCCGATTGAGGCTCCGGTTAGTGTGCCGTTACCTGTAAATTTGCTACCGGCTAGTTTGCCATCAGCCAATCAGCCGCCGGTCAATCAGCCACCGGTCAATCAGCCATTGAGCAATCTCCCTACGGCGGCGGCAGATAATGACGGATTACCCTCTTTAGTTTCCATTCCGTCTGTAAGCGTTCCGTCTGTGAGCGTTCCGTCTATTCCCACCCGACCTATCGAAGCGCAGCCAGTGGAAACAGTTTTGGAAACTATGCCTATTCAGCTACCCGTAGGACAAGTACCCTTACCGCCAACGCCAGCAGTGAGTGAACCGGTTGTGGCTGAGCCAGTTGCTAGTGAACCCGAAATTGCTGAACCGATTGCCGCTGAGCCAGTTGTTGAACCCGTTGCCACTGAGCCAGTCGCCAGTGAACCCGTGGCTGCGCCCGAACCGCTGCAACCTGTAGCGGAAATCGTCCCTTCACCGACTGAGGAGCCTGTGGTTCCAGTCGAACCACCTTTCATTGGGGCATTGGGTGATTTGACGATGCCGATTCCGCTACCTGATGATCTGATAGAAGCAGATGAGTCGCCCACACCGCCTGCAACGTTGATGCCTTCCGTCGTAGCTGAACCGGCTGAGCCAGTGGCAATTGAACCCAATCCTTCACCCACGCCCATAACTCCTGCAAACGTCAATCGCTGGCCCGATCCGATTCCCTTTGGTCAGCCGCTGCCATAGCTGCAAGTATTTAATGCAAAAAAAGGCAAAAAATGAGTAGATAAAGGTTAGTCAAAAATCTAGTCCAGATGCACAGATAGGGGCACAATAGGAAATGGCAAAGCAACTCTTAAATGTAAGAGTCTACCGACCAACGTCTTTTTTGTGAAAACATCTTACGAACAGGCATTCAAAGCGCCCCGAACACCGCTCACAACCCTCCTTGCTGACACCCTCACCGTTTTTTGGGGAGACTGGCTAGATCTTCGAGTCCGCATTCCTCAAGTAGCCGCTTCCGGCCTTGTCTCTCCCCTCATTTACATTTTGGCCTTTGGCCTTGGCCTTGGCAGCTCTTTAGACCGCGTTAGTACGCCCACCGCCGGAGATAGCTACCTAGAATTCATTTTGCCGGGAATGGTAGCCCTCTCTTCAATGGTCATTAGCTTTGGCGGCACCACCTTTTCAATTTGCGGTGAGCGGCTTTTTTCCAAAACCTTTGAAGAAATGCTGCTGTATCCCATTCATCCCCTAGCGCTGCACTTGGGCAAAATGTTAGCGGGCATTGTGCGCGGCCTGATGACAGCTTCGGCAGTAATTTTAGTCGCGGTGATCTTCACGGGCAAAGTCTGGAGCTTCATCAATCCACTGTTTTTCTTGCTAGTTATTCTAAACTGCGCTGTCTTTGCCGGACTTGGCGTAATTGTTGGGCTAAACGTAAAGTCATTAGAAAGTGTTGGGCTATTTAATAACTTTTTAATCGTGCCAATGTCTTTTCTGGGCGGCACCTTTTTTGATCCGACCACGCTGCCGATGGCCCTGAAACCAATTGTCTATGCGCTGCCGCTAACCTATACCGCCATCGGTCTGCGCGCCGTTGCCTACAAGCCCTTGGCTGAGTTTCCTTGGTACAGCATTCCGATTTTGCTCATTTTTGCCATTGTGCTCTCCTTTTGGGGAGCGTATCAGTTCTCACATCAGCAAGATTAGCCCATCAAAAAATTAGACTAAACAGAACTGAATGACACAGCACTTATTACAACAGAGTAGAAAGGATCTATTGCCTGCTTGAGCGTTCTACTCAGAACTCGCTTGTTGAATCTTTTGTTCTACAACTTTCTCCCAGCCTGGATCGCTAGGATCAATCGTGATCATCCGACCTGAAGCCTTTGAACGGTCGATATAAGTATGAAAGGCTTCTGTATCTTCTCTATGGGACAGTACATACCGACGTAGGTCATCGAGATTCATAGACTCAAAGCTATTTTCAGTCACGGCTCATAACCTCCGACCACTATTTTGAGCATTATTGGGTTCCATATAAGCTGTATTTGACAAAATCTTGAAGATGTTAGCAGTTCAACCGACATTCCGCACTTCCAATTGGCACATTGGGTATTTAAACGAAGCAATAAGAATCACAGCCATTTTTTCTAGCATGGTTCTCAATAGTTAACCTTAATTGAGAATTTTTATGACTTAGTTCATTTGAACTGCTAAG
>JBGTIK010000273.1:0-3615 GCA_041745715.1 Phormidesmis sp.
CTTAGCAGTTCAAATGAACTAAGTCATAAAAATTCTCAATTAAGGTTAACTATTGAGAACCATGCTAGAAAAAATGGCTGTGATTCTTATTGCTTCGTTTAAATACCCAATGTGCCAATTGGAAGTGCGGAATGTCGGGTTTATTGAAATTGGCGAGAGAAGAGAGTTATCTGTGGTCGATGGGTTAGTGGGGGGGCGTTGATTGGCCTAGCACAGTGGATAGCGCTGAAATCGCACATCCGCCAAGCCTACCGGTGGATTTTAGTCAGCGCTTTGATTTGGGGCGCTTTGGCGCTTTTTCAGCTTGGGGCAATTGGCTGGATGGCACCAGAAACGCCCATCCTTTGGATCAGAGCAGTGATGGGGCTGCTTTATGGCGCTTATGTGGGGGCAGGCTTAGGCGCTGGTCAATGGTGGGTAATTAGAAAACAGGTGGCTCAGGCTTGGCGATGGATTCCGGTAACGTCAGGAAGCTGGGCAATTGCGATCGCGCTCGGCTGGACAATCGGTGGCGAACTGCGAATCGCTAGTAATTTGTTTATTAGTGAGGTAATTGGCTTGGGGTTGGCTTGGGGGGCGATCGCCATCTTTTCTGGCGTCGCAATCGTCGGAATGCTCTATCAATCTGACGGGCAATCCAACGGACAATCCAACGGACAATCCAACGGACAATCGACCTAACTACTTGCCTCTGAGATCAGCGATGATAGGCGCACATTAGCCGCCGCTAGATCAAACTTATCTGGATCAAAATCACCGTATTGATCAATTAAGTCCAAATAATCAGGATCGTCAGGATCTTCTAGCTTTGCCAGCCATTCATCATAGCCCCACACGCCACCAGACCCCTCAGGTGGGCAAGCCGCAGCGCCATCAATACAAATAGGACACATAGATTGCTGACCGGCTGGGGTGACATTTAAAGCTTCTACTGGCAAAGTTTCTACAGTCAGACGGTGCAGCCAGCCACATCGCAGATCGTAGCTGTAATATACGGCGGCTTCTGGTGCGGCTTCTGGTGCGGCTATTAGCGCCTCTGATAGCCGCAATTGAGGATCGCAAGGAGGTTGGCCAATGCCTAGCCGAAAGAGATAGCTATGCTGATTTTTCCAACCCATTGCGCCCTGTACGATGCTGTGAAGTGCTGCTAATGTGATTTGAGCAGGCACGATGACTTGCCGCCAAACCTCTGGCGCACTATCGACTAACGTAATTTTTAGTAGGTAAGTCGTAACGGAGCTAGCCGCAGAAGGCGTTAATGACATAAATTGAGGTTGTTCTGAGAACTTAGAGCGCCGCACCATGCTGGTCGAGCCAGTCTTGCCCTAGTTGAATGGTAATGTCTGAGTTTAAATCACCTGTGCTCTCTACCCTAACTTTACCAATTCCCATAAATTCTTGAATAGCGTCTGCGCTTTTGATATCGCCGCGCTGCGCAATGATGCGAGTTTCATCTAATGAGTTGCCCCATATAGAATCTACTGAAACATTGAAATAGCCACTGTCGTAGAGCGAATTTGTCAAAGATTGCACGGCCACACTATCGTCGGTGCTGTCTTGAATGACCACTCGAAGCGCCGAGCGATCGCTCTGATCCGACACACTATAGGTGTTTTCTACCCCAAAATATTCCTCAGAAAGCACATCAATTTTTTCATAATCGGGTAGCCAATAGCTTAGTTCGTAATCTTCATAGCTGCTAAAGTCACCCGGTAGCATCAGCATCTGCATATCCGAGCGCTCAGTTTGAGCGCCGTAGCTGACCAGCGCCACCAGCTCTTCTACCGAAAGATTGGTATCGACATGAGATTGAATCACCGACAGAATTTTGGGTAGCCGCGCAATCGTCGTCGGGTTTAAAGATTGCTCGACCAAAGCCCGCATCAGCATTTGCTGGCGCTGCACCCGACCAATATCGCCCTTGTCGTCATAGCGAAAGCGTAAAAACTGCATCGCCTGATCGCCATCAAGCCGCTGCTTACCGGCCTTGAGATTGATGTAGAGGTGCTGAGAGTCGTCTTGATACTTCATATCTTCCGGCACCGTCACCTCAACGCCCCCGAGCGCGTCGATCAGCTTCTCAACCCCCTGTACGTTAATTCGCATGTAGCGATCAACCGCCACCCCGCCCATCAGCTCACTGACTGACTGAGCCGTCAAAGCAGGCCCACCTTCGCGGTTAGCTTCATTGATTTTGGTCGGTGTGCCGTTGACATTCGTGCGCGTGTCGCGCGGAATCGACATCACCGTAATTCGCTCAGTACGCGGATCGACCCGCAGCATCAGCATCGTGTCAGAAAGGCCCTCAAAAGAATCGACTAGCGAGTCATAGCCATCTCGCTCTAGCCCTTCGTAGTCTTCGACATCGGATTTAATCACCTTGATACCCATCAGCAAAACGTTCACTGGCCGGGTTAGACGCGGCAACCGCAGGCTGTTAGCGGTCGCGATTGGATCGCCCTGACTGAAAACAGCGGCTTCGGCTGGCGACAGGTTGCTTTGCAGTAGCGGCGTACTTCCCAAAGACATCGCCAAAAAAGCCCCAGCGACTGCCGATACGCTGGCAACACCAGCGAGCAAGACGCTAACTCCGATCCATTTGGGCATTTTTCGCATGGGCTTAGCAGGCATAGTCTGAATGGATATGGGCTGAGCAGGCATTCTCTTCTCAGAGCCCGCTTTAGAATATTTAGCAGAAAAGGGTGGCTTTTGTGGTCTTTTCTGAGGGTTAGCTGGCTGGTTAGCAGGGACTCGGTTTACAGAGGACACAGGCAGTTCCAGAGGGGTGAGCAAATTGGGCCAAGACAGGTTAATACATTGATGGCACGAAACAACCCGTGTAATAACTGATTGTGCTTGATTTTATCAACCGTTTTTGTTGTATCAAATGTTGGGGTCATGCTTGAGCGAGCTTGTGGCAGCTTGTGGATAAATCTGGCTCTATCGTGGACGGTTAGGCAAACGGCGACTGAGTTGACTGATGCCTGGTAGCCGAATGGATTGGTCTTGGGCGATGCGAAACATCAAAATCAGGCTCAAAATGAAATAGCCTGAGCCGATAAAGCTGCTGGCCATCAAAAAGCGCAGACTAGCCAGTTGAGAGGCTGGGCTGCTCGCACCAGCTCCTAAAAGCGCGATCGCACTAACACAACCCACCCCCATCAGCACCGACAGCCGACTAGCCGCCCGTACCTGAGTGTCCTCCACCCATCCAGAGATGTCCACCCGTTCAGATACAGCGTCAGAACAGCTTTCTCCGGATGCGCTTGCGATGGGTTCTTTATATCTGTCAGATCCACGTTCGCTAGATCCATAGAGCGTCCACAGTGATGGAATCACCCCCAACACGGGCACTAAATGTAGATAGATTCGTATCTTCAAAGCAGGTGATAGGGCCATAAGCGGACGCTAATTGACATTGGCATTCCCGTACAAATTCAAAGGTCAACTTGAGATCGGCTCAATTGACGTATCAAAAACCGACATTCCGCACTTCCAATTGGCACATTGGGTATTTAAACGAAGCAATAAGAATCACAGCCATTTTTTCTAGCATGGTTCTCAATAGTTAACCTTAATTGAGAATTTTTATGACTTAGTTCATTTGAACTGCTA
>JBGTIK010000274.1:0-25671 GCA_041745715.1 Phormidesmis sp.
TAGGTTTTTGACCACTATCGTATCGGTATTTTCTGCGTTGGCGAAGCCTTTCCCCATGAAAATCGCTTTCCCCTATATGCGCTTCACTAGCATCATCTGCCATTATTCTCAATGTGACAATTCAAAGGGCGGAATGTAGGATCAACCATCTGCTGCGGCAAAATACGCCGTCACGATTTCAGCAATCCGCTGAGCCGCCTTGCCATCGCCAAACGGATTCACCGCTTTAGCCATCGCCGCATAGGCCCGATTATCACTCAATAATTCTGAAGCTGCTGCTACTACTACCTTTGGATGCGTTCCAACCAATTTAGCTGTGCCTGCGGTAACCGCCTCCGGTCGCTCAGTCGTTTCTCTCAGCACCAGCACCGGCTTACCCAACCCCGGAGCCTCCTCTTGCAACCCCCCAGAATCTGTCAGCAGCAAATAGCATCGCTGCATCGCTCCGACAAGCTGCGCATAGTCCAACGGATCGACCAAAAAAGCACGCGGATGGCTACCTAAAGCCGCCTTTAGCGGTTCTCGAACGGTCGGATTGCGGTGTAAAGGCAGCAGCAGCGCCGTATCTGGAAAGCGCTCTAAAATTTCTAAAAAACTCTGAGCGATATCACCTAGCGGCGCACCCCAGTTTTCTCGGCGATGCACAGTCGCCAAAATTACTCGATACTGATGCCAATTCAACCCCGGCACCTTACAATCAGGCTTTTGCGCCGCCACCGTCAGCAATGCATCAATCACGGTATTACCCGTTTGGTGAATGCCTGATAGCACCCCCGATGCTTTTAGATTACGCACAGAAGTCTCAGTGGGAGCAAAGTGCAGCGTAGCGATCTGTGACACTAATCTGCGGTTAGCTTCTTCTGGAAAAGGGTTCAAAATATTGTCAGTCCGCAAACCGGCTTCGACATGGCCCACCGGAATTTGCTGATAAAAAGCCGCCAGCGCCGCTGCAAAAGCCGTAGTCGTATCGCCTTGCGAAATCACCATATCAGGCTGCATTTGAGCAAACAGGGTTTCTAATCCTTTTAGGCTACGGCAGGTAATATCGCTCAGGCTCTGCTGCGGCTGCATAATATCCAAGTCATGATCGGCTTTTAGATCAAACAGCGACATCACCTGGGCCACCATTTCCCGATGCTGACCGGTAAGCACAATGCGAGTGTCAAACTGAGGCAGCTGCTGAAACGTCTGAATAACCGGCGCGAGCTTAATGGCTTCGGGGCGAGTGCCGAGGGTGATGCAAATTCGAGTTTTAGAATAATTCGTAGGGTCGCTGTTGGGCGAATTAACAGGTGAATTAATCAGAGAATTAGCCATAGCGATCGCGCTCTCGAATACCTTACAAAAATACAGTTAGTGACTCATTAGAATACTGGGAGCTAGCCAACCTTTTAAAAGCGCCTCCATGAAATATCCTATCGCCCTCAGCGCCAGCCAACTCCAATCGCTGGATCTAACGCCCGCTCAGCAGGTCATTGAACCGATTATCAAAGCGCATGAGCGCGACCAAACCCTCAGCGATGCTCAGCTCACCTTCAGCTTTGACATCGACTTCCCGCGTGAAGCAAGCGATCCCAGAGAACTGTCCGAAATTCCAGAGGTGCGCCTGTGGTTCATTCGACTCAACAGTTTCTATCCCTGGTTGCCCCTCTATCTCGATTGGGAATCTGGTGAACTCAGCCGCTACACTGCCATGCTCGTACCCCATCAATTCAGCACCGTTGACGGCATTCGCTACAACCCTGAAGCGCTAGAAATTTTTGTGATGAGCAAAGTGTTTACGCTCGATCATTGGCTACAAGAAAAGGGAATTAAGGGGCTAAAGCGCCTCAAATTCATGACCCAAATGCTGGGCTATGAATTAGACGACGCTCTCTTCGATTTACTCTCAGGCCGGTAGCTTCTATGCCGGTAGGTATAGCTTAAGCAACTCGGCCTATAACTTGAACTATGACCTAAACTTTTCAGTAATCCGTCGCATGGCTTCGGCAACATTTTCTCGGCTATTAAAAGCCGAAATCCTAAAGTAACCTTCACCTGCTGCCCCAAAGCCCGAACCCGGTGTTCCGACAATGTTGCAAGCGTTCAGCAGCTTGTCAAAAAAGTCCCAACTCGTCAGCCCAGCGGGCGTTTTGACCCACACGTAAGGCGCATTTACCCCGCCATAGACCTGAATGCCCGCCGCACTGAGCTGCTCGCGCACAATCCGCGCATTTTCCAGGTAAAAGCTCACCAGTTCCTGAGTTTGCTGCTGCCCAGCCTCGGAGTACACCGCCTCAGCCGCTTTTTGCACCACGTAAGAAACGCCGTTGAACTTAGTCGATTGACGACGGTTCCACAGGCTCCAAATATCTACATCAGAGCCGTCTTTAGCTTTGCCTTTGAGTGACTTTGGCACCACCGTCAGGGCGCAGCGAGTGCCGGTAAAGCCCGCATTTTTTGAAAAAGAGCGAAATTCAATCGCACAGTCTCGCGCGCCTTCGATTTCGTAAATGGAATGAGGAATAGCGTCATCCGTAATAAATGACTCATAAGCCGCATCAAACAAGATAATCGAGCCTTTGGCCTTGGCATAGTCCACCCAAGCTTTGAGGTGATCAGCGCTCATGGTTGCGCCGGTGGGATTGTTGGGCGAACACAGGTAGATGAGATCAACCTTCTCAGACGGAATTTCAGCCACAAAGGCATTCTCAGCACTGATCGGTAAGTAGGTAATGCCTGCATACTTGCCCGTCTCATCGGCCTCGCCGGTGTGGCCTGCCATGACGTTGGTATCGACATACACCGGGTAAACCGGGTCGGTCACGGCAATGCTGTTGTCATTGCCAAAAATGTCTAAGATATTGCCGCAGTCGCACTTAGAGCCGTCTGAGATAAAAATTTCAGACGCGTCTATATCGCAGCCTCGCGACTGAAAGTCATGCTGAGCGATCGCCTCTCTCAGCCACAGATACCCTTGTTCAGGGCCATAGCCTTTGAAAGTAGCGCGATCGCCCATTTCCTTCACCGCCTCAATCATCGCCGTGCGGCAAGCTTCCGGCAAAGGCTCGGTTACATCGCCAATGCCGAGCTTAATCACGGGCGCATTCGGATTTTGCACTGTATAGGCTTTTACCCTGCGACCAATTTCTGGAAACAGGTAACCCGCCTTAAGCTTGAGATAGTTATCGTTAATCGTTGTCATAATGATTCGCGTGAGTCTTCTCGTAAGTAATCGTTGAGGGGTGTCTTTTATAGAGTCGTCACGATCTTATCAGGCGTCCCGCTTCCATTTATCTCGAACTCATCACGCGAGCAAGATCACACGCGAACTATTACCCCACTGCCCTATGCCCCTCCACCAACCGCTGAGCAGCCGCACCTGCTGGATTTTTGACATGGACGGCACCCTGACCGAAAGCCTCCACGATTTCCCCGCCATTAGCCGCGCCCTCGGCCTGCCCGAAAACGAACCCATTTTAGAAGCGCTCAATCGCCTCACCCCCGCCGCCGCCGAGCGCTGCCACACACAGCTTGCCGAAATCGAGCTAGATATCGCCCGTCAAGCCACCCCTCAACCCGGCGCCCAAGAGCTGCTGCGCGACCTGCACGATCAGGGCAAACGCACCGGCATTCTCACCCGCAACACCAAAGAAATCGCCCACACAACTCTCAAAGCCTGCGATCTGGCCGATTTTTTTCACCCCGATGACATTCTAGGCCGCACTTGCTGTCTGCCTAAGCCCAAACCTGACGGCATTCTCAAGCTCCTGAGCGCTTGGTCAGCTACCCCGACCGATGCCGTGATGGTGGGCGATCATCAGTTTGACTTGCTCGCTGGGCGCAATGCTGAGGCGATCGCCGTTTACCTCGATCCGCTAGGCGCTTTTCCTTGGCAAGCCTACGCCGACTATTCCGTGCAGAGCTTAGCCCATCTCCGTCAGCTCAATCGGCCCCAGTTTGGCCTACGCAGCTCCTAACAAAACGTTACAGAATCGAAACTGCCGCTATCGGAATGCTTCTGACTCAGCAAAGGAGGGGAGAAGTATTTATGCTCATTGACTTTCCTGTTGACATTTGCGCGCTGCTTCCGTTACATTAGTTAACAGAAAGACCTGATGCACTGTCTAACGAAATTTACGGCGCATTGCGGCCTTATTCACCACTGCTTATCAGGTAATAGGAATTTCAAAAATGGCAATTGTACTTGCGCTCGTAATCGTTGGTTGGCTACTCGCATTCGCCGTTGGGGCACAAGCAGGCTTCGACAACCAGTCTGAAGTGGCTAAGTCTGTATCTTCCGTGAGTTCTGAATCTACAGCCACCTATCGCAATCCTGCTTCAGCCGCATAAAGCCTACAGAAGCTTCCTTATAACAATCAAAAGGCACTGGAGAAATCGTTCTTTCCAGTGCCTTTTTGATCCGCGCTTTCTGTCTGCGCTTTGGATCAGTGGGAGCTTATTGATTGGCGTCCATGATGAACTGCAAAGCAACTTGGGGCGTCATTGGCTTGGCAAAATAAAACCCTTGAACATGCTTGCAGCCAAGTGCCCGCAGCCCTTCTAGCTGAGCTTTAGTTTCTACACCTTCGGCCACAATATCCATGCCTAAGCTATTAGCAAGATCGATAATCGTACGGACAATTTTTGTATTTTCTCCCTTTGGGCCAATGTGCTGGACGAAAGAGCGATCAATTTTGAGAATATCAATAGGGAGTTGTTGTAAGCGGCTCAGCGATGAATAGCCAATGCCAAAGTCATCAATGCAAAGGCTTACTTTGAGGGCTCTCAGCGCCTGGAGTACTGCCAAGCCCTCTTCTGAGTTGTGCATGATGGCGGTTTCGGTAATTTCTAGCCTCAGATCTTCAGCGGCTAGGCCCGTTTCGTTTAAAGCTTCGGTGACCTGTATGGCCAGATCGCTTTGCGCTAGCTGCCGCGCCGACAGATTGACATTGAGCTTGAGGCGGCTGCCCGTCGGGAGCTGCTGTTGCCAAGCAAAGACCTGCTGGCAGGCTTTTTTCAACACCCATTGGCCGATTAAGGTAATCACACCCGTTTCTTCCATTACCGGAATAAACTCTCCGGGTGAAATCGAGCCATGCTCAGGATGATACCAGCGAATCAGGGCTTCTACACCAACAACTCGGCCATTGGTGGTATCGATTACGGGTTGGTAGTGTAGCTTGAGTTCTTCACGCTGGATGGCAAATTGCGCCTGGGTGGCCATTTGCCACAAAGCCACGGCCCGCTGGTGCATGGTTTGGTCAAACACCGTGTGGCAACCGCCGCCTTGGGCCTTGGCCCGATACAGAGCCGTATCGGCATTGCGCAACAGATCGCTGGAAGCTTCGTAGCCAACGCTGCTGCACACAACCCCAATGCTGATATTCGCAAAGACTTCGTAACTGCCTAGCTTGAAGGAGGCTTGGAGGTTCACGTGAATGCGATCGCACACCCCAATCACATCCTCTACGCCCTTGACGTCTTCCAGCAAAATCGAAAACTCATCACCGCCTAGTCGAGCTAGAGTATCGCAGCGCCGAATGCATGACTCTAGGCGTTCGGCCAACGCTATTAGCAGCTGGTCGCCAATGGCGTGTCCTAAGCTGTCATTAATGACTTTAAACCGATCAAGATCTAGGAACAGTACGGCGCATTGAGCGCTAGAGTGGCGCTCTAGGCGAAGTATCGCTTGCTCGACTCGATTCACAAACAGGGCGCGATTCGCTAATCCCGTCAGTCCATCATAAAAATCTCGATGACGTAGCTCAGCCTCCATCCATCTTTGCTCAGTCAAATTGACAACTTGAAGCAAAAAGCAAATAGGCCGCTGCTGAGCGTCACGCACCATCGTGACGGTAAGACCAACGTTCAAAGGGCTTTTATTTTGAGTCCAATGCCGCGTTTCGACCTGAAAATGTTGCTGCTTTCCGGCTAATAGCTGCTGACCGAGGGAGCACAGCAAAGGCACATCTTCTCGGTGGGTGAGATCTTTAAAAGAGAGTGCAATCAGCTCATACTCTGCATAGCCGACAGCTTCGCAAAAGCTCTGGTTAGCGCTCAAAAATCGACCCCCTAAATCTAATACAGTCATCCCGATAGGAGAAAGCTGAAAGATTTGCTTGAGAGTTTTGGTATTGAGCGAGTCTTGGCTATTAGCGCTATTGAAATTTTGCTGGGTGACACAATCCGCGACACAATCCGCCACTGGATTGACTGCAAATGTACTGGCAGATGTACTGGTAAATGCACTGGCAGATGTACCGGCACATGTATCAGTAGACGCAGCTTGAGCATTCGCCAAAGAAGAATCTGCCGCGCTAGAGTGGGTGTCCATAAATAACCGATACGGCTGCATCCGTGCCAAAGCTTCTCATCCAGCATTCCCTGAGAAGCTTTGGCACTCTCTGAAGCGACTAAGTTCTGCCTCAGCTAGCGCGCGTTACTTTAATAACGGTTTCGGTGACCTGCTCAAAGGTATCGTCGTGGCTGATCACAAAAAGCTGATTGAAGGACTTGATGCGGCCAATAGCTTCCGCCAATCCGGCCCGCCGCTGCCCGTCCATATTGGTTGTGGGTTCGTCAAAAAAGGCCACATCAATATCAGCTAGAACCTTTAGCAAGGCTAATCTCACCGCTAGCGCCGCGCACATTTGCTCTCCGCCAGAAAGATTGATAAAGCGCCGGGTGTGCGCGCCTTCTTGGACTGTGATCTCATAGTCGGCGCTCCACATGAGGGCGACATTGGCCCTGCCTAATAGCTCTCGAAACAGTCGGTCGGCTTCTCGGGAAATGTTGTGTACGTAGCGCTCCGTAATGCGTGGGCCTGCGGCTTTGTACACCTTGCGAGCAAAAGTGACGAAGCGCTTGATGCGATCACTCTGCTGCAATTCTTTCAAGGCGCTGTCACGCTTTGCGGCAGTGGCTTTGAGTCGCTCTATTTGATCGCTTAAGTCATGCAGGCGCTGCTTGAGTTGAGGCAGGCTACCGCGCAGTTGGTCGGCCCCGGAGTTGATTTCAGCGACTTGCTTTTCTAGCGCGCTAAAGGCAGTGGGATCGAATGCGGCGCTGAGGGTTTCAAGCTGCCTTTCAAGCTCGGCCTGCTGATTTTGCTGCTGAGTGAGGGTGGCGATCGCCTCTGCATTTTCCGCCATGAGTGGCTCAATTTGCTGGGCCGCCTGCTGACGTTGCACATATAGCAAATACCCGGCTTGGTGCGTTTGCTTAAGCTGCTGCTGCTGTTGAATGTGCTCATCTAGCTGCGCAAAGGCCGTGAGCTGAGTGGCGATCGCCGCCATCTGTTCCTGTTCGCTGGCTTGGGCGGCTTCGAGTTCGGCCTGTTGCTTTTGCACAGATGCTTGCTGGTGTAAGGTTTTAGTCAGCAACTGCTGTTTGCCTTTAGGGTTATCTAACTGCTGGATTTGCGTTTCTAGCTGTTTGAGCGCGGCCAGAGTCTGCGTTTCTGCGGCTAACTGCTGCTTGAGCCCAGTGAGATCTTGCTGAATTTGCTGCTGCTGCGCCAGCATCTCGGTGCGTTTAGCCTGCTGTAAGCTCAGCCCAACCACTTCAGCTTGCTGCGCGTAAGCCCGCTGCAATTCGGTTTGCAAGGTTCGCTGCTGCCGCTTGATGTGAGCTTTATCAGTCTGTTCACTCAGATCAGCCAAAATCTGATTGAGGCTACTCAACGTTGCTTTAGACAAAATGCCGCCTTGAAAAAGCGCGTCTTTGACAGGGGCGATTGTCTCAACGTTCAGCTCAGCAAAGTCGCTCACCCAGCCTTCCATCATTTTTAAAGCTGCGCTCACCTGCTGACGGTACTCGCTCTGCTGAACCTGCCCGCTCTCTATCAGAGCACGCAACTCAACTTCAAATTGCTGAGCGGCTTCTATTCGACTCAGCTGCTCTTGCAGTCGGTTTTGCTGCTCTTCCCACTGCGGAATTTGTTCTAGCTCTGTTTTTAAAGCGCTCAGCCGCTGAATTTCACGCTCTAGCTGGGTGATTTCTTGAGTGATGCTGTTCGCCTGAGCGCTGAGCTGCTGCTGCTGTAAGCGCAGGGTCACGAATGCCTGAGTCTGCTGCTGAAGGGTCGTTCTTTCGGCTTCTAGCCGCTGTTGGGTTGCGACGGCGGGCGCTAGGGTCGTGAGTTCTTGGGCGGCGATCGCAAACTGTTCTAATTTGGCTTCTAGGCGTGATCGCGTTTGCTGACTTTGATTGAGCCCTTTCTGGCACTGCTGCTGTTGCTGCAATAGCTGTTGTCTGGCTTGATGAGTGTGGTTGAGTTTTTTAAGCTGGGCTTCTGCGCTTTCAAATTCTGCATACGCACTCTGCTGCAAGCGACAAATCTCTGCGGCCTGCTGAGCGTTAGCCAGTGAGCGTGCAATTCGTTGACAGCTCTGCTGCTGAGCTTCAATTTGGCCAATGATAGCTTGCTGCTGCGATCGCGCTATCTGCACCTGCTCTGCCTGCGCCATCATCTCAGCTCGGCGCGTAGCGAGCTGCTGACCTTTCGCTTCAAATTCAGCTAGCAGCATCTCCCCTTGCGTAATCTCTAACTGCAATGTTTGATGGCGGCTTTGCAGCTCGTCCCAGCTTTGCAGCGACTCTTCATATTGCTCAATGAGATCTTTCAGACGCTGCGATCGCGCTTCTGCATACTTTCTCAAGCTGTTGCTTTGCCGATAAGTCTCTCGGTACTCCTCTACTTTGAGAATGACGTCAAAAATCGGCTTCCGCTTTTCAGGGCTCAGCAAAAAATCAGCCGTAAATGTGCCCTGCGGCACCCCAATCGTATTCGCAAAGAGCTGGCCCAAGTCAGTTCCCGGCGGAACCCCCAAATGCTGCCGTAGCCAAGGCAGCACCTCATCTTTGGTGCGGGTATAGGGCAAGCGCTCATTCATCTGTGGATCAAATAGGGTATATCCACTCGTCGTCGAGCGCTGCACTTCATAAGTTCGGCTGTCTCGGCTAGAAACAAAAGCCACCCTAGCCTGAGCGCTACTAGCCCCATTGCGAATCAAATCTTCTTTGGTGTAGTTGCCTTGATAGTTGAACAATACCCAGGCAATAGCCTCTAAAATGCTGGTTTTACCCGCGCCATTTTCGCCACAAATCGCATTCGTCCCTAGTTGAAAACTAAACTGCTGCTCTTTGTGCGTTTTAAAATTAGTCAGTGCGATCGAAAGAATTTGCATACGTAGCCTGATGACCTGATGAAAAGTGCGCCGCGAAGCCTGAGACAGCATTCATAAACAGAGCATCAAACTACGATGATTTTTGCAACTGTTGCATAAACCAATTGGCTGCTGCTGTATTAGTTCCTTGGGAGAGTTGTTCTAGCGCTTGTTCTACAAGCTCAATAGAGAGTCCTGTGAGAATTTGCGAAGTTTGAATCGGCTCATACGTGCCGAATTCGCTTAAGCCAAAGGCAAATAGCCTGACGCCTTTGACATCAATTACCCAGTATTCAGGAATGGCCAAGCTGGCATAGATCTGCTTTTGTTCGTCAAGGTCTAAGGTCAGCGTTGTGTCCTCAATTTCACCGACCAAATCAGGTAAGCGATGGCGCAGCGTACTGATTCGGCGCGGCTCACCCGGCTGCCAGCGAGGAATAGCTTCACCTTTGTACAGCACCAAGTCTGGCGCACAGGACTGGGTCTGCGGTTTTTCTATGAGACAGCGACCGTAGGATTGCAGCTCAATGTTGGGATTCAGAAATGCCCATACAAAAAATATGGCGGTCATCAAATCGCTAAAGGAAACGTGGTTTGGCCCTTCTTTACCCATATCTGCCCACAGCCATCCCTGATAATATGAAATTTTTCGCCAGTTACTGTCAGCGCTGTCTCTTACAGCGATGTAATCTTGCCAGGACGCACCGTGCCGTTCAAGAATGCATGAGTCCGGGAGGAGTGAGCCTGGTTTGGGCTGCTGTTCGCTGGCTGGTTTGGTTTGGGCTGAGGAGAGGCTCATGGGTAGACGCCTGCATAGAGTGATGTGAATGAGCCTGCGTTGAGACTTCATTGAGATCTTATGGTAGCTTTCTCGGCTAAAGAACGCTCAAGTGATGGTTAATCACCCACTAGCTCACCATTGACTTCGTTAATCGGGCGGCGGCGTAGCTCTACAGACTGTTCGCGGGGCAGCAGGTTGAAGATTTCACGCATTTTGTCGTCGATGGTTTCGTAGGAGACTTGGCCAACTTCGTTGAAAACAACGGTGCCATCAGCGTCGAAGACGACGGTTTGGGGGACAGAACCAGTGAAGTAGTAACCGGCTTCGTTTTTGTCGTAGCTGTCTTTTACAGGGACAGAATCGGCAGCGATCGCTAACACATTTGCCACTCGACCATAGGGCGCTTGAAGCTGAGAAATAACCGATGAAAATTGCTTGCTGTCTCGGCTGTCATCAGCGTAAAACACTAGCAGGGTAGGCTTATCTTGCTGGAGTGACTGAGCGAGATTAAAGCGCGGCGGCACGATCGAGCCATTGCCTGCGTATAGAGCAAAAATGTTGCCGTCGTAGTGATCATCGTTGAGTTCGGCCAAAGCGGGAGCGCTACCTAGCTGTAGCCACAAGCTGGCTATGACTAATAGGCTGACTAGGCTGAGGCAAAGCCTACGAAAAAAATGAGTAACCATGTGTCTTAATACTTCTCAAAATAGTTCTTAAATTATTGAGGTGAAGCGCTACGTTTCTTGAAAGCTTTGGGTGATGGCTTTTAGGGTTCCTTGGTAATCGAGGTAGCGCTCTGCGGTTGTCCAACTTACCACTTGATAGTACTTATCAATCCCTTCAATCGTGGTATGCAGATAAACGACCGGGACGCCATCGACGACGCCGCGAATTTCGTACTGTATGGCTTTATCGCCGCCAATGCTGTCTATGCCGGTTCGCGTTTCACTCTCGATGGTGTCGAGTTCTTTGCGAATCATCCAACGATAGGTTTGGGCGTTGTCTTCTAAGCCAAACTGGCTGAGCCCGGCGGCATTTTCAGACACCACCACTGTGTAAAGCTGATTAGGCGGATAGGTGGCGTAGATATCGGCGCTGCCGCGCTGGACACTGCTAGAGGCGATCCACCCATTAGGGACGGCAATTCGCACGCCGGTATTTTGGTTTTCTAGCGCTGAGCGGTCGTCGGTAATGACTTGATCGGTGGCGTTCGCTGCTCTTGAGTCCTGATCTCTACGAAAAAAACAGCCGCTAAGACTAGGTGTCAGGATGCTCAATAGCAAGAGGCCATAGAAAAAATTGCGAGTGAGCCGCTTTAGTGGTCGGTCGGAGCGTCGGTTGAGCGGGCGATTAGCAGGCAAAGTAGAGCGGATCATGGGACACCGGACTCGGTTTGAGACAGTACCTGACGAGTACCTGACATTAGGCAAAGCATAGCAGGCGATGAGGCGAATTCAGTGCGGCCTGTTCAGTGCGGTTCTGATAGAGACGCGATCGCTAGAGAAATAATCCCGCTTCCCTTTATGCTGAATAAGGCAAACTATGGGTACTCCTTACCCCTTTTATTCTTATGCTCAGAGCCGGAATTGTTGGACTGCCCAACGTCGGAAAATCTACGTTGTTTAATGCGGTCGTCGCGAATGCGAAGGCCCAAGCCGCAAATTTTCCGTTTTGTACGATTGAGCCCAATGTCGGCATCGTCGCTGTCCCTGACGCTCGTTTACAGGCGCTAGCAACGATTTCTAGCTCAAAAGACATTGTGCCCGCTAGAGTCGAATTCGTCGATATTGCGGGCCTAGTCAAGGGTGCTAGCCAAGGAGAAGGCTTGGGCAACCAGTTTTTGGCCAACATTCGCGAAGTTGATGCCATCATTCACGTCGTTCGCTGCTTTGAAAATGACGATATTATTCACGTCTCAGGCTCCATTGGCCCTTTGCGCGACATTGAGGTGATCAATTTAGAGCTAGCGCTGTCGGACTTAGCGCAAATCGAAAAGCGAATGGAGCGCATTCGCAAGCAGGCTCGTAATAATAAAGAGGCCCAAGCTGAGCTAGAAGTCTTAGAGAAGCTGCAACCCGTGCTAGACGATGGGCAAGCAGCCCGAACAATGGAGCTAGATGAAGAAGAATCCTTATTTATAAAGCCGTTAGGACTGCTGACGCGCAAGCCCGTGATCTACGCTGCCAACGTCTCTGAAGACGATCTAGCCGAAGGTAACTCGTGGGTCGAGGAAGTGCGCACTCATGCGGTTCCTGAAAACGCTGAAGTCGTCGTGGTTTCAGCGCAGGTAGAAGCAGAATTGCTAGAGATTCCAGCGGAAGAACGCGCTGACTTTCTAGACGCGCTCGGAGTTACTGAAGGCGGATTGCAGTCTCTAATTCGCGCGACTTACGAGTTGCTAGGGCTGCGCACCTACTTTACGACAGGGCCAGAAGAAACGCGGGCTTGGACTATCAAAGCAGGTATGTCCGCGCCTCAGGCGGCAGGGGTCATTCATACTGATTTTGAGCGCGGCTTTATTCGCGCTGAAACGGTGGGTTATGAAGACTTGGTTACCGCTGGCTCAATGGGTGCGGCCAAAGAAAAAGGCTGGGTGCGTAGTGAAGGCAAAGAGTACACGGTAAAAGAAGGTGATGTGATGCTATTTAGATTCAACGTTTAAAGACCTTACAAAAGCTGACTTAAGCCTGGTCAGTGCCAGCCTATTAGGCTTAAGTCAGGCAGACTTAAGTAAGTTAGATAGGGCGGTATTTTCTAATGCTGCCTAGATGAGTATTCATACTGAAAGTTGCGCTCTGCACTAGGCATCGCGAACAGATGAGACTAAAATTTGCGATAGCTCAACATCGTTAAAGATCTCAATATTTGGGTTTGGATTTTCCCTGTGGTTAAGTGGCTGACTAAAATTCCTGGTTGGGCGGTACTCTCGCTCGTGATGAATGGCCTGCTGTTTGTTAGTTTGCTGGCGCTCTGGCAAGATCAAGCGGCGGTTTCGCACTCTTCAAAGTTGGTTTCCGGGCTCTTAGTAGCGGGCGACCAGCCGGTTCATGCGGCGATTACCGATGCGGCGATCGCTGATTCTGCGCTGGCGATTCCGCAGCCAGCAGGCGGGCAAAAGCTGAGCTATCGGCAGTGGGTAAATGTCTTGGCCAAAGACGCGGATGCTATGGCCGCTCAAAAACCGGCGCATTTGACCGTACTGCTCGGCGATTCGTTGAGCTTGTGGTTTCCGGGTGAGCTGATGCCCGGTCGGCGGGTGTGGATTAATCAGAGCATTTCGGGTGAAAAAACCCAGGGGCTGCTAAAACGCCTAGATTTGCTAAAAGACAATGATGTGGAAGCCGTCTTTTTGATGATTGGTATCAATGATTTGATTTGGGGTAAGCCCGATGACGAAATCATTGGAAATTACAAAAAAATTGTCGCTCAGCTCAAAAAAGACCATCCTCAAGCGCAGATCGTGGTGCAGTCGATTTTGCCTCACGGGGGCGAAGAATCTACGTGGGAAAGTCGCGATAAGCTGTTGGCGTTAGATAGCGATCGCATTGCCCAAATGAACGTCGCCCTTCAGCAAATTGCTGCTGACAATAATGCCTATTACCTGGATCTATATCCCATTTTCGTCACGGGTAACGGCGAACTGCGATCTGATCTCACCACGGATGGCCTGCATCTTAACCGTCAGGGCTATTTGGTGTGGCGCAGCGCGATTGCCCTTTATGCTCAGTTAAAGCTGCAATAGAGGTCGAATGGTTTAGGTGGGCTTTAATCACCTTGAATCTTTAATCTCATTGGCCTAACGTCAAATTCAGCGCTTTCAAAGCGGGCATAAGCTGCTCAAAGGCAATGCCTCTATGGCTGTAGCGCTCTTTTTCGGCAGGGCTCATTTGGGCAAACGTTTTGCCCTGGCTGTCTACATAAAAAATCGGGTCGTAGCCAAAGCCCCCGGCCCCCTGTCCGGCTTTTAAGATAGATCCGGGGCAGCGGCCTTCGGTTTCTAGGGCAATGGTGCCATCAGGGCGAGCCAAAGCTAGCGCACAAACAAACTCGGCCCGTCGATCTGCCGCATTGCCCAACTCTTTCAGCACCCGGTTGATGCGATCCTCGTCGCTGTGCCCGTAGCGGGCAGAATACACACCCGGTGCGCCATCCAGTGCGAATACGGCTAGGCCAGAATCGTCTGCGATCGCCCAGCTTCGGGTTGCGATCGCCACTTCCGTTGCCTTGAGCCGGGCATTTTCAATAAACGTTTGGCCCGTTTCTTCTACCTCTATTTCCTTTGGCTTTAGAGCCAGCGTCCAGTTTAGCGCCTGAAGATAGCCATTCAGCTCAGCCAGCTTACCGGGATTGCCCGTCGCCACAACAACAGTCGTCATAAGCAGTTATAAGAAGTCGTAAAGTGAATATTAGATTGTAAGGGGTAGCCGCCAAGCGATATGGTGTGGCAGCAGCTTGATGTATCGATTCAATCCGTCATGACCCGACTCGGCAGACGCCAATTCCTCAATCGGTTTTTAGCTAGTAGATCACTCACCGCCAGCGCTAGCGCACTTCCTCAGGTTTTTTCCTTGCTTTTGAGCAGCAGCGCCCCGGAGCTAAGCCCTCTCGGTAGCCCTTCTTCAACCAGTAGTTCGGCCAACAGCTCAGTCAATAGCTCATCCGAGAGCCTCCAAGCTGTGCCAGTTAATGATAACGACGCGATTAACGTAGGGCTTTTGCACTCGCTCAGCGGGCCGATGGCAATCAGTGAAGCGCCTCTTGTCGGCAAAGGCTTTGCCTGCGACTGGTCAGATCCGGCAAATGGCGCTAAGTACAGCTTACAAGCCGCCGATTCTTGAAAAAATCAGCATTTTCTTATTTTTCAGGTAATTTGGTTACGAGCTTTCTTGGAAGTCCGAGAAAACACTGATATTGTGACTAAATTGACATGCTCAGTGAACTAATTTGGCCTTCAGGTCATCTTAAGCCGAAAGTCCGGTTGCTAAATCCTCACGCAAAGCTACACCTTCCGCTTTGTATATTCGTTATATGTAGGTATTGACCCATGACCAATCGAGAAGCTAGAGCTAGAGCTACTAGCTCTGCTAGCAGCTTTGTCAATGACTTTAAAGAATTTCTGCTCCGTGGCAACGTGGTTGACTTAGCCGTTGCCGTCATCATTGGTGTGGCCTTTGGTGCAATTGTCACCTCTTTTATCGAAGACATTATCACGCCGCTATTGCTCAATCCAGCATTACAAGCGGCAGGCGTCGATGACATTGCAGCATTATCGGCTGGCGGCATCAAGTACGGGGTATTTCTTGCTGCTGTTCTCAACTTTGTGGTGGTTGGCTTTATTCTGTTTTTGATTGTGCGCATTTTCGAACGGATGAAGCGCACTGAAGAAGTCGATGCTGAACCGACACCAACTGAAAAGCTAGATGCCACGATGCAAATGCTCAATGAAACTATAGAGCGTAAGCTGTAAGCCTTAGATTTAGGTTTAGGTTTGAGGGTTATAAACGACAAAAGACCGGATAGAACAGCTCTAGGGCTGCTCATTATCCGGTCTTTGATCGCTTTAAATCGCCCATGAACTGAAAGCGCTAGTCCGGGCAGCCCAAGCTATCGCGAGTATCAATGCCGGTTACTGGATTGGTGCCTGAGGCGCGATCGCACATTTTATTTACCTGAAAGCGATCAATTATCGCATCTGAAAAATCAGCGCCCGTAATAATGGTGTTAGCAAATGAGCTGCTAGTCGCGATTGCTTCCACAAACACCACATTGGTCATATCTGAGCCATCAAAAATTACCCGATCAGCAAAGGTCTTGGTAAAGTCAGCACCAGCAAGATTGGTGCGCATGAAAGTCGCCTTGGTCAAAATGGTGCCGCTCATATCAGCCCCGGCAAAATTGGCATCGCGCGCATCGGCGGCTGCGAACGAAGTGCCCGATAAGTCTTTGCCCGAAAAATCACCCCCGGCCTGGTTGGTCAGTGTGTAATCGACCAGATTGTCTTGCGCCCAAGCAGGTGCGGCAATAGCAAAGCTGAGGATAAATAGAGAAAGGATGAGCGGCGAAATTTTTAGAGCTGAGATCTTGAAATGAGCGATCGCTCTACCCACCAGTACCGTCACCGCTTGCCATAACACCATAATCAACCTCATCCCTTTACATTCAAATCCATCGGCATCTGCTGTGATCATACTTGCCCAAGGGAATCTCTCAACCTCCATTCATCACAAGCCACTCACGACAGGCCATTCATTACAATGGAATCTAGCCTGCTAGGTAACCTCTATGACCTACACTCTTCCTCGCTACCAAAGCTACCAGGAATATCTCAATGATGATCAGCTCTCCAATGAACAGAACTATCGTCTGCTCAGCACTGGAGAAATTATAGAAGTGCCCTTAGAAAACGATATTAATCGGCTAATTGCCTGCGTATTGATGGGTGAAATCTTGAAAACTAAGGGCATTGGATTTATTCGCTACCTTTGTAGAGGTGACAAAGACCTTCAGGTAATGCCTATCGGTGACAAATGGGTTAATCGCAAACCTGATCTGATGGTAATGCGACCTGAACACCTAACCATTGCTACCCAAGCTATTTTATTAGAAATGCCAGCCCCACTATTTGTCGCCGAAGTCGTGAGCCCCGGCAGCGAATCGAGCGATAACTATCTCAGAGACTACGTATGGAAGCGGCAGCAATATGAATGGTGGCAAATTCCTGAATATTGGATCATCGATCCGCATCGCGACCAAGTTAGCGTCCTAACTCTCGTCAAGGGTACCTGTCAAGCCGTGATGTATCGAGGGCAAGACACTATGGATTCGAGCACATTCCCGACATTGAGTCTCTCTGCCGAGGCTCTCCTCTCAGGGCAAATTGAAGATTGATGCTCACGTTCAGCCTAATTAACCAAGGCGTTGCCTAATCTAACCAACTCGGAAAGTCGCTTTCTAATAAGGCGGTGTCGTAGTGATCAAAGGCATCACCCGCTTGGGCGACAAAAGAAACGTAGTCGCTCATTAAAAAATAAACTCCGACCATCGCTGCTGCTGAAGAAGCGACTAAAAAGCCAGCCAGCATCAGCGAAAATTCCTGATTTTCTACAGCCCGATCCATTAGGCGCAGTGCCCAAAAAACCAAGCTAATTACAATCGTCAGAATCAGAAAAATCATTCTATTTGGGTTGGGCAGTAGCAGAACGGGTGAAGAATTAAAAGCTCTGCAAGGTCAGGATCACGATCAGAAACCTTGATAAAAGACCTACGAACAAGCAAGATCGCTAAAACTGACCGCAAATATCAAATCTTTGCATTTGTTAAATCTCTATGCCTGAGCGTTCACACAGCTTAACAGATTTCTCAGTTTTTGCCATGAGTATTCACAATCTGCCGGTTTACAGTAGATCTAACCTTAGAAAAGTCTAATTTTTATAAGGTTTTGTAAAGATTCTACCGTTGTGCCCACCCGCTGAACTTAAATACCGATGCCAAAATGCTGTCTTAATGGCGAACGACGACATCGTGAGCAGTGAGGTAAGTTTTGATTTGCTCCACACTGAGCTGACCATAGTGCAATAAAGAGGCCAGCAAGGCTGCTTCGGCTTTGCCGGTGGTTAAGGCCGCGTGAATGTGGGCACAGTTACCCGCACCGCCGGAGGCAATTACTGGGACATCAACTCGACTCGCGATCGCCTCAGTCAGCGTCAGATCGTATCCGGCTTGCGTACCATCCGCGTCCATGCTCGTAATCAGTAATTCACCGGCCCCGCGGGCGACCACATCACAGGCCCAGCTCACCGCATCGAGGCCCGTATTTTCGCGACCGCCGCGGACAAACACATCCCAGCCCGGATTGGCGGCATCGTCTCGTTTGCGCGCATCGATGGCGACGACGATGCACTGCGCGCCAAAGCGATCGCTCGCCCGGTTGATTAGATCCGGCGATCGCACCGCCGCCGAATTAATGCTGACTTTATCCGCGCCCGCTCTCAGCAGCTTTTTAATCGTTTCGGGGGAGCTGATCCCGCCCCCAACCGTCAGCGGAATAAATACCTGCTCAGCCGTGCGATACACCACGTCATAGATCACATCGCGATCTTCGTGGGTAGCGGTGATATCCAAAAACACCAGCTCATCGGCCCCGGCTTCGTTGTATAGCTTAGCTAGCTCTACCGGATCGCCCGCATCTTTAAGATCGACAAAGTTAACCCCTTTGACGACGCGGCCAGCTTTGACATCAAGGCAAGGGAGAATTCGTTTGGCCAGCATGTTGACTAGGGGTGTCCTAAATTTGTAAGAGAAGAATTAAGAGAAGTGAGTCGGTGATTTGTTTTGAATGTACGCACAGGTCGCTGATAGACTGAAAAGTGGCTAAATGTAAGACACAATTGCAGTTAAGGATAGCGTTATTAAACATGGATTTGGAAATTGGACAGCGGGTTCAGGTACGTCGGATGCGCGATCGCGTGGCAAAAACACTCGCCAATCGTCTTGGTAAAACCGGCATCGTCAAAGATCTAAAGGTGCTAGATGGGCAAAACATCGGCGCTTTGGTAGCCTTTGAAGCTGACCAGTACACCACTTGGTTTTTTGAAGACGAACTGCGAGCGATTGAGTAAACTGCTGAGGTCTTAAACTTTAGGGCTTCAACTTTAGGGCTTCAACTGTAAGACCGAACCGATTAAGACTTCAACTAAACCAAGACCTCCAAGACCTCCAAGACCTCAACTGACTAAAACAAACCATGACGCTGATTATCACATTTCTAGGAAAAGGGGGGACCGGTCGCTCGACGGTCGCGGTCGCAGCTGCTCAGCAGCTATCTGCTGCCGGCAAGCGAGTGCTGCTACTCTGCCAAGAGGCTGGGCCTGCAACTTCGATGCTGTTAAGCTCGGCAGCCCCTAGCCCTATTACTATTGGCCCTAATGTCAGTGAAATCAGCGTCAATGGCCCACAATTCTCAGCCGTGCAGCTGCAAACGACTGCCTTGATAGATGACAATTGGGAAAGGCTAAAAAGCTTCGAGGCTCAGTATTTAAGAGATCCTTTTTTCAAGGCTGTCTACGGTCAAGAGCTAAGCGTGATTCCAGGGATGGATGATTTTTTGACGCTCAATGCCCTGCGCGAATACGCGGCTAGCAACCAATATGACGTAATAGTGCACGCTGGCAGTGGCGATCAGGCAAGCTTGCGGATGTGGGGCGCAATTGGCGGCATTGACTGGTACTTTCGCCGATTTAAAAAAGTATTTCAAGACTCTCAGTTTTACCGCTCTATCTCTCCCTTTATTGCCCCGATTACAGGCGCGATTTTAAGCGGTGGGATGTCGGGCGATATTTTGTCTCAGCCGGAGACGCAGAGCGTGGAGAGTATGGTGGCTAGAGGCAAGGCAATGGTGCGCGATGCCATGCAGCTACGGGCCTATGTAGTGACAACAGCAGATGAGATAGCGATCGCTCAAGGCAAATATCTCTGGAGCGCCGCTCAGCAAATCGGGCTCACAGTCGCTGGCACATGGGTCAATACAGTCAATCCAGCAGGGCCGAATCCGATAGATTCAACCGCCGCCGCTGACGCCTTTGCCCCTTTACCCATCACCGCTTTGCCTTACTGCCCGCCTGACAACCGCTGGCAGCCTCTCGTTACGGCCCTACCTATCCTGACTGAACCAGTTAGCGTGCCGGATTCAATGAGCGTTGATACCGCCAGCGGCACCGTGAAGCTGTTTTTGCCAGGCTTTGACAAAACTCAGGTAAAACTGACGCAGTATGGCCCCGAAGTCACCGTAGAAGCAGGCGATCAGCGCCACAACCTATCTTTGCCGCCTGCGCTCAGTGGTCGCTCAGTTACAGGCGCTAAGTTTCAAGAAGGATACTTGATTGTTTCATTTGGCTAGGGTTTTGTTTAGACTATCTTTTTGCTAAGCAATCCCTGAATAGTTAATTAAGTCGAGCCCATCTAAGGAACTTTTACATGTCTGACCATCCGCTATCAGATCCATTAGCCTCTGATCTGCCGTTATCAGAAGCGGCCAGTCCAGAAGCGGCTAGTCCAGAAGCGCTGAAGGCTGTTACCGAAACCGCTCAGGGAAATAAACCTGGCAGCGCTAAAGCCCGACAGCTCCTAGGCATGAAGGGCGCTGAATCGGGTGAAACGTCGATTTGGAAAATCCGGCTTCAGCTCATGAAGGCAATCACCTGGATTCCTTTGATTTGGGGCGTAGTTTGTGGGGCAGCTTCTTCGGGCAAATTCACTTGGTCAGTTGAAAATGTGCTAATTTCAGCGGCCTGTATGCTGATGTCTGGCCCATTGCTCACCGGCTACACCCAAACGATTAATGACTATTACGACCGCGATCTCGATGCCATCAATGAGCCGAATCGACCGATTCCCTCTGGGGCGATTTCGCTGGCGCAGGTGCGAGTACAGATTTGGGTGCTGCTAATCGGCGGGCTAGCGGTTGCTTATGGCTTGGATGTTTGGGCGCAGCATGAGTTTCCGACGCTGCTAGCGCTAGCTATGGGTGGATCGTTTGTTTCCTACATCTATTCGGCTCCGCCGCTAAAGCTCAAGCAAAATGGCTGGGCAGGCAACTATGCCCTCGGCGCTAGCTACATTGCTTTGCCTTGGTGGGCCGGACATGCGCTGTTTGGCGAGCTGAACTGGACGGTGGTAATTTTGACGCTGATCTATAGCATGGCGGGCTTAGGAATTGCGGTCGTGAATGACTTTAAAGCGGTGGAGGGCGATCGCCAGCTCGGTCTTCAGTCACTACCCGTGATGTTTGGGGTACAGACCGCCGCCTGGATTTGCGTGCTGATGATCGATATTTTTCAGGGGGGCATGGCCGCGTACCTGATCGCCATTCACAAAAACCTCTATGCGGTGCTGCTGATTTTGCTGATTGTTCCGCAAATCACGTTCCAAGATATGTATTTCTTACGCAATCCACTCGAAAATGACGTTAAATATCAGGCCAGCGCTCAGCCATTTTTGGTGCTAGGGATGCTCGTAACGGCACTAGCGCTTGGTCACAGCGCCCTGGTTAGCTAAAAAACTGCTGCTCTATTCATCGTGGTAGCATTTACAGAATAATAATTTCCTCAATCGCGAGTTGATTGTACACAGCCCTGCCATCGGCCTAGTTAAGCTGATTTGATGGGTAATTAAGTTAAGGGCGGATCAGCCGTCTGGAGAATCTACTGAAGTGGCCAATCCCTTATCCCATCTGAAACAATGGTCCACTCAACGGCGAGGAACCGCTGCTAAGCCTTCTGCTCCGACCCCTAGCCGACGAAGCCGAAATCGGCCTAGCCGTAGCGCCAATGGCTTACACCCTAACGATAACGGGATCAGAAGACGTTTATCAAATCCGCCTGCTAACCCGATTTCTCAGCGGCTTTTTCGGCCCGGACGAGCCGTTTACAAACGCCCTGGCTTTTGGCTAGTTTTGATTTTAGGGGCGGGCGTTGCAGGCCCTAGCGCGCTCGCTTACCGGATGTGGAGCGATGTGCAGAAAAGTGTGCCGGATGTGAGCAAAGCGTTAACCTTTGAGCGCACGGGTACGATTACGCTCAAAGCGGGCGACGGTAAAATTCTGCAAAAAGTCGGCCCGACGGCTCAAGAAAGTTTGAATTTTGATCAGATCCCAGAGGTGGTCGTACAGGCATTTATTGCCGCTGAAGATCGCCGCTTTTATGAGCATCATGGGGTTGACTATCGTTCTATTGCTCGGGCGGCTGTGGCCAATATTACCAGCGGTGGCGTGGTAGAAGGTGCTAGCACGATTACGCAGCAGCTAGCGCGGATTGTTTTTCTAACCCAGGATCGGAGCTTTCAGCGCAAGTTTAAAGAAGTTATTTTGGCTCGGCGCCTTGAAAATGAGCTGGGTAAAGATAAAGTTCTAGAGCGCTATCTGAACTTGGTGTATTTAGGAGCCGGAGCCTACGGGGTCGCCGATGCCGCCTGGATTTACTTTGGTAAAACCATTGATGAGATCAGTGTTGCCGATGTGGCGCTGATTGCTGGAATGGCCCCAGCGCCCAGCGTGTACTCGCCGCTGGTGAATCCTCAGGCCGCTCGTGAACAGCGTGACAAGGTGATTAGCCGGATGGAAGCCAATGGGGTGATTACCACTGCGCAGGCCCAAGAAGCCTACAGCGCTGATGTTGAACTCAATGCCCAAGAGCCAAAGTATCTCTATAGCGAGTTTCCTTATTTCACTATCTATGTCAAAAAGCAGCTAGATAGCCTGCTGTCGCTAGAGCAAATTGAGGCGGGTGGCTTAGTTGTTGAAACCTCTTTGAATACGAAGTGGCAAAAGGCGGCTGAAAAAACGGTTGCAGAAATCATTGAGGAGTATGGCGATTGGCAGGGGTTTGAGCAGGCGTCTTTGGTTGCAATTGATCCTAACAGCGGCGAAATCAAGGCAATGGTGGGCGGCACTGACTTTGATGATAGCCAGTTTAACCGGGTGACTCAGGCTCAAAGGCAGCCAGGATCGACGTTTAAAGCGTTTGTGTATGCGACGGCGATCGCGACTGGCATGTCTCCCTACAAAACCTATACCGATGCTCGCTATGTCGTCGATGGCTACGAACCTAAAAACTACGGCGACAGCTACAGCGGCACGGTCGATCTCAGAAGGGCGCTGACGAGCTCTATTAATATCGTCGCTGTCAAGCTACTGGTCGACATTGGCTTTGATCCCGTGATTGCGATGGCTCATCGGATGGGTATCGACTCTACTCTCCTGCCCGCCTATTCGTTGGCTTTGGGCTCTTCTGAAGTGAATTTACTAGAGCTGACTAGCGCCTACGGCACTTTTGCCGCTGAAGGCAAACACATTACGCCGCACGGCATTACTCGCATCACCAACATGCAGGGCGAGGTGCTGTACGAATTTGACGAAAAGCCGAAGCAGGCAATGGATCCTGATACCGCTGCAATTATGACTTGGATGCTAGAAGGTGTGGTCAATGGTGGCACGGGTGGCAACGCGGCTCTGCCGGATAGACAGGTTGCCGGGAAAACCGGCACCTCTGAGAAAAACCGCGATCTTTGGTTTATTGGCTTTATGCCGCAGCTAGTGACAGGCGTGTGGCTTGGCAACGATGACAGCAGCCCCACGGGGGGAGCTAGTCGCACGGCGGCTTTGGCCTGGTATAAGTTTGTCAGTCAGTTTATTGAAGAGCTGCCGGTTGAGAAGTTTCCAAAATTGCCTGAGCTAGGCAACCGCGAAGGTACGATTAAGGCCAAGCCCATATCACCGAGGCGTGTGAGCGCCGATAGACCTGGTGCGAGTGAGGAGGAGAGCGACCGCCCTACTCGTTCAGATAGCTATTCTGGTAGCGCCTCAGACGGCTATTCAGACAGCTATTCAGAACCTGACGCTAGCACTAGCCGTGAATCAGAATTCGACAGCAGCGGCGAATCAGATTCTGGCTATTACAATGATGAACCTATAGAAAACTCTGCGCCACCGCCCGCGCCCGCGCCGATTCCCGCGCCAGTGGCTCCAGCGCCGATTGTGCCGCCACCCGAGCCGGTAGCCCCGCCTGCTCCCATAGCCCCACCACCCCCGGCCCCCGCCCCAGAACCTGTTCCTCCACAGCCCAGTGTTATAGATAACTAAGCAACATGGCTTTTTCTCAACGCTTCGCAAGTTTTAGTAACCAAAAGGGTGGCCGTACCGTTGGCCGTCAATATCAGTCGGTGGTAATTATGCTGCTGCTGAGCTTGGTAATGGTCGGCGGGATTGGGAGCCGATTGGCCTATCTTCAGCTAGTACAGGGTGAGCGCAACCGCGAACTCGCTGAAAACAACCGCATTTTGCTAGTGCCTCGGCGTCCGGCAAGAGGCACCATCTTTGATCGCAATGGCGAGATTTTGGTGGGTTCGCGGCTTTCTCATTCGGTTTCGATTTGGCCAATTACGCTGCCTCAAGATGAGGAGGCGCGATCGCAAGTAATCACCAAACTCGCCAAAATTCTAGACATTCCCGCCAGCGAAATCAACGAGCGCCTAGCCCTAGACAGCTACAACCTGACCAAATCAGTCCCTATCGCCAGAGGCATCAGCTCGGCTCAAACCACCGCTCTGGCCGAATACGGTAACGAACTTCCCGGCATCCGGGTCGAAGCCGAAGCCGTGCGCAACTATCCTCGCGGCGATTTGGCGGCTCACGCCTTAGGCTACACTGGCGAACTCAACGACACCGAACTCGAAGATCTCAAAGAAAAGCAGTACCGCCTCGGTGATGTAATTGGCAAGATGGGTCTAGAAATGGCCCTAGAAGATACCTTACGCGGACAGTGGGGCGGACAGCAGGTAGAAGTAGACAGTAGCGGTCAGGTTTTGCGCGTAATTGGAGAAAAGCCTTCGGTATCTGGGCATGACGTCACCCTCACGCTCGATCTCAAATTGCAGCAAGCCGCCGAAAAAGCCCTCGGCGACCATCTGGGCGCGATCATTGCCATCGATCCTCGCAACGGCGCAGTCCGCGCGATGGTTAGCCGTCCTACTTTTGATCCCAACATTTTCTCAGCGCGAATCACCGAAGCCCAGTGGCAGCAAATTCAGAGCCGAGGTTATCCCTTGGTCAACCGAGCCATGCGGGCCTATCCTCCTGCTAGCACTTTCAAAGTGATCACGGCCACCGCTGGTATGGAGTCCGGCAAGTTTGACCCTGACACCGTATTGCAAACCTACCCTTTCATTAACGTCGGGGGCATTCAGTTTTGGGACTGGAATAATGCAGGCTTTGGCCCGTTGGGCTTTCGCGGCGCGCTGGCGATGAGTAGTGACACATTTTTCTATCAGATCGGTCGTGCTGTTGGCGAAAAAAACTTAGAAAAATGGATGAGAAACTATGGACTAGGTGCCAAAACCGGCATTGAGCTAGGCGACGAAGAAGATGAAGGGCTGGTGCCTAACCCCGAATGGAAAGAAAGAGAACTCGATGAAGCTTGGTACTTAGGCGATACGATTAATGCCTCTATCGGCCAGGGGAACGTGCTAGCGACACCGTTGCAAATTGCGGTGATGTTTGCCGTCGTCGCCAATGGGGGCTATAAAGTCACGCCTCATTTTGTCAGCGATGCGGCGGCAGAGGCCGAAGGCGGTAGTCGATGGAAAAAGTCTTTAGGCTTAGCGCCAAGCACAGTCGAGGTGTTGCAAGACGGACTGCGCGAAGTTGTGAGCAATGGTACCGGACGCGCTGTAAACGATCCTAAGCTACCGCCGATTTCTGGAAAAAGTGGAACCGCTGAAGCCCCTCCTGGAGAAACGCACACTTGGTTTGGAGCCTATGGCCCGGCTGACAAACCTGAAATTGTCATCGTCGCTTTTGGAGAACATTCTGGTGGGGGTGGGGGCTCTTTTGCAGCGCCGATGGTGAAGCAGGTGCTGGATCAGTACTTTGGCGTAAATAAGGCCGCCAATAGCGCCCAGGGAGCAGCCCAGGTAGATCCGCTGTTGGGTAGTCAGTAAGCCGATCAGCAGCAATTCCCAATTCCAACTTACAGATATGATTTTCCCGCAACGCGGAACGAGGTTGATGGGTTTCAGGTTTGACCATGATTCGAGACAGGCGAGAAATCAAGCCGACATTCCGCACTTCCAATTGGCACATTGGGTATTTAAACGAAGCAATAAGAATCACAGCCATTTTTTCTAGCATGGTTCTCAATAGTTAACCTTAATTGAGAATTTTTATGACTTAGTTCATTTGAACTGCTAAGC
>JBGTIK010000275.1:0-15105 GCA_041745715.1 Phormidesmis sp.
CAGCCATTTTTTCTAGCATGGTTCTCAATAGTTAACCTTAATTGAGAATTTTTATGACTTAGTTCATTTGAACTGCTAAGCCATGAAAGTCTTTCCAAAACAGGGCTCTATCATTAATACCTGAGTGTGACACTTCAAAGGGCGCAATGTGGGTTCAATGGATTCAAGTGCCGGTTTCGATGCGGCCGCAAAAGACTCAGCAATTTTTGCAGGCGTTGCGTTAGGTAATTCTGGAATCGCTTCAGGGGTTACCTCTTCCTTAGTGCCCATCACTCGCTCCAAATCTTGCCAAAGTTTGGCTTCAGCGTCCAATTCATTCATAGCGGCTGAGATATGCACTGGGATATTCGCCGAGTTATGACTTTGATCAGCTGGTTGTTCAATGCCGCGAATGAGGGTTTCTAGGTGAGGATCAATTCCAGTGAAGGCGGTGGTGGCACCCAAGGCCCAAGGCATAATCCGCTGAGCCTTGGGCATCGGCACGGGCTCTGAAGCAGCACTGGCTGAGAATCTTGCAGCACCCGCTGGGTTGGCTTGGGCGATCGCGGGGCGGGCGCTAACGGTGAGCGATTTTTCGAGGGCGGCTTTGAACTGTAGGGTGTAGCGCTGCTGACGCTGAAGGCGCGATCGCAGGTCGCGACTGATGGCTTCTGCGTTACGCTGAGCTTCGGCGGCTTCGGCATGTTGCTGTAAGGTTAGCGCCGATTCTTTTTCTAACTGTACGATCCGCTCTTGGGCATTATTCAGCTCTGTTTGCAGATTTTCGTTAATCAGGGTTTGACGGCTGAGCAACTGTTCGGCGCGATCTAATTGATCGACGAGCTGAGCGACTTGCTGCTGAGCGGTGTGCGAGAGCTGCTGGGCCGAAACCTGCTCGGCAGAGACTTGTTGCAACAATCGGTTTTGGGCAAATTTGGCTTTTTCGACTTCAGTCTCTAGCACTGTCTGCGATGTTTCTAAAGCACTTTCTAGCTGCGAAATCCGCGAAAGTAAAACATCGTTGCACTCGTTGAGATCGTGAATGAGGGTGAGCAGCTCATCTTCTCGCTGAGCACTTAAAGAGACTTCCTGAGACACCTCGTGAGCAGCGGCGGAGGGTTGGGTCAAAATGCCTTCAGAGCCTTCAGGGCCTTCAGTGGCGGCAGGAATAACAACATTCAGCGTCCCTGGAAGATTAACGCTTTCCCAGCCTTCTTCGCTGTCAAGTTGAGGGTTAGAACTGCCGATTTCAGAACTGCTAATTTCAGAACTGCCGATTTCAGGAGAAATACTATGCTCAGCCTGGTTTTGACTGTTAGGGGTGGAGGTGTCGGACGAAGTTCGCGGCAACTGATTTTCGCTCTTAGCTATGTAGAAATCGCAGACAGGAAAGTGATCTAGATTGAAGGCGGTAGTCGCGTGCTTGAGGCTTTAGTCGATAATAATTTGGATGAGCCAACTGCATCAAAATGCAATGTCATTTTGCCGAAGTTTGAAAACTATTAAAAGACTCTCGAAAGGAGTAGCACAGAAATACAAATTACAGTGGATTCAAGCTTAAAACATCTAAAAATTTTGTATTCCAAGGCGATCGCTCAATCACGCTGAGCTTTTCTATACCCCTAGTGAGCGTCCGGATATTTGTTACAGGCTGTGATAATTCCCAGTCTATTCTCAGTCCAGTAGTGCTGTGGCGAGCAGATCTTGGTGCATAAAGGCGCGATCTACCTGGGACTGAATTTGGTCGGGGCTGAGGGCTTCGCCGTTGGTGTAGAAGTCGAGCCAGGTTTTGCAAAGAGTCTGAGGATCGGGGGGAAAGGGGGGAAGAGGGGAAAAAGAGAGAGGGGAAGAGGATAGTGAGGAAGCAGGGGAGAGTGTCCAACCGGAGAGGGAGAGATCGCTGGCAAGGGCATCGACTTTAGGATCGTAGCTAATCGCAAAGCTGCGACAGCCTTCGGCAGCGGCCATGACGAGGGCGTGAAAGCGCATTCCAATGGTCATTTCTACGCCTCGAAATAAGCCTTTGAGCTGCTGCGGCTGAGTGAGGGGATAGAGATAGTGGGGGCCGCTGTTTTGCTGGGTGAGGTAGTCGGCGAGGAATTGAGCTATTGCTAAATCTTTCACAGGCTGAAAGGGCACTAGCAGCACGCAGACTCCAGTAGCTTTGTGAAAATTGGCCAGCGCTTGGGCAAAGCTTTCTAACTTGGGCTGGGTGAGGTTTTTGTGAGGCCGTAGAGCCACGGCGACGCGGGGGGCGGGTAAGTCCCAAAGGCCATCTACGGGTTCGGCCTCTAAGCCCCAGACCGGATCGGGAGCCAGCAGACAGGGGCGTTGCCATTGGCTTAACAGGGTTTCGGAGTGGCGATCGCGCACACTCACCTGTACACAGTTAGCCAGCGCTGTGCGAGTCAGCCACTGACTAAAAGGCTGGTTCAAAGGGCCGATGCCTTGCGCCCAGGCAATAGTTTTGAGGCCCATCGCCTGGGCGATCAGCATCAGCCCACCGTAATACACCGGATTCAGGGCGCTGCTGGCATCTTGCATGAGGCTGCCGCCGCCCCAAATGAAGGCATCTGAGCGCTGTAAGGCGGCGATAACGGCGCTCAAAGATTTGCGGGGGATGGCTTCTACCTGGTGGCGATCGCGCGTTTCTGCCGGATTGCCCGACAGCACAATCGGTGTGACCGTATCGGGCAGCATTTGCAGCAGCGCGGCCAACAGTGCCTCATCGCCGCCATTTCCCATTCCGTAGTAGCCACATAGCACCGCCCGCATAATTTTCTGACCATTTTGTCAGTAGCTTCCCATAGCTCTCTAGAATACAGAAGAACGCCGACACCTTATTTAATGACCCTCGGTTTCATCAGCCTATGCACGCGCTTTCAATTCCCACTTGGATGGTTCATGTTTCTAGCGTGGTGGAGTGGATTGCCGCAATTTGGTTTGTGTGGCGCTACGCTGAGGCAAGCGGCTATTTGGCTTGGAGGGCGCTCTCTTTTGGCATGTTGCCTGCGCTAGTCAGTGCGATGTGTGCCTGCACTTGGCATTTTTTTGATAACGCGATCGCCCTGAGTTGGCTAGTCACCCTGCAAGCCGCGATGACGGTGGTGGGCAACTGTACTGTTTGCGCCGCTGCTTGGTGGATTTGGCGACAGTCGAAACGCTCTGACCTGTCTGAGCTAAAAGATCTAGACGACTTTACCCATCAGCAGTCTTCTCAGCCGCTAGGTAAACCGTCTCAAACGGGTGCTGACGCATGAGTAAAGAATCCCTGTTTGCGCTGTCGCTGTTTCCTTATCTAGGGTTTCTGTGGTTTTTAACCCGGTGCCAGCAAACGCCGCGATTGGCGCTGATTGGTTTTTATGTGCTGCTGATTTTTGTGGCGGTGACCATTCCTGCCGGACTCTATGCCAAACAAGCCTATGGTGAGGAGTTAGCGAATGTCGATTGGCTACACGGCAGCGCTGAATTTTTTTTGACGCTCTCTAATATATTAGTGGTGTTGGGCTTTCGCCAAGCCGCAATCAAGCATCGTTTGAAAAAATCCATCAGCCCCGATCTCAGCTCCAATCTCAGCGCTGATGCAAAATAAGCCGATTGCCGTCAGGATCGTAAGCGTAGATTTCTTGTCCATGAGACGTATGCATGATGCTGCCCGGCGGGGGATAGCCTAGGGTGATGAGGTGAGCGATCGCGCCTGCCAAATCACTCACCTCCAAACACAAACTCATCGGCCCGCTGCTAGCTGCGGCAAACTCAGCCGCATTCTCCGCTTTGGGGCTAAAAATCGCCAACCACAGCCCCGGCAATCGAAATTCGGCATAGATCGAACTACTAGGCACAGGCTCAATGCCAAACAACGCCTGGTAAAACCTGACCTGACGCGATACTTGAGCGCTAGAAAGGGCAATAAAGACTTCGTGGCAAAAGCTGTTCAAGGTCGGTTATGAGGTGGATGGGGTTGAGATTGAGGATAGTAGTCGGGTTGAGCTATTGCCTGCAATCGGGCAAAAGTTTCTTGCTGTAGATGCCGACTTGCCTTGAGCCCTAGCTTTAGCAACACGCCAGGGCCAGGAACTAGCTTTACGCCCAACTGCTGCACCAGCGACAGACTATCGCCTTGGCCCCAGTGCTCGATGATTTTGCCATAGCTCACCCGGTCGATGTGCATCACCGCAAAGCGAACAACTTTGCCCGTCGGTGGTAAACCTTGAAACGGACTCAAGTGAGTGCCGATAAAAAAGCCGCTAGTCATCACCGTATCTCGATGGGCAATGACTTGACTAAACTCATGGCGTCCATCCGGAAAAGCGTTGTAGACCTCAGCGCCGATGCGGTCAAACTCAGCCAAGCTTAAGGGATCATCCATCCCGGCCAGATGGGCGATTAAATTAGGAGAAAGGAGCATTAACGCTTCGGATAAGCGGCGATTGTCAAATGATTTATAAAACTGTAAAACAAGGGCTTTGTTTTGGATGGCAAGCAGGTCGTGAAACATTGAGCTTGGGCTAAAGAGCGGCTGAGTCATCGAAATTCTAAGGAATTTCTCATCTAAGAGCAGACCACTTCATCATACAGTGAGCAAAAGATATCACAGGAAGCCTAGGATAGGCGTTTTTGAACAGGCACTATTCGCGGCTAGAGCCAGCATGATGAAAATCGACCCAGCTAATATCGACCCAGCTAATACAGCAACCATCCAAACGCCCATTGCTCAACGAGTTTCTTGGGCGCTGTTGTTCCTGCGCATTGGCATCTTTATCCCTTTGCTAATTTGGGTGATTGACAAATTTGTCCAGCCAGAACATGCGGCGGGAGTCTTTCAGGCATTTTATGGCATTGGTGGGGTACCTGTAGGGCTAGTGTACGTATTAGGCGTTGTTCAATTGCTGATTTTAATCGGCTTTGGGTTGGGCTATCAAAAGAGAATTACCTATGGGTTAGTGCTGCTGATGCACACGGCTTCTACGCTGGTGGCATTTCCTAAATATTTTGCCCCGTTTGAGGGTGCAAATATTTTGTTTTATGCGGCTTGGCCTATGCTGGCAGCTTGTTTGGCGCTTTACACCTTAAGAGATTTAGATACTAGAGGAACGATTTCGTAAGGTTCGTTAAAAGCAAATTTTGTTAAAAGTGATCTTCGCTAAAAGTGAGCCTAGAAAACTGATTCCAACAGACTTAAAGCAGATTAAAACAGTCTTGCAAACGCGCTAAGCGCTGCTCTAAAATGCTATCTGCACTCAGAAAAAACGGCTGTTGAGCCATGTTTTGTAACGCTCGGACAATGGCAGATTCGTCGGCAAAGAGGGCATATCGAGTCGTTGCGATCGCGCCCTTCACCCCCCGCGCGGCTCCGCACCAATGCCGAGCCGCCACCGCCCCAGAGCGCAGCCCTTTGCCCCAGCGCGGGTAGTCAGCTAAGGGCGGCAATCGCCTCGGACGGTAGGGCAGCGCCATTGAAGCGCACCAGTCCTGCCACTTAAAGGCATAGACTCGCGGAGTGGTAATCACTGGCAGCCAAGGCACTCTTAAAGCATCGGCAACAATCGCTCCGTGCATCGCTTCAGCCAGCAGTCGCTCACTCGAACCAATGGCTTGCAGCACCGTTTCTACCGGCCAGCGCGGATCGATGTAGCGAATATTAGCCGCTGCGCAAATTCGCTGCCAGCTTTCCTCAGCAGCGATCGCACTGTGAATGTGCGGCATGAAGCTACAAATCGGCTGAGGGGAACTAAAAATTTTCTCAGGCGTGAAGACTTTAGCAACCAAAATGCCGCCGTCAGCGATCGCTTTTTCGGACGGCAACCCCAGCTGCTGAGCCGAAAGCGGGCCGCGTACGCAAAAAATTTCCCACGTTTCTGGAATGCGCTTTAGCGGCTGCTCATAGCCCGCGCCGGTGCTGAACACTATCAGCTTTTTTGCAGGGGCAATCCGTCTCGGCAACTTGTGGTTCAGTAAAGTGCCTGTCCCGACAAAGACGGTAGAACCCTCTGGTTCAGCGGCTTGCCTAGCCCCTGGCCCAGACGTTTCATTAAACAAAGTCGGCGACAGCTTGGGCCATAGCCAACGGTTTAGCTCATCGCCAAAATTAGGCTGCTGATCGGATCGCTGATAGTAAAACAATTTCATAGATACAACTCATCGCACCGGATTTTCAGGCCCGCGTCCGCGATAGAGATCCATAAAGCTAGCCGCCGCATCTGGATCAAATTCCAGCAGGGTGAGTTGTTTTGTCCAAGCCGTGAGCACGATGCTTTCTTTAATCCCAGACATCGGCACCACGACAATGCCATCCCATGCACCGGGAAACTGAGTAGTCCAGCTTTCCAGCGTTTGCTTGGTTTGAGCATCAGCCTCATCGTAATACACCACAATATTGCCATGCTCAAGCGAGTGCACTAGCTGCTCAGGCCGCTGCTCTTGAGTATAAAATCCGGGCGCGATTGGGTTGGGATCGTGAGGCCCGGAGGTCGGAAAAACCTGTTCATACTCTACAGGCTCTCCGGGTTCGACATGTTTTTGACCCTTGTCAGGAGAAGTCTCGACTGCGCTCAAAGCCGCTTTTCCCGCTTCGGTACTGGGATCAAAAGCAACCTGTTGAGAGCGATTGCGATAGGCCAGCCCAGCAATCAAACCCACCATCAGCACCGCTAGCCCAATAGGCCCAAATATTATTTTAGCGGCGTTAAAACCTTTGTTAGTGCGGCGGCTGGATCTTGAGCGATCGCTTTTTGATCGAGGCTTTTCAGTTTTAGGAGTCGGTTCTAAAGGTTCGTTCATTAGAATAAGTCGGTAAATATTGGTTCAGAAACAATCAGAAACAACGTGAGCTTTTATTTTAAGCGCTATCAACAAAGGTATCTAGCGTCTACTGTCCATGCATCAATCCTATAGAGCTTACTAAAGTTTAGAGAGGCGGTATTTGGATTGAATTCGGGGCTTCAAAAGTAGCCACAACCGGATTGTGGTCGCTGAGAATATCCCAAGTATCGCCAGCAAGGACTTCCGCTTTTTCTAAAGAACGATACCAGCCAATGGGAACAAAAAGGCCATCGCAGTGAAAGGGCAACGCTTTATTGCGGCACCAGCGCAGGGTCTGGGGTAAATTCTGATTGGAATTTGCCATTTGCCAGCAGTTCATCAAGCCTAGCTCATAGCGAAAGCGGTTCATGAGTTCAGGTTGATTCTGCTGAAGCTGTTCTGATGGGTGACGCAATCCTAAGGTGAGATTAAAGTTTCCGCCGACAATCACATCAGCTCCCTGGGGAATTTGGGCTTTGATGCCATCTAAAATGAGATTTACCTGCTTGACATAGCTAGACCCAACACTTGGCGCATGGATGCTGTAGACATAAAGCCTGCTCCTTCGCAACTAGCCCACTAAAGTGAGTGATCTGTACGCCTGTGACCCATCCAGACAGCGCCGCTGATAAAGGCTCCAGGGGAATTACCTGCTCCTGGCGAATATAGACAGCACTACCCCATTTCTGACCGGCTACAGCGCTCCAATGAATCTGCAGACTGTGGGCTTGATAAATCTCTTCAAGCAGATACTCGTGAGGTGACAAGGTTTCTTGCAGCAGCAGGATATTTGGGTTCGAGCTTTCTATAAGCTTTTGCCAATGGATACGGTTACCTGACTTACCACCGAAGCGAAGGTTATAGGTTGCGATTTTCATCTTGGCAAGCAGCTCTACACACTAACAAGGCAAACACCAGGCAAACGCATACTCAACCTAGTAGTACCCGAATGAGATAGTTACTATCCCATCCGTTCCAAGCCGCTTGGCTTCCTGAGTGCCCTTAATCTGCCTCTGTGAAGATGCCAGCCCCTAAAATAACTGATAGCTTTGGCTCACTATACAAAAGCTAAAAATCAGGAGATGAATAGATGCTAGGAATACTACTGCCTGCCTTGGTTACTGCGGTGAGCCTGCTGATTCTTGACTGGCTGCTACCGGGCGTCAAGATCGATACTATAACCACTTCGCTGATTGCAGCAGTTTCCATCGGTGTGGTCAATGCAATTATCAAGCCTATCATTGGGTTGCTGTCACTGCCGCTGACGCTCGTTACCTTTGGGCTATTTTCTCTAGTAGTCAACGGCTTTTGCTTTTGGCTTGCAGCCGTGCTAGTTCCTGGATTTCATGTTTACGGGCCAATTGGCTTTATCGTCGGCCCGATTGCGCTCTCCTTTTTGAGCACCACCTTTGGTCACTACATTGCCGAGAGTCAAGGCAAATTGCCCCAAGCAACTGACTAGCGGGTTCGATCATCCTCGCTCAAAATAGTGCTCCTGAAAATTGGCCAATAGATAAGGCCGGTATCTGCCAGAGTGCACTTGGTTTGTTAGGGCCGCTTTAGGGCGGCTTTAATATTGGCCGCGTAAGCGTCTGAGCAAATCTAGTGCGCCTGTTCGCGGCAAGTTCAAGCGGTTTTGACTGTGCTGCCAGAAGTCTTCCCACCACTCATCGGGTTCGCTGTGTTCACCGACATACTCGGTCGGGCGACCGGCTCTGCCATCGGTGACTAGGCTGCCAACATAATCAGCATCATCGTAAATGCGCTTAATTTGCTGATCGATTTCGGCCATATCTTCAGCCGACACTATCCCATTGCTCGTGGCTTTATAAAACTGTACGGTAACGCGAATTGGAAAGTTAGGATCGCGCTCAATGTCGAGATTGTCGATTTCAGTAAAGGGGCCTTCGGTTACGCCGTGGCCAATCACAGCCGCTTCGACATCGCTACGGCTGCGGGCCATCGGCGCAGCGGCAGTCGGTGCCATTAGGGTTTCAGCAGAATCTGCGGCAGCGCCCAGGTTATTATCAAATGAGGATTTTTGCTTCAGTGGCACTTGAATCAGCATGACCATATTTAGCCCTGCCTCAGCGCTGACCTCTACAGGCGGTAGCGTAGTAGGATCGCCGCCAGATTGCTCACTTTGTGCGGTGCGAAAGTCGGTAATGCGTTTTCCGGTCAAACTAGTGCGATCGCCATTTTTATTAAAAAATAATCGCTGACCCCAGGTGCGTCCAGCGGCAAAGCCATCGCGCTGATTGTCGATAATGGTCGCGCTGGTGCCTTCGCGGGTCGCCAGTAAAGTGAGCACCGCCGGATCGCCGGGATACGACTGATAGTTAAATAAAACAGGATTAAAAGTGGCTTCTCCGCCCGCTGGAATCGGTAAAAAAGTGGCTTGGGCGCTGACTAAAACGTGAGAGTCACGCTCAGCTAACAGAGAGCGATTGCGGCCCGTCCAAGAGTCGGGTTTGGTTAGATAAGTTCGCAGATTTTCCAATACATCGGCCAGCAGAGTCGGCTTTACCGCTTCCCCTTTTTCATTGCCGGTGAGTACAGAAAGGCGCTGAATTGGCACATCAGCGGTTCTATCTGAGAAGTTTGGGTAGCGGATGACGGGCATGAGGTGAAGCTGAGCCTGCCCGGAGCGCGGATCTTTGTGCTCTACTTGAATGGTCATATCGCTGATGTTGGGGCCGACACTGGAGTTGTCGTAGCGGCCTGTGTCTTCCCAGGTGATATCGAGAATTTGAAGGTTGCTTGAGCCTGCCAACCGCTGCGCTTCCACGTCACGAATCATGGACTTGGTGCGCTCAATTACCTGGCCATATTCCATATAGTCTGCGGTGCTCGTGACGATAGGGGCCGTTTCGCGAGTTGATTCAATCGGTTGCGAAGTATTAGCAGGACTGTTGGAATCGGGATTAATGCCCCAAGATTGAGCGATCGCAACTCGGCCAAACGCCCCCCCTGTCAGTGCCCCACCAATCAATAGCGACCATATCGCTAATTTGCCTAGCGCTTTTTTTGAAATTACCGGCTTTTGCATGGTGCGTTTATCTGCCTCAGTGACCGTCAAGCTCAGCTTAATGGAGGGCAAAGCACTGATTGCTCACGGTTTCAGTTTTGGAAACGGGTTGGTTTGCCCCAGCAGGCTTTAGCTGCTACAACGCCTACGGGTTTCCAAGCACCATGCCTGAGCGGGCAGGAATTTCTAACATGACGGTGCGATCGCCCAACCAATCCACTTTGCTCTCACCATACAGAACCTGCCCATTTTCTACCGCCATATCGGCTAGGCGCACGGAGAGGGTGCGATCGCCCGCATTTACCGCCACTACAATCATCTGATCATTTAAGATTCTGGCAAATACATAGCAATTGCCATCGGCTGCGAGGGTTTTATACGTCCCGATGCGCAAAGCCGGATGCGCATGACGTAGGGCAATGAGGGCTTTGTGCATTTCTAACAGCGACAAATTCCAGTCTGCTTCTGCTGGAAACGAGCGCCGACAGTCAGGATCTAAGCCGCCCGCTAAGCCCACTTCATCGCCGTAGTAAAGGCTAGGCGCACCCGGAAACGTAAAGAGCAACAAGGTAGCCAATTTCATACTGGTAATATCTTCACCCACCACGCTCAAAATCCGGGCCACATCATGACTCGACAGCAAATTGAGCTGAGTTTGGTGAATCTCCCAATCATAGAGATCGAGCAACGCCTCGATTTTTTCAGCATAGCCCTTGGCATCTAGCGCCGGATACGGAAAATAGCTGACATGCTCAACCAAAGACATCTCTACTCTATTCTGGGCGGTAAAGGCAATGGTTGGCCCAGTAAAGAGATAGTTCATCACGCCATCGAACTGATCGCCTGCTAGCCATTCGCGCGCATCTGTCCAAACTTCTCCGACAATATAAGCTTCAGGATTAATGGCTTTGATCCGCTCACGAAACTCCGTCCAAAAGCCTTCTGTTGTAATTTCAAACGGCACATCTAACCGCCAGCCATCAATGCCCTGTTTTATCCAGTATTCGCCCACCTGCATGATATATTCTCTAGCCTGAGCGTTTTCGTAATTGAATTCAGGCAAAGCGCGATTGTTGATCCAGCTCTTGTAGTTAGCAGCTCTTTCGCCATCGTAAGCTGAAAGCGGCCAGCTTTCTATCGTAAACCAATCAAGCCAAGGTGAATTCGGGCCATTTTCTAAAATGTCGTTAAAGTAAAAAAAACCACGACTCGCATGGTTAAAAACGCCATCTAGAACAACTTTTATGCCGCGCTCATGGGCCGCGCTCAGCAGGTCAAAAAAAGCGTCATTGCCGCCCAAGAGCGGATCGACGATGTAGTAATCATGCGTATGGTAGCGGTGGTTGCTAGCCGACTGGAAAATTGGCGTAAAGTAAATCGCATTGATGCCCAAATCTTGCAGGTAGTCGAGCTTTTCAGCTACGCCCCACAAATCACCGCCTTTGTAGCCTTGCGGAGTCGGCAAGCTATCCCAGATCTCCAGCGGCACCTGCATTTCGGGCGGTAGCGGATGGCGCTGAGTGCGGGCAAAGCGATCAGGATAAATTTGATAAAAAACAGCGTGCTTCACCCAGTCGGGAGTCGTAATAGTCATGGCTTAGCAGGAGTGAGAGGTTGCCAAATGTTAGGGTGAGTCTGTAGCCAACGGTGAATGTCAGCGTTGACTTGAGTCGGAATTTCCCAAGGGAAAAGATGAGCGGTATTAGGATAGCAGTGAACTTGGCACTCAGGCAGGGCGCGGGCGGTTTCTAGGCTAGATTCGGCGGTGATATGGCGATCGCACTCCCCACACAGCATCAAGCTCGGAATATGCAGCCGTTTGATATCGGGCACTCGATTGTAACCAGCGCGAATTGCATTCACGAGCGCCGCATCCGCATGACGGCTCATGCGCAGATAAGCCGGTGTGCCCTGACGCGCTAGGTATTGGTAAGCGGTCGGCGTATGCTGACGAATCAGGTAGCGAAAGAGAGATTTTTGACCTAGTGCTATAGCACCATCCGCCCCAGGCCAGACAAAATTCAGCGCTCCAGCCAGCCCGGTGAGCAGATTGTCTTGCCAGGTAATCGGCGGATGCGAACCTCTTGGCCGCGCCGCTGTGCCCACTAAAATCAAACCTCGCACTGCCTTTGGCCGACGCAAAGCCAACTCCATCGCCAAAATTCCGCCCAAAGACCAGCCCAGTACCAAACACTGAGAGATTTGATACTGATCGAGCAATTCTTCCAAATCATCGAGATGGCAACTCATTGCAAAGCCATCCAGCGTACGGCTACGGCCATAGCCCCGCAGATCTGGTGCATAGGTGGTGAACCGCGCCCTCAACTGCGACGTAAACACGCTCATCGCCTCGCCGCTGCCCGGATGGCCATGCAAACACAAAATCGGCACTCTTGCCAGTTGATGCTGCGCACCTTCAATGTGAATTTGTAGCCGCATATGGCCTAACGCCTAGCTCATCGCTGACGCGGCCGCGCTATCACTGACTTTTCCGTCTATGTTGCCGTCGCCATTCACATCGGCAGGCTCAAACGTCAGCGCTGCGCCATTCATACAGTAGCGCTTGCCAGTAGGCCGAGGCCCATCGCTAAAAACGTGACCCAAATGAGCGTCGCAGACCGCACAGGTAGTTTCGGTGCGAATCATAAAAAGGCTAAAGTCTTTTTTGTTGTGAATGTTTTCAGGTTCACTCGGCGCATAAAAGCTCGGCCAGCCCGTGCCTGACTCAAACTTAGTTTCAGAGTTAAACAGCTCGGAGCCACAGCCCACACAGCGATAGATTCCTTCCGTTTTGTTATTGTTCAGCGGGCTCGAATACGGACGCTCAGTCCCCGCTTTGCGTGCAACTTGGTAAGCCTCAGGGCTAAGCTGAGCTTTCCATTCTGCATCGGTTTTGACAATTTTTTCAACCATGTGAACACAATTCTCCCAATCATTTAGCCTGATCGTAGCGTATTCACGAGCAGAGGACTACATAGGCTAATACATATAGGCCAATAGCTGTAGACCGATAGCTGTAGACCAATAGCTAAGGCTGGGGATTTGGATCGCTCGTCCGAGGGCTGCGCTGCTCAATCATGTTCAGGCTGCGGAAGTAGCGTCCGCCTACGCCGATCAAAAAGGCGGCGTAAACGATCAGCTGTAATAGATAGATATGATCGCGATAGCCCAGTAGGGTTTTGAACAAAATGCCAGGGAACTGTTTGTCGGGCAAAAATGCACTCGCATCCCATAGCAAGGGGCCTAATATACAAGATTGAGTGCTGATACACAGATCTAAGCTAGGCCGGTTAAGCAAGCTAATTGCGGCAAAAGCGGCATCTAAGTTTTTAAATACAGACACCACCAGCCCTGCCACAATCAGCAGCAAAAAGACGCCCATCGTTTGAAAAAATAGTTTGAGATTGATTTTCACCCCAAATTTGAAGAGCGCAACGCCGATAGCAAAAGCTCCTGCAAGGCCCATTGCCGCCCCTAACAGCCCTTCTGCGCTCTGCTGCAAATTGCTAAATAAAAACAGCACCGTCTCAAAGCCCTCCCGCAGCACCGCAATACAGACTAGGCTGAAAATGCTGATATTCGCTCCTTCCGAATCTGCCAATGCATCCTTCAGAGAGCCCTCCACGTTGCCCTTTAGGCTTTTTGCCTGCTGCGTCATCCAAATCAGCATCCAGCTCAGCATAACGATCGCCACACTGCCAAAAATCACCCCCAAAAAGGGTTTGATCACACCCTGCAAAGCTGGGGCAACATACTGAACCTTACTCAGCGTCAGGCTCAAAAACAGGCCGATCAGTACACTCCCAGCAATGCCAGCAGCGACCCCGCCATAGACCCAGGGGTTGAGTTCGCTGCGGTTGGCTTTGCTGAGACAGGCTAAAACGATGCCGACGACCAAAGCCGCCTCTACCCCCTCTCGTAGGGTGATTACAAACGTTGGAATCGCGAGAGAGAGATCCATAAGGAGGGCGAAAATAGGAGGGCAGAAAGCGAAAAAATCGAGCAATTTCTATTCTTTATTATTGCTTGAATTATTGCCATCTGGGGATCAGGCTAAGCCAATTTCTTTGAGCCGCTGATCGAGATATTGGGCAGCGGTTTGAGCAGGGAATTGAGGACTGCCGCCGGTTCGATCTACGCAGCTAGGCAACGGCGTTAGGTCAAAGTCGGGGCGAGGATGGACAAAAAAGGGCATCGAAAATCGACGGCCACTGCGGGCCTGCTCGGTCTTCTGATTGAGGGTCAAATTGACGCTCTGGTTGATAGACTGATTGACTACGCGATGCGTTGTGCTGCGCAGTAGACCGTTGCTCAAAGACTGCAACATATCCCCTGTATCGACAATAATCACGCCCGGATCGGTGTGAATCGGTAGCCATTCGCCATCTGGCTTGAGTAGCTCTAGCCCTGGTGTGGTCGCTTCGCATAGCAACGTAATCAAATTAATATCTTCGTGTGGGGCAGCGCGTAAGCTCGCAGGTGTTGCCTTTTCCGAAATTGGCGGGTAGTGAATCACTCGCAAAATCGTTTGGCCTTCGGCGATTTGCTCTGTAAAAAAGTTTTGGGGCTGCTGCAAGTATTGAGCGCAAGCCTGCATTAGATAATGTGCACAGGTTTCGAGCTGCTGAAAGAGGGTGGCCATCACCGGCTGAAACTGCGGCACTTCTCGCGGCCAAATATTGTCGGGGTAGCTGATGGGGTGCGCGGTGGGGCGCGATCGCCCCAAATGCCAAAACTCCTTCAAGTCCGGCGCGAGGCTGTCTTTAGCGTGCTCTTTGCCAAATTGAGTAAAGCCGCGCTGACCTTTGAGATCGGCAACTTCATACCTCAGCTTGACCGCTTCCGGCAGGGCAAAAAAAGCTTCTGCCGCGCCATAGGCCGCGTCGATAATGCGCTGCTCTACCCCGTGATTAACCAGCGCAAAAAAACCCAGATCTGAGAGAGCCCTGCCAAACGCTTCGACAAAAGCCTGAGAGCGCTCCGCAGATTTCTTTTTAGACCCCTTTTTAGACTGGCTATCAGCCTGACCCTCAATAAAGTCTCTCAGATTCAAAACGGGGAGGGGTTGAGCAGTCATGAGCAGCTTGTAGTAGAAGGTCGAAGTCCTTGCTTATGATAGTCATTGAAGCAGAGGATCTGAAGTATGCAGAGTTACCAGCCGACATTCCGCACTTCCAATTGGCACATTGGGTATTTAAACGAAGCAATAAGAATCACAGCCATTTTTTCTAGCATGGTTCTCAATAGTTAACCTTAATTGAGAATTTTTATGACTTAGTTCATTTGAACTGCTAAGC
>JBGTIK010000276.1:0-13253 GCA_041745715.1 Phormidesmis sp.
TAATCTCTAAACCGAGGGTGGTTTCCACGGGGTATTTATTCCTCCAAACTGCCGAATTTAGGCGAACTTAGCTGAGCTTAGCCAACGCTAATAGCCGATGTTAAAAGTGTTAAAAGAGTCTTTAAATTCTCTACCAAGCCACCTTTGAGTTTATCAGAGATCTCACCCAAGCTATTTTAAAGCTGGCTGGCGGTTGGATGGGGGCCTGACGGAGATTGACGGAGTTTTACAGCGCTGGTGGCTGCTTGCCTTTGGCAATTTTGACGTAGAGGTCGTAGTCGATGGTGCGATCGCCCATCGTGGTCGTTAGCCCGATCGCTTGAATGGCTGAAGTTGGGCCCGCTGGCGAGAGCTGAGGCAACGGAAAAACGCTGCCCTTGAGCGCATTAATCTGAGCCAAATCGATGTAAAAATTCCCGCTGTTAGGGGTTTTAGCCTGTCCGGTTAGGGTTTCAAAGGTTCTAGATTGCACTAAAGAGCGCTCAGGATTCGGCGCAATTCGGTCAGCCGCACCAGCCCCCACCGCAAAAAAAGTTACATTTCCCGGTAGCCAGCCGTGGCTAAATTCCAAGCCCTGAAACGGCGAAAGCCATTGGGTAATTGAGCCGCCTTCTAGCTCACGGGTTTCGACCTGAAAACGATAGCGGCTAGCCATTACATCATCTAGCTGTGCCCATACCGACTCCGCCGTTTTACGGTCGTTGGTTTGCACCATCATCAACAGCGGCGCACTTTGGGGCACCGAGTCTTCAGCGGGCGAATTACCAGCCGAATTACCAGCGGCGGGGTCGTCGGTCGCGGTGCTAGGGGCCTGATTTGGATCTGCATTGGGCGCAGCCTCCGCTTGATCGGGCGCTGACGGTGGCAAAAGGCCCAGGGCAAATTCACCGCTTGCCCAAGGCATGATGTCTTCATCTAAATCTAGGCCCGTTTGCGCCAAAAGCCCTGCTTTGAGGTTCTGGGGGTTGGGGAAAAAAGGCGGTGAGCTGTTGCTATTGCTAAAGGCTTGCCAAAACTGCTGGAGATTGCTGCCTGACATCATCACCAGCGTGTCTAAAGGCAGGCGGCGTGGCATGTCTCCAGCGCTGTTGCTGAATTCGCTGTAGGCTAAGTCATTTTTGGGTAATAGCCAGCTAGTACCCTGAAAACGGACGCCTTCGGCCTCAATCAGGGCATTAGCGACGATGCCTTGAGATCCTTGCAATGGCAGGAGACTGCCGCTTGCCGATGCAGGCCGGGAGGAATCTTGGGCTGGCGGTGAGTTGAGATCGACGGGTGTGGCTAAAACTTCATTCGCTGCGGGCAAATTCAAATAGATCTGAGCGAAATTTCTGCCGGGTGGCTGGGGCGATTGAGCGCGAGTGGCGGCTTTGCGGTATCCGGCGACGTCTAGCAGCGATCGCCCGCCTTTTTGCGTATCAATCGCTTGGTTCATGCCTTCATCGTTGGCGCTCAGCAATAGCCAGTTAGTGCCAATGACTGCGGTTTCAAAGGTTTCCTTTTCCTGAGTTTCAAGGGTTTGCACCGTTACGCCTTTATAGCTGCGGCTGGCTTTGGAGGCATCGGCGGGCGACGGCGAATTTTGCTCACGATCCGCTAATAGGGCTTTAGCTTTGAGTGGATCGCTGATGGGGACGATCATCACCCAGTTTTCAGCCGCTGTCGCTAAGCCGCCGTTGGGGACTGCTGGTTGCGGGTCGTTGCCAGAAGATTGATCGAGCTGATCGGGCAAGAGGGCAAAGGTGACGCGATCGCCAATCCAAGGCTTAATATCTTGCTTAAAGCGATAGCCATTAGCCGTTAATAGCCGATCTTTCCATTGGCTCAAAGCCGCATCAAACTGCTCTTGGCTATCGTCGGTGCCAAACTGTCGAAGTTTTGTCCAGGCTAACTCATCGGTAGTCAGGGTGAGGGTTGCTAGCGCTGTCTGAGGCACGAGCTGAGCGCCCGCTGGCAAGAGATTTTTAGGCGCGCGCTGAACAAAGTTTAAGTAGGCTATAGCCCCGGCGCTGACCAAAAAAATTGCGCCTAGCGCCAATGGCTTAGGGAGTTTTTGAGGTAATCGCATCGCAAATTTAGAGAGCACAGCTTTCTTTCCTAGAGATTCCTAGCAATTCGGTTACTACCGCATTGAACATACATGGCTAGCACCCAAGTGCACCGAACGGTAGCCGCACTGAACTGTATCAAAGAACTTGACAAAAGTGACCGGTGAAACCCTTAAGTAACTAAATATTGTTGATGTATTTGTCAATGCATTTTCAGGGACTGCTGTAATCTTGAGTTTTTTTGCCGCCGGTCTAGCGTTTTCAGACAAAAAGCTATGCTAGCGATGAGCCGATTTTCAAAGATCCATTAATGGGTACGTATTTCAGGGGATTGTTAATCCTTGCGCTCATCTTGCTCTCATCGCTGCTAGCTGCCACTAATACTCTATATTTATGGTCACCCAAACGGTTAAGCCCGATCCTGATGCTGTCAGCCCGTTGGCTGATTCCTGTGATAGCTCATCTGATTACAACCCCTCTGAACTGTCCGAACAGCGCGCGCGATCACGGCAGCAGCTCTGGATGGCCGCGATTAAGCCGCCGATGTACTGTGTGGCAGTCATGCCCATTGTGATAGGTAGTGCGGTAGCCTATGCCCAAACCAGTGCTTTTAATTTTGTGACCTTTGCGGTTTTTAGCATCTCGGCAATTCTGCTACTCGTCTGGGAAAACCTTAGCAACGATGTTTTTGATGCAGCCACCGGGATTGATCGAAACAAACATCATTCTCTGGTCAATCTCACTCAAAATCGCAATCTGATCTTTTGGCTAGGCAATGTCTGCTTGCTAGCAGGAATTGCTGGGATTTTGGCGATCGCCCTCTACCAAGAAGACACCACTGTATTAAAAATGGTGCTAGCCTGCTGCGCGCTGGGCTATCTCTACCAAGGCCCGCCGTTTCGACTAGGCTATCAAGGCTTGGGTGAAGGGCTCTGCTTCTTGAGCTTTGGCCCGCTGGCCGTTGGGGCCGCTTACTACTCACAGACCCAACGCTGGCCTGAGCAAATTTGGCAAGGGGCGCTGCTGCCCTGCGCTTTAATCATCGGCATCACGACTACGCTAGTGCTTTTTTGCTCACATTTTCACCAGGGAGAAGACGACCTCAAAGCCGGGAAAAAATCGCCGATTGTGCGTCTCGGCACCTGGCGTGGCGCTCAGCTATTACCTTGGGCCTGTGGCAGCATCCTGGTGATTTCTGGACTAGCTATGCTGCAAGGCCAGTTGCCTTGGAACGCTCTATTACTGGGAGCTAGTGCGCCCGCTGCCATTCAGCTATGCCGCCATGTGCTGCGATTTCACGATCAGCCTGAGCGAGTAAAAAATGCCAAGTTTTTAGCAATCAATTTTCACTTTTGGAGCGGGCTGCTGCTGGCTGCAAGCCTATTGAGTGCGGGTTTAAGTGCGGGCCTTGGGCTCAGCGCTGGGTAACGGCATGAGCGATCAACAGCCGCTATTATTTGAGTTTCGCGCTTACCGGCGGCCTTTTCGCAAGACGCTGAACACTCGTCACGGCACTTGGACTCATCGCGAGGGCATCATCTTAAAAGTAACAGATGGCCAAGGGCGCACGGGCTTCGGCGAAGTCGCGCCATTGCCTTGGTTCGGTAGTGAAACCCAAGCGCAGGCGTTGGCGTTTTGCACGCAGGTGCCACGGCGGCTGTCGCTATGCAACGAGTTCGCAATTCTATCGACGCTGCCAGCCTGTACCTTTGGGTTTGAAATCGCGCTGGGCAATCTGGCCCGTGATATTCACTGCGCCGATCTCAAAACGGATCGCTATAGCGCTCTATTGCCGACCGGGCAAGCAGCCCTGTCGGCCTGGTCGGGGCTGTGGGCAATTGGCCATCGCACTTTTAAGTGGAAAATTGGCGTAGCACCAGTGGCGGTTGAGCTAGCTTGGCTTTCTCAGCTGATGGAGCGACTGCCATTAGGCGCTAAGCTGCGGCTCGATGCTAATGGCGGGCTTAATGAGCTCGCGGCGCATCACTGGTTGGATCACTGCGATCGCCTCAGTCACCGCATCGAGTTTATTGAGCAACCCCTCCCGCCAGACAGCTTTAAAGATCTGCTCAAACTCTCGTACCGTTACAGCACCCCAATTGCTCTAGATGAATCGGTGACCACGCTCGATCAGCTCAAAGCCCATTATTTTCGAGGCTGGCGCGGCATCTACGTGATCAAAGCCGCAATTATGGGTTCGCCCAATCGGCTCAAGCAATTTTGCCGAGATCATCCGATCGACATCGTGATTTCATCCGTCTTTGAAACTGACATTGGCCGTCAGGCCCTGATCGATTTAACGGTAGAGCTACAGAGCCTGTTACCAAACGCCCCGCGCCGCGTGCTGGGCTTAGGCACACAGCAATGGCTACCCAACGACGGCCTCGACGATCCAGACTGGGAGGCGTTATGGCAGCGCCTGATCTGATTTGGCAAAACTTGAGCACCAGCCCCTGGCTGATTCATTCGCTCGGTGATTGGGATCAAAATACTGATCAGCTCAGGGCAAGCCAAGCTTGGGCCGATCAGGTAAGCGATCGCCAACCCCATTTTCTCTCCACGCTCCTACCCCCTAACACCCGTCCACTCCTTCTCCTCTGCGACCCTCATCCCCCCACTTTCCTCGCCACCTTCCTTGCCGCTCTCCTTGCTGGCTGGAATATTGCGATCGCCAATCCCCACTGGAGCGCTCCAGAATGGCGATCAGTTATTCAACGCCTCAATCCAGATAGAATCTGGGGCCACGATACCGACATTTCTACGCCAGATTTATCATGTTCAGACGATTCAGCGCCTTCTCCTTGGAGATCAGTTCTCTCAGAACCTGCCATCTTGATTCCGACTGGCGGCAGCTCTGGCGAGATCAAATTTGCACGTCATACGTGGTCTAGTCTGATCGCCTCTGTCCAAGGCTTTTGCAACTACTTTGCGCCCAACGGTGAGCCCATTAATACCTACTGCGTTCTGCCTTTGCACCACGTCAGCGGGCTGATGCAAGTTCTGCGAGCCTGGATCAGCGGCGGACAGGTTGCGCTGAGCACTTTCAAGCAGCTAGAGCACCATTTGCCCTTGGTGATGGAGCCTAATGAGTGGTATATCTCACTCGTGCCGACGCAGTTAGAGCGACTGATGCAATCCGGCAAAAGCAATTGGCTACAGCTGTTTCAAGCTGTTTTACTCGGTGGTGCGCCGCTTTGGCCAACGCTATTGCAACAAGCTCAGTCTCTACCGCTACGGCTGTCTTATGGCATGACGGAAACGGCAGCAATGGTCAGCGTTTCCGATGCTCAAGCTTTTATATCTGACATTTCTAATGGTATTCCTAAGGGCATTTTGAGCAGCGGTCGAGCTTTGCCTCATGCCAAGCTGCACATTAGGCAAGGTGAGCGCATCTGCCAGCCTGACGAAATTGGCCAAATTGCGATCACTTCCGCCGCGATCGCCCAAGGCTATGATGATTGCTCATCTTCAGACGCAACCTCAACCTTCAAACTAACAGCCAACCCTGCTGAACAATGCTTTTACACCGACGATCTGGGCTATCTCAGCGCCGATGGTCAGCTTTACATCACCGGTAGAGCCAGCGGCAAAATCATCAGCGGCGGCGAAAATATTTTTCCCGCAGAGGTCGAAGCAGCCATACGCAGCACCAGCCAAGTACAGGACGTGTGTGTGCTAGGCTCACCGCACCCGATTTGGGGAGAGGCTGTAATTGCCGCTTACGTCCCGGCTCATGCGCAAGTGACCATAGAAAGCTTGCAGGAGGCCATAGCGACTACGCTCAGCCGGTATAAGCAGCCAAAACAGTGGATTAACCTTGACGAGTTACCGCGCAATGCCCAGGGCAAAATCAATCGGCAGCAGTTACTGATCCAAATCGCGCGATCCAACGCACCAACTCAGGCGTAAGCGGGCATCGACGAGGCCGGTTTTTGTGGTCATCAGAGACGGGCGCGTCGGTGGATATACAGACATGACGAGTTAGAGCGATCGCCAACGGCTTTGAGCTTTCATTCAACTCGATCTGAGCGGTCATGTCATAGCCAATCTCATAATCAATCTCAAAACTATCCGGGCTGATTTGCCGAGGGGTGAGAGAAATCGCGATCGCTTCTCCACAGACCAAAGGCCGATAAAAATTTGCCGACGTATGCATCACCGGCACTGCATGATCGCCTGAGCGCGAAAAAAACCGCCGCAAATCAATGCCAACCTCAGCTAACGCCGCCTCATAAGCCTCATGACACAGCGTCAACAAATTGGCAAAATACACCACACCCGCCGCATCCGTCTCATGAAAACGGATCACGCGCGCATAGACAAACGACATTAGCTCGCGTTCGGTTGAGCCGGTCGGAACGGCACGCCGTTTTGCCCCGGCAATACCGGCAAGCTAACTGACGCGGGCGTCCTAGCAGGTGCAGCATTGCCCCGATTCAAGTTCAGCCCCAAATCAGCCAGATTAAAGCTAGCCACACTCATCGGATCGTTCAGAGCTTTGACCAAGTTGGCTAAAGACGCCTGCACTAATCCATCAGGATTGACCATGATCCAGCCACTTGCAGTCGCTTGCAGCATTTCGAAGTGGAGGTGCGGGCCAGTAGAGTTGCCCGTACTGCCTACTAGCCCAATGACATCCCCACGATTTACCCGCGATCCCGGCTCTACCAAAATTTCCGATAAGTGAGCGTAGCGGCTTTGCAACTCAGGCGATTCCTTGTCATGTTCGAGCACGATCATCAGTCCATAGCCACCAGCATAGTCAGCCGAAGCCACTACCCCATCTTGCGCGGCGAGTACCGGTGTGCCTTGAGCTGCGCCAATATCTGTACCGGAGTGGAAGCGCTGATCGCCGGAAATAGGATGGATGCGGAATCCAAACAACGAGGTAATCGGCGACGGAATTGAGAGTGGGAAAATGAATCTTTGCGCCAGTTGAAGGTTAACAATCGGACGAACGGAGCGGTTGAGATAGTCGCGGCCCGCTGCTGTCGTTGCGCCTGAGAAGCGAATGCCATTAGCACTGAAGCTGACCGGGCCAACATTGACCGCTGAGCCACCACCCGCTGAGCCACGGCCTGAAGCTTGAGCAGTTTGCTGATTGTTGGTATAGGCGGGAGCGGGCGCATTACCGACAGCCGATCCGGAAGCTTGACCCGCTCCGCAGGCTCCATTTGGGACGCCCTGACCGGCTCTGACCGTAAACCCGCAGCCCGTGGACTGCTCGGAAACCACTACATTTGGAGCGGCGGTATTCGGAGCGGCAGTCGCACCGACGCTATAGTCTGTCGGATCGACAAAGACGCTGTTATATTCGTCGGGCAAGTTAGCAGCCGATGGCATAGCCGGCACCAGTTCGGTGGGCTTGACAGGGGCAGTGCTAGCCGGGGCGGGCGGCGCTATTTCTACAACGGGTGCGGCTGGCGCGGCTGGAGCAACTTCAACAGCCCCGCTATCAGGGCTTTCTAAAGCTAAACCGGGCGCTAAATCCGCTGATGAAGCATTTGCTGGAGCCATTGCAACGGGGCCACGCGCATAGTCAGATAGCGGTGCAGCCATCGCGCTAGCACCTAATAAACCGGCTAATGGGCTGATCCGCTGCGGCTTAACAAGCTTGCCTGGGACAGGTTGCTGCACTCTGCTAGCAGTAAAGGTGGGAGGTGCAACAGCGGTGACGGCTGATGGCGCGATCAGTTGAGCCTGAGGGGGCGGCGCTACCGCGAACGATTCGATGGTCTCTGAAAGATTGGCGGAAGCATCAATAAAGGCTTCTGGTTGAGGCTGCGCAGCGACTAGCACAGCTTCAAAAATAGGGGGCTCCGAAGTCTGTGAGGGGGATGCTTGGGCGTAAGGTGCTTGATTGTTGACTGCTGAAGCTGAATAAGCGGTGGCTGGGTCGGCTTCGGCAGATGGGGTGTAATCGCCAATTAAGAGGTTAGTTTCAGCGATCGCTAAATCCACCTGACTCGTCACAAAACCAAAGCTTCCGAGCAGTCCTAGCGTTACTAGCCAGCCTTTTTGGAGTCCACCTCCTTTCTGCTCGGGGGTTTGAGAGTTGTGGTTGGCGCTTGGCTGGTTGGTCGGCTGAGACGCAGTCATAAGTCAATAACCTTAAAATAATCCCAATTCAATCAACTTTAACTTATGTGAAGCTGGTTTTTTCTGAGGAGGTTTCTGGAGAGTCTTGTTCTGGAGAGTCTTGTTCTGGCAGGTCTTCTGGTAAAGTTTTCGATAAAGCAGCTTCACTTTCTTTCGAGCGAAACACGGCCTGATCCGGCTGTTTTCCGATTAGATACTAGCTTGTTTGGCCCATAGCTGCTGAAGAAATATTGTGGATAGTTTCAGCGATCGCCTCCGCAAATCTACAGTCAATCCATCAGTCAATCCATTGCGAATCCCTGCTTCAGTGAAGCAACTTTGCTGGCCGGTGTCAGTAAATCGCAGTAGCTCTTCATAAAAACTTGACGCCCTACCTGCTGATAAAAGAAAACGCCTTGAAGAATTCCTTTCAAAACCATAGCAGCCAATTCTTCTAAACAATTTACTGTTTGGCGAGCAGTGTAGGGAGCGCTACTTTTAGGAACTCGCTCTAGTATCTTTACCAAGGTAATGCCAGTTTCTAGCACCGGGTTGTGCCAATTAAGGCCTACCCCAATCACGGCTTGCTTAATGTGGGCTGGGTCGCTAAGAATGCTACGGGTTCTAGCGGCTCCAGCCAGCTTGGTTTCGGTCAAAATGCCGCCTAGCTTTTTTCCTTCAAAAAACAAGTCGTTAGGCCACTTGATTTGAATAGGTAAGCCCAAATTGTTCAGCGCAGTCGCAATCCCCCAAGCGCTGATGTATGTGAGCTGATCGCCGTTAGTCACAGGCCAATCGGGCTCTAGCGCTAAAGATAAATACAGCCCGCCTAGTTCGGATTGCCAAACGCGACCTCGCTGGCCCCGACCACAGGACTGATGCTGGGCTATCACCACAGTGCCTGCACCTGCACCCGCTGCTAGCATTCGCCAGAGCTGAGTACTGGTAGATGAAACGCTCTCAAATACATGCACATCAAATTTGGGCTGAATCGGCCTGAAAGCTGGCAAGATGCCTAGCTTGGCAGCATCTACTAAAAGCGCAGTCTGGACTTTATCAGCATCTAGGCAATAGCGGCTCTCAAGCTGGCTATTGCCCGTAAAATCACCTGCCACATTGGCTGATACCATCGGTTCTATGATGAATGTCTGATGAAGCGTTGATAAACGGGTTAATGATGATGCACCTACCCTCTTTGACCACCGATACCCTGTGGGCCATTCTAAATAACGACCTGCCCGATGATACTGTGAACCGGCTAGTGTGGCATCACTTAGGGTATCGCTACGACAAGCAGCGCGAAACTTGGCTAACTGATGAAGTAGATGCTGCCTGGGCCGAAAAATATCCTGAGCCGCCTAATTTTATTGAAAGTCGGCCTGCTACGGTGCAACTCACTCGCGCGATCGCCCCCGAAAACAAACAATTGCTCAAAACCTCGCTAGGCTTTAAGGGCTACGCCATCGATCAGCTCGTGCCGCGCCTGACCCGGCGGGCAACCATGGCCAATTGGCTGCTAGGTGAGATGAACAATCGAGGGCTGAATCCGGAGAATAATGAAGAGTCGATGTCGAGATAGTTGTCTGCACCTTAATCTTTTGTTTACTTACAAGAAGGTGAGCCCCGCTATAGTCCTTTAGGCACAGAAAACTCGCAGAACACTGAATCTAGATCAATCCCTATCTAGATCAATCCCTTTTTTCTCAACAGCAACGCTCATAAATTTTGTACCCGCTATGACAACCGTATTCGATTTTTTGGTTAAGGGCGGCCCTGTAATGGTGCCAATCGTAGGTGCGTCTGTCTTTACCCTAGCCTGTGCATTAGAGCGCACCACGTTTTGGCTCGATTTGCTGAAGCGAGAGGCCAAAGTGGTCAGTGAAGTGCTCGATATGGCTCGTAAGGATTTGAATGAAGCCGCCGCGATCGCTGCTCGATCCCGCGATTTACCGATTGGCCGCTTTTTACTCGCCCCGTTGAGCCTACAAAACCCGTCACCTGAAACCTTCCGCCTAGCGCTCGAAAATGCGGCTGAAAAAGAATTTGTCAAAATGAGAAAGGGCGACAAGCTGCTAGAAACCGTCGTTGCCGTTTCACCGCTGCTCGGTCTGCTTGGAACGGTAACCGGTTTGATTGCCACCTTTGAGAACCTCAATATCGGGGGGGGCGGTGACAGCGCTAGCGGCGCAACTGAAGCCGCAGGCGGAATTGGAGAAGCACTAATTACTACAGCCGCCGGGATGATTGTGGCGATTTTGGCGCTATTGGTGCTGAGGGTGATGGTGACGCTGCAAGCGCAGCAGATGGACTATTTTTCTGAAGCGGGCAATGAGCTAGAGCTGATTTATCGCGAGTACTGGGTTGAAGCTGATCGGCTGCCGTTGCGGCGATCGCCCACCCCTACCGGACAAGGCTCATACGCTCAAATCGGCCCATCTCTAAACCCGCCTTCTGGTCAGTTCACCGAAAGACCTTCTTATTAGGTCTATACAATTCTCACAGGATTTCTGTAAGCCGCCCGTAAACGAAAACTTTGCAAACCTCATAGATAAATGCGCTTCCGTCAAACCGAAAACACAGACATTCCCACCATTGACCTTATCCCCATGCTAACGGTGATGATGGGCGTACTCGCCTTTTTCGTGGTGGTGTCGGTATCTTTAAGCAGTGAACAGCTGATTCAAGTCGATTTGCCGCCAGAGCAAGCTAATGATGCTTCTAGCGACGCTAACGCCAGCCAAGAGCCCTTCATCGTTGAAATCGACGCCACTGGGCAGCTATTGCTAAATGCAGCCCCGGTCGAAGCCGAGCCCTTAGCCGCCCAAATGGAGACTTATCTAGCCCGCAATCCCGACAAAATTATTTACCTCGTGCCCAATCGTCAACTGCCGTACCAGGATGTGATGAAGTTTCTCGGTGAAATGAGAGCAGTGGGCGGCGATCGCGTTTCTCTAGCCCTCGAAGAAACCCCCGAAACAGTAGCCGATCCCCCCGCCGATCCTGCTGCCGATTCCGCGACTCCAGCCGCTGACAACTAAAACCTTTGCCCTCCCCATGCGCACCAAACGCCGCCCTGCTAGCCGCATTCCTGAAGTCAATCTCGTGCCGATGATGGACGTTTTGATGACGGTTTTGATCTTTTTTGTGGTCATTTCTATGAGCCTTACAGGCGTTGCCATTAACGGGGTCACGCTGCCCAAATCGGTCAGCGGAGCCGATGCAAAAGTTACTGACAAGGCCGAAGAAGTCAAGCCTTTTACCATTGGTTTAGACAGCCAAGCCAATCTCGTTTTAGACGGCAAAAAGACGGATCTGCCTGCTTTGTCTCCCGCCATCAAGGCGTACTTCAAAGAAAACCCAGACGGTAGCCTCCTACTCAAAGCAGATCGTGACTTGCCCTACGATGACATCGCTGCCCTGCTCAGTGAGCTTAGAAAAACCGGTGGCAGGCGGGTGGCTTTAGCAGTGGAATAAGCTAGCGTGGTTTCCGGGGCTATAATTCAGTCGGGGTTGCACCTAGAATCTGACGCCTTACCATTCACCTGAACTTATTTGCATTTGTGTATTCATTTCGTACAGTCATATGGATCCAATGGATCAACACCGGGTTGAACGGCTACTTGCCGATTTAAAACAGCCGAATGAGGCTGTGCGCGATCGCGCTTCCTCTCTATTGTGGCAGCTTTGGTTTCACCAAAAAGGCGTCTACGGCGCGCAGCAGCTCATGCAGGCTCAATCACTGCTCGAAACCAGACAAAGCGAGCAAGCTGAAGCCCTCCTCACCAGCATTATTCAAGCCCAGCCCGACTTTGCCGAAGCCTGGAACCGCCGCGCTGTTTTGTACTACACCCAAGCCAAACATTGGCCCGCGATCGCCGATTGCCAACAAGTCGTCAAACTCATTCCCCATCACTTTGGCGCACTCCACGGACTTGGTCTCTGCCATTGCGCCGTCGGCAACTACACAGCCGCCATCCAAGCCTTTCGCCAAGCGATAGCAGTACAGCCCTACGCCCTTGTCAATCAGCGCCTGATCCTAGAATGCACCGCCAAACTAGGTCCAACTTAGGCGGCCCCAGTATCAGGAGGCCAAAACAACCTCAGCACATGTCGCCCAAGCAACATTCAGGCATTGCCTTGAGCCGCGTCACCAACAAAAACTACGCAAAGCGAGACGTTCTATGGCAACCTAAAAGATAAAGATCGCACTGCATTCATCGAAATCATATGCCAACGCTGTCTACTCCCGCACCGGCTGAGATATCAGGCTCTACACCTGCACCCGCGCCTGAATTTGACACGACCATCAACCGCCGCAAAACGCGCCCAGTCAGCGTTGGTGATGTCATCATCGGCGGCACTCATCCAGTCGTCGTCCAGTCGATGATTAACGAAGATACCCTCGACATTGACGGCTCAGTTGCTGGAATTCGACGGCTCCACGAAGCGGGCTGCGAAATTGTTCGCGTCACCGTGCCTAGCATGGCCCACGCTCGCGCCCTCGCCGAAATCAAAACCAAACTGTCAGAAACCTATCAAAGCGTGCCATTGGTAGCCGATGTGCACCACAACGGCATGAAAATTGCGTTAGAAGTCGCCAAACATGTCGATAAAGTGCGCATCAACCCAGGGCTATACGTCTTTGAAAAGCCCGAAACCAACCGTACCGAATACACCCAAGCAGAATTTGACAATATTGGCGCAAAAATCCGTGAAACCCTAGAGCCTTTGGTCATTTCCTTACGCGATCAGGGTAAAGCCATGCGCATTGGCGTCAACCACGGCTCCCTTGCCGAACGGATGCTCTTTACCTACGGCGATACCCCCGAAGGCATGGTCGAATCGGCCCTCGAATTTATCCGCATCTGTGAATCACTCAACTTTTACAACCTAATCATTTCCCTCAAAGCCTCCCGCGTACCCGTGATGATCGCCGCTTACCGTCTGATGGTCAAACGCATGAACGACCTCGGCATGATCTACCCACTGCATCTAGGCGTCACCGAAGCAGGCGACGGCGAATATGGCCGGATAAAATCCACCGCTGGCATTGGCACCCTGCTCGCGATGGGCATCGGCGACACCATTCGAGTCTCGCTCACCGAAGCCCCGGAAAAAGAAATTCCG
>JBGTIK010000277.1:0-6748 GCA_041745715.1 Phormidesmis sp.
TAGCAGTTCAAATGAACTAAGTCATAAAAATTCTCAATTAAGGTTAACTATTGAGAACCATGCTAGAAAAAATGGCTGTGATTCTTATTGCTTCGTTTAAATACCCAATGTGCCAATTGGAAGTGCGGAATGTCGGATACATAGGTAAGCTTTTTAAAATAGCTCTTTAAAAATAGCTATAGAAATCTGTTCTTACAGAATCTGCTCGCCCCCAGCATGGATAGTTTCTAATTTGTCTAGGCGAATAATGGTGCCGTTTTCTAGCTTGCAGTAGTCTGCACCATTACTAGCATAAATATCCACTACCTTACTTTCTGTTGTAGCAGTGCCACCCACATCACTTTGGTAAGTGATCTTGGCAGTGCGTTGAAGGGTGGCTATAGCTTCTAGTTTGTCTTGGAGGCCACAGCTGACGGGGGTATAGTCACTCATGGTTACTTGCTGCCTGATTTAATCCTAGTTTGATGTTAGTAAATTGCTTGATGCTTAGCGCTTTTTTAGCACAGGCAAAGTGCTCATAGAATCTACCCGTGGTTAAGCCTTGTCCTGATCAAATACGGGTGAATCAAAAGCATAAAACTATCAGATTTTTTCTGGGGGCATCTGACTCATTTTTGCTAAGTCTAGGACTTCGTTTAAGGTGGCTTCGTCCATCAAGTTACTTTCTAGCACTAGCTGACGCAAAGATTTGCCAGTTTCGAGTGAGGCTTTGGCGATCGCTGCTGCATTTAGATACCCAATGTGCGGATTCAGCGCTGTCACGAGCGCTAAGCTGCCTTCTGCATAGTCCAAGCAGCGCTCCGGAAAAGCCGTAATGCCCTGCAAACATTTGGTATCTAGCGCTGCAATGGTATTGCCTAAAAGCTCAATGCTGTGAATGAGGTTGTAGGCAATCAGTGGCATCATCACATTCAGTTCTAGCTGACCGGCTTGAGCAGCGAGGGCAATAGCACTGTCATATCCCATGACCTGAAAGCACACCATTGAGGTCATCTCAGCCATCACCGGATTGTACTTACCCGGCATGATTGAAGATCCGGGCTGGACGGGCGGAAGCTGAATTTCTTTGAGCCCGGTTTTTGGCCCAGAATCTAATAGGCGTAAATCATGGGAAATTTTTACCAGATCCTGAGCGAGATTTCGCAAGCTGCTGCTCACGGCGACAAAAGGAGCCATGCTCTGCATCGCTGCCATCAGATGAGGGGCGCTGGTGACTGGCTGCTGAAGATAGTCACTCAGCAGTTCAGCCACGCGGAAGCGATAGCGCGGGTGAGTATTTAGGCCGGTGCCAATGGCACTGCCGCCAAGGCCCAAAATCGCTAGCTCTAAGGCGGCAGTTTGAATCCGCTGCTGGTGACCGGTGAGAATGTGCTCCCAAGCCCGGAAGTTCTCACCGAGCCGCACAGGTACGGCGTCCTGCATATGGGTGCGGCCTGAGCGGACGATGGTTTGAAATTCGGTGGCTTTGGCTTGGAGGGTAGCGATCGCACCTGCTAAAGCCGGATACAGCGAATGCTCTAGAGCCAAAATGCCGCCGATGCGAATCGCCGTCGGAATCACATCGTTCGTCGATTGGCCATAGTTCACATGGTCATTTGGGCTGACCCTTGCATAGTTGCCTTTGGCCTCACCCAGTATTTCTAAGGCGCGATTGGCCAATACCTCATTTACGTTCATATGGTGTGAGGTGCCCGCGCCTGCTTGGTACACATCCACCACAAACTGATCGCGCAGGGCGCCGTTTAGAATTTCATCGGTGGCGGTGACGATAGCTGCATTGATATCCGCCGGAATGCAGCCTAGTTCACCGTTTGCGATCGCGGTTGCCTTTTTGATCAATAGGCAAGCATCGACGTAAGCCGCCAAAGGCCGCAGCCCGCTAATTGGAAAATTTTGAACGGCTCTCAGGGTCTGAATGCCGTAATAAGTTTGCGTGGGGATGGCTAGTTCTCCCATCGAGTCTTTTTCGAGGCGCACGTCCAAATGGGTATCTAGACGGGCAGGATCAACGGCAGCTTCAGGCATGAGAAACACGACGGCAAAAATGACTATTAACAATCTTAAGGGGTGGGCGGCTTTCTTGTAAGAGGCTAATGAATGCGGGCATACTCTGAAGGCGAATGCGCACCCGCCTGTGCGAGTAAGCTGCAAACTAGGCTCATATCACTACGACGTTGAAAGACAGTGGTTACTACTTCTGCCCATTTTGAGAAAGCTAATATCGGCGATTCTTTAGCGCCAAAAAGAACGCTAGAAAGAGTGCCGGAAAATCAGTGCACTCAAACCAATTGCACCGATCACAGCGATCACACCGCTTTGAGTGCCCTTCAAGAGATGAAAGCCTTGGTGGGTCAGGGCTTTTCACTGCGAAACGTTGGCAGTTATGAAAATGCCTTAGAAAAATTTAGTCGAGCGATCGCCCAAGATGCTTGTAACCCGAAAACCTTTTTGTACAGGGCTCAAACGCTGATGCAAATGAAGGCTTACGAAGCTGCCATCAAAGACTTTCGCACCGTCTTGCAACTCGATCCGACCAATGTTCACGCATGGCATGGGCAAGGCGTCGCTAAAGCTGAACTCGCGCTGTACCCGTCAGCGATCGACAGCTTTGATCAAGCCTTAGCGGGTGAGCCTAGAGATGACAAAGTTTGGTATAACCGAGGCCGAGCTTTACTCAAGTTAGAACAGTACGAAAGAGCCCTAGAAAGCTTTAATAATTCAGTCAGCCTCGATCGTGACAAATACCACACTTGGTACAATCGCGCCTTAGCACAAGCAGCCTTGGAGCAGATTCAGCCAGCCATTGGCAGCCTAGAAAAAGTCACTCAGCTCAAAGCAAACTGCCATTACGCTTGGAACTATCGAGGCACTTTGCTGAATCGCTTATTCAAGCATCAAGATGCCCTTGAAAGCTTTTGGAAATCATTACAGCATCAGGTGCCTAATCCCAATGCGTGGTACGGCCTAGCAGCTACCTACGCCTTGCTCGACAATTCCGAATCAGCCGCAATTCATCTACGTCAGGCCATTCAGCTCCATCCCAGCATTTACAGCCTCATGGCCCGCAACGACAAGAGTTTTGATACGGTGCGCGATCACCCTAAAATCTCTTCGATTTTGCGCGTTTGAGGGCGCACCGTGAATTAACACCGTGAATTAACTACGGTTGATTAACTGGACTGTCTTCAATCACGCTAGAGGTGACATCGACCACAGTAGGGGCGCTTTGCGGTGCAACAGTAGCGTCAGCAGCCGTTTGATAAGAAGCTGTCTGCTGAGCAGCCGCATAGCGATTTCGCAGCAATTCAAGCAGCTGGTTAGCTTGTTTTTGAGCCTGTTGTTTGGCTTGGGGGAAGAAGGTTTGCTTGAGAGTGTTGGCAAGCGATCGCACCACTTTCACTAATCGCTCAGTCCTGTCCTTAGTCTCAGCTTCTTGTTGCCAAGTTTGATTGACGGTGTTAGCCGCCTGCTGGCTTTTTCCCTTGACAGTTGCAACGGTTTTAGCGCTTACCTCTTTGGCCAAAGGGCTGATCACAGTACGGCCATCTTTAATTTCGGCAGAGACTTCGGCGGCGGCTTGGGTAAAAGCAGTACGCAAGATTTTTAAGATTCGCTGCGATCGCACACCACTCTCTTTTTGCAGCGCTTTGAGCTGCTCGGCCGTGGTCGCAAAATCAGCTTGGCTATTAGTCTCGACATCGGTCTGATTGGTGTAAGTCATGGGAGAGTTCCTGAATAAAAGAGAGATAGTTGAATAAAAAAGCTGAAAACTTGCTGTTAGGCTCTACCTGTTAGGATACAGAAACAGCCTCAACGGTAATGGTTTTAGCATCGTCATTTGCCTGTGCATCAAACGGCTCGGCCCGAAAAGACTCACTAAAAGAATCTCTAAAAGAATCACTACCAAAAGACCGCTTGCGCTTGAGCTGTTCTGCCATCATTTGGCCCACCTCACTCACCAGCAAGCTCACCACTAAGCCATCGTCAATCCAGCCCAGAACAGGGAAAACATCTGGAGAAATATCTAAAGGACTGACCAAATACAACAACGTTCCTAAAATCACTAGCCAGCGATATTTAGTGTGCTTGAGAGCCTTGCGGTAGAGTTCATGTAGCGCCGTCGCAAAGTGTTGTTTAGGGGCAGACGAGGGGGGTTGCTTGCTTGGTTTTTTCATGGGAGGAGAGTTCCTTGAGCCAACATATCTATCATCGCCGGTAGCCCTTTTGGCGTCAGGTGTAGATTACGCACCGAACTTTTGACGGGGCGGTTTGTTTGAGTCGATACGGTTTACCGAAACAACAGGGCGGTTGAAGGTATTGATGATGACGATAACCGTTTAGAACCGTTGATTGAATCCCTATTGATAGCAGCCCTGCTTATTGAAGCAGTGTCGTGAGATGTACGAGCTCTGGAATAATCAGCGCTTCCATCGCTAGCCGAACGGCGGCGCTAGAGCCAGGGACTGAAAAAATCAGGGTGCTTTTGCTATTGTTGTGAACACTAGGACTGGTGTGAATGCCTGCGATCGCGCGTGAAGCCATTGCCCGTGACCCGATTTCAGCGTAGCTGAGCTGACGGAAGAGCTCTCCAAAGCCAGGTAGCTCTTTTTGCAGAAGAAAGGCGATCGCATCGTAAGTCGTATCGCGCGGCGCAATCCCCGTGCCACCATTGAGCAAAATCGCTTGAATGTCGTCGCGTCCCGCTAGATTTTGCACCAGCAGAGCAATCTGCTCAGGCTCATCTTCAACAATGTCATAGAACCCGATTTTGTGGCCTGCTGCCATTAGCTGCGTCTGCATAAGCTGACCGCTGGTATCGGTGGCGGGAGTGCGGGTGTCGCTCACGGTAAGCACGGCGCAGGAAACAGCGAGGCTGCGTGAATCAGGATGAGGCTGAAAGGTCATGATCAAGCGCTAAACCCGTACATTATAGCCAGCGGATGTGGACTGAAGTAAAGGCGATGCTCAATGATGGTGGGGACAAGGAAGGCGCGATCGCACAAAGCCTCTATCAGCAATCTGGCTCGGATCGGCTCAATGCCCACTTGCTGGGCGCTTTGCAGCCAACCTTGGCGGAGCTGAGGATGGCTGCAATATTGGCTGCCTGCTTGAAGTAAATCATACGCATCAGGAAGCTGATATCTAAGGCGTAGTAAGGCTGCTTTGATCCGAGGCTGAACCCGATTACGAAGAAATTGGCTGTGCCTATGCAGATCAGGTAAAGCGGCATCTGAGTCAATTGCCGATCCGTGTTCATGCCAGTAGGCGCTGATACTGCCCTGGAAAGTGGTGGCAATTTCACGGGCCACCACTTGCAAAGAGAGCGGATGCCCTTGGTAGGCGCAGCCAATGCGACTGAGGGCGCGATTCGCTGCGGAATGGGGTGCTGGTGAAAGTCCCATTTTTTGAAATAGCCTCAGCTGTGCGTCAGGGCTCAAATCACCCAACGCCTGGGCGCACCAGCGATCAGGCCAGCGATCGCCCAGCATATCCAATTCATTGGGCAGATCTTGAGACGTGAGAATAAAGCGGCTATCGAAAATATCAGCTTTTAAGATAGCTTGAAAAAATCTGGCCAAATCCGATTTTGAAACTGACTAAGACAGGTGTCCGGTTCAATTTCTAGCGAATGCTCGATTTCATCAATAATGAACAGATACCGGTGTTGCTTTAAATGATCGATAAGTGGGTAAAAGTTGAGACGAATGAGATCGGGCGGCGCAGCTTTTTTTGAAAGCGCGTGGGCTAGTTCGGCTAATGTTAGCGGCTTTGAGCGATCGCAGTGCAAATGCACACAGGTGTAGCCTTCATTCACCAACGTCTGGGCGAGATGACTAGCCAGCGCTGTTTTGCCAACGCCCGTGAGGCCCGTGAGTGAAAGCAGACGAGTCGTACCGGTCAACTGCGCCTGTAGCTTGCCTACAAGGGCTACTCTACCAACCCAGCTATCAACCCAGCCATCGGTGGCTGAGGTCTGTTCGAGTGACGTGACCGCAGCAGGTGGAGTCTGCTCAATGCTTTCAATAATTTCACCACTATCAATATTGATCGCTTGGCAAATAGCCTGAAAGCTGTCTTGTCCAATCGGCACACTTCGCCAAAACCGCTTCAGAGTAGCCGCGCTGACACAGGCGGCATCTAAAAAAATAGGGCTGTTTTTTGCCAGCCTTTTTGAGCTAATGCTCGCTTAACTTTTTCGAGCCCTAGTGGGGAAGCTTTAGCCGTTTTGCTGACAGGCATTATTTAAGTGATTGAGTGGGCTAAATTGAGCATGAGCACGCTGATCGGGTGCCTCAGCGCTACGCTCTTAAAAAGTGCCCAAAATGTCATGACGGAAATAAAAAGTCAGGAAGCCAATTGCGAATCGTTTCCCAAATTTGGCTAGGGCCAATGCCAAAGGCCAACCACAGTCCCAAGAGAAAGAGAGCCACGAGGAAGGCAGTTTTAATGGTTGTTTTAACAACGCCCACTAGCCAGAAAAATACGAGGGCAGCGATCGCAAATGCCCCTAACGTTAAAGCTAATCCCATGATTGTGTTCCGCTTAATCACTACCAGTATTGCAGAAGACGCCCTAGCCCAACTCCTAGTCCAACTCCTAAGCCATTGGCTATACTCTAGACGTCTAATATTTGGACATTTTCAAAAGACTGAAACTTCAAAGACAACAACGTTTCCAGCGATTTTTTGTGAGTGGTATTTGTCTGTTCTAAACAAGTCGAAATCGCGGTTTTGAAGTCATCAAAGTG
>JBGTIK010000278.1:0-13786 GCA_041745715.1 Phormidesmis sp.
GGGAGAAACGGCGCTGCGAGAAGCGGGCGCAATGCCGCAAATGTTTGGCACTATCACCATCAGTGACGGCATTTCAATGGGTACTGAGGGGATGAAATATTCGCTCGTCTCGCGCGAAGTCATTGCCGATTCGATTGAGACGGCCTGTATGGGTCAAAGCATGGACGGCGTGCTGGCAATTGGCGGCTGCGATAAGAATATGCCGGGGGCCGTGATGGCGATCGCCCGCATGAATATCCCAGCCGTATTCGTCTACGGCGGCACGATTAAACCCGGCCATTTAGACGGCGAAGACCTGACGGTTGTGAGCGCTTTTGAAGCCGTGGGTCAGTACAGCGCTGGTAAAATTGACCGCGCCCGCTTAGATGCGGTTGAGCGCCATGCCTGCCCCGGCGCGGGATCTTGCGGCGGCATGTTCACTGCTAACACCATGTCTTCGGCGATTGAAGCGATGGGGCTGAGCCTGCCCGGATCGTCCACGATGGCGGCTGAAGACGAAGAAAAAGCCGTCAGCACCGAAAAATCTGCCTTTGCTTTAGTCGAAGCGATTCATCAGCAGATTTTGCCCAAAGACATTCTCACCCGTGAAGCCTTTGAGAATGCGATGGCGGTGATTATGGCCGTCGGCGGATCGACCAATTCGGTGCTGCATTTGCTGGCGATCGCGCACGCCATCGGCGTCAATCTCAGCATTGACGACTTTGAAGCCATTCGCCTGAAAGTGCCGGTTTTCTGTGACCTCAAGCCTTCAGGCCGCTATGTGGCGACCGACTTGCACCAAGCAGGCGGCATCCCGCAAGTAATGAAAATGCTCTTAAATGAAGGGCTGCTGCACGGCGAGGCGCTCACTGTCAGCGGTCAAACCGTGGCCGAAGTGCTAGCCGATGTACCTGATCAGCCGCCCACCGATCAGGACGTAATTCGCCCGTTTAGCCAGCCGATGTATCCGCAAGGCCACCTCGGTATTCTCAAAGGCAATCTTGCTCCTGAAGGCGCGGTTTCTAAGCTCACAGGCATTAAAAATCGCAGCATCACTGGCCCCGCGCGCGTGTTTGAATCAGAAGAGAGCTGCCTAGAAGCGATTTTGGCCAATCAAATTAAGGCAGGCGATGTGATTGTGGTGCGCTACGAAGGCCCCAAAGGCGGGCCGGGAATGCGCGAAATGCTGGCGCCTACCTCGGCGATTATTGGCGCAGGCTTAGGCGATTCGGTCGGGCTGATTACCGATGGGCGCTTTTCGGGCGGGACGTATGGCATGGTGGTGGGGCATGTGGCCCCAGAGGCGGCAGTGGGAGGCGCGATCGCCCTGGTTCAACCGGGCGACACCATCACCATTGATGCCGATCAGCTGTTGCTACAGGTGAATGTATCTGACGAAGAACTTGCCCAGCGCCGATCCCAGTGGAGCCCGCCAAAGCCTCGCTATCAGCGGGGAGTGTTGGCCAAATATGCCAAGCTGGTGTCTTCGAGCAGTCAGGGCGCGGTTACCGATAAAGATCTGTTTTAAGAGACTTGCCTGTTCATAGCTTTCCGTCGCCCTCATCCCCTAGCCCAAACTTGGGAAAACGCATTAATGCACCCAAGGGCTATCTAAACTGTGTCTTTAAAGGGGTGAGGGTGAGGGCGAGCGAGTACTTATTATCTTGCAGTTCCCTTATCTATTGAGGTATCTTCATCACTCTATTTCCGGTGAAGCTGCCGGATCGGTACCGGTTACGTTAGAGGAGTGTTGCACGAATGCACCCGACGATGGCTATATAAATAAACTTGAAGAGACTTGAAACATTTCTCCAAGCATTTTGGCCTGTACTGGATTAATTTTATGATGACCATTCACGATCTCCGAAACCACCTGCTCAGTACCGAGGATACCTATCAATGCTGATACGCTAGTTCCGCTAGCTTCTAAAATATGTCGTAGAATCTCGTCAGGGGAGGGGGATTCAATTGGATAATGTTCAGTTTCGTATGCTTCAACTAGCGTTACCAACAGTCTGTATAGCGCGATTTCCTCTGGCGTCTTGTCTTTTTTGAAGGTCAGTTCTTCGGCAGCAGTTAGGGTGTTCTTATATTCAGAGTCTGACTCGATGACTTTTGGAGCGGTTGCTAGCAGTAGGTTGCTGTATATTGATCTATCAATAATAAGGGTCATTTTTCCACCTATTCTTATCGTAGTCCGCGTGAGTTAGAAGATACTTGTAGTAAATGGTCTGACTTACGTAGTCAATACCGACAATGAGACGGTATTTGTTTCCTCTAAGGTTGAATACAGTGAAGTTTCCTACAACATCGGCATCTCGATAAACCTTCCTGACATCTTCCAATTTCTCCCATTTTGCTTTTCTGACGACGGCATACCAAGATACTATGGCCTGACTAACATCTGGGTAAGCATTTGCATCATCTTGAAGCTGCCGAATCGAAATCAAGTGCATTAATGGTAATCATTACTTATCTATTTGTTCAGCATGGTTCTATTTTACTATTATTTTCGTTTTTCGTTTCAAGATGGTCGAAGCGATTTAGAATAATCGAACCGCAACAATCACTAGCAAATTTTCCCACATAATAAGTGTTTTGATAGGCTAAGTGTTTTGATAGACAAGCCTTGTGGGTGTTTCTGTAATTCTCTGCTCAAAATAAAGTTACAGTGGTTTTTGCCTGAGTTATCAACGGACACTGTGTGTAGCGTCTAGTTGACAAGCTCATGGCTAACTATGGGCTAACTATTGGCCGACAAGTTCTTTAAACCAGTCATCGCTCCAGATGTCTTCAAAGATCTCGTCGGCTTGAGCTTCTTGCTTGTAGCTAGGCTCTAGGCGAACGGCCTGCTGAAGGTTTTCGAGAGCGAGATCGTTGTCACGGCCAAGGGCATAGCACAAGGCACGGTTGTAGTAGGCTTTGGCGTAATTCGGATCGGCTGAAATCGCTTTGTCAAAGCTTTTGAGCGCGTCGCGATCGCGCCCCAATTTCAGCAGCACATAGCCCCGATTATCCCAAGCTTTCGCCAAGGTTGGCTTAAAGCGCACGGCTTTATCAAACGAGGCCACGGCTTCTTCAAAGCGCTCTAGCTCCGTCAAAGCCAGCCCCCGGTTCAGCCATGCCACGGCGTCATTGGCCTGCAAAATTACGGCTTGATCAAACGATTCAAAGGCTTTTTCGTGAGCCTGCAAAATGCCAAAAGCGACGCCGCGATTGACCCAGGCTTCGTGGTACTCAGGATTGATGTCGATAGCGCGATCAAAAGCCGCGATCGCCTCTTCTCGCTTGCGCAACCGGCTCAGCACCATACCCCGATTCAGCCATGCCTTGGCATCGGTTGGATCGCGCTCAATCACCGTATCAAACGCACTTAGCGCTTCTTCGTACTGCCGCTGTTCGCGCCGCAAGAGGCCGCTTTGATACCAGGCTTCAGTGTTTTCTGGGTTGAGCCGCGTCACTTCACTGAGGGCGCTTAAAGCCTCTGTTTTTTGATCCAATTCGCTCAGGGCGCGGCTGCGCTTAAACCACAGATCGGCGTTACTAGGCTGCACCTCTAGGGCTCGGTCGTAAGCGGCAAGCGCGGCGCTGTACTGCTGGTTTTCGAGCTGGCGATCGCCCTCTGCGATAAATTCATCAGCGGTTAAAAACAGCTCCGGGCGATTGTCTTTGAGCCGGTTCACCTGCTCAGAAAGCGTGTCGATTTGGGCTTGAGAGGTGCTCATAAAAGAATCTGCAACATATTCGGGGGTGAGCTGCCCCAGCTGTTGCATAATCTGTTGCTTTTCGGCTTCGGCTTCAGCATTCAGCGCTGAGAGTTTGGCCTGAATCTCTTCTTTGACCTGAGTGACTTCGGTAATCGCCTTGGTTTGGCGCTGATCGAGATTGGTCTGCAAAGCATCGAGCGTTTGGGCAAACTTTTCTTCGATTTGCGCGAGGCGGGCTTGGGCGGCTTGTTCGCGCTCACTAGCAGCTTTAGCCAGTTCGCCAATCTGTTCACCGAGGCGTGAGTCAAAGCTGTTGAGCTTGTCGATGATTACATCCCGACGACCAAAGACGGTATTGCGAACGCTGGCAAGCTCACCGGTAAAATTGGTTTCGATGTCTTTGAGCGATCGCAACAATCCTTCTCGCTCACTGCCAAGGCCCGAATTCAGCTCATTTAGCTCTTGCGTAAAATCGCTCTGTAGCTGTTGCACAATGCCCATCACCTGATCGCGCTGCTCACCGAGTTCTCCCTGCACCGCCGCTAGCTGCTCCGAAAAAGTTCTCGCAGTTGCCGTAAGTTCGTTATATAGCTCACTTTTGCGCGTACCCAAATCAGTGCCCAAGTTCGTGAGCTGGGCCCGAAAGCCTTCAGCGGTAGACTGCAATTGCATAATCGTATGACTGCGCTCTTCATTCACGCCTGCTTGCAGGCTCGCAATCTGTTGTTTAAACCTAGTAGCGACTCTATCCATATCACCCAAAATAGTGCCTTTACGACCTTCTACATCGGCTTTAAGAGTCGCGAACTGGGTCAAAAAGCCATCGGCAGACTGGCGGAAGCTTTGCATCATATCGGCTTTGCGGCTTTCTACTTCGCTGCGGATGGCGTTGAACTGCTGCTGCAATTCTTCGGTAGAGCGCTGAATGTTTTGCAGCGCCAGTTCGCGGTGCCCTAGGGCGCTCACCTGAATCTCTTCTAATTCTTGAATGGCAGCCGTTTCAGATTCTTTAAGAGTCTCTAGCGCCTGATCGCGCTGTTGTTCTATTTTGGCCTTGGCGGCGGCTTCTACTTCCGAGAGTTTAGGGCCAAATTCATTCCTGGCTTTGACGAGTGTAGAAAGCACGCGGTCTTGTTCGGCTAGTGCCTGGGCCTGCAAGCTGCCCAACTGGTCAGAAAGGACAGATTCTTTGCGCTCAATTTCATCAAAAAAGGCCGTTTTGCGGCGCTGAGTTTCTTCTTTAATGACGCCCACATGGCGAGATAATTCAGCTTCAGAGGTAGTGAAGCGCTGAAGAATGCGCTGGCTCTCAACCGCTGTTTCGGCATTCATCGCGGCTAATCGCTGCTGTGCTTGGGCCTTGAGTTCGGCGGTAGCGCCTGTAAAGTCGGTGGCGGTGGCTTCTAGCTTTTGATTGATATCTTCAAGCTGCTTTTCCCAGTTTTTTGCGGTTTGCAGCTTAAAGGCGTTGAGTTCTTTGACTAAGCCCATCAGCACTTCGCGCTGAGCAATCACCTCTTTTTGAAAATGACCAGATCGCCCTTTCAGCTCACCGGACAAGTCATCGGCATCAGCCAAAATTCGGTTGAGGCTGCGGGTAGCGCTGTGCACCTTATTTTCTAGCTCGGTCATTTCGTTGAGCTGAGTGCGCACAATGGTGGCGACTTCATTCACCACCGATTTTCGCAGCGACCACAGCAGCACTACGCCCATGCCCAGCACCAGCACAAAAGCTCCGATCATCACAATCAGCAGCGTCGTCGCCTGATCGACGCGATTTTCAGAAGGTTGCTGAGCGATCACAGCTGTAGAATTGGCTGCTGGGACTGGACTCAGCACCGCTATTGTCGTTTTGGGTGTCGTTTCGGATGTCGTTTTGGGGGGCGCTACGGACGGCTGCGCTAGGGCAAACTGACTCAGCTCACGCTGGCCTAGCACTAGCGCGCTCGTCAGCAAACCACTGATGGCCAACATTAAGCGCCAATTCTTTTGATTTCCCTGCATGGGATAGCCCCTTACTTGGCCTTGCTTGGGCCCTGAATCCCGGCGGTTAGTTGCCGGTTTTGTGTGCATTCTACCTGAATCGTCAGATTAACAGATCCTTAGAGCGCTTTGGGCGTTCTTTGGGTTCTCTTTGGGCGCTCTAGGGATTCGTCTGAACCCTAGTAGGTCAGCCCGCTATCATTTAAATTGGATCTAAAATCCATTACGCCCCTGCACCTCCCTCAAAAGTTTCCATGCCAGATATCTCAATTGCTCAGCACTATCATCAGCGCACGAAGTACGATCCGGAAACAATTAATGCTAAGAGCCGGGGGCCGGGATTAGATTGGTCGCAGCAGCCATTGCCCTATAAGGATTATAAGCTAGGGCACGAGATTGATCTAAAGCCTTACTTAGAAGATACGCCTGCCGGTGCAGACGATCAGTGGCGCTGGTGGCAGCGGCTATCACGGCTGTTAATCGATAGCTATGGGCTGACGGCTAAGGTGATGACGTTTTCGGGTGAGCCGATGTATTTGCGGGCTGCGCCGTCGGCAGGGGGGCTGTACCCGGCTGAGATCTATCTGGTGTCGCGCGGTACGTCTTTGCTACCGGCGGGACTATATAACTATCAGGTGCGATCGCACGGCCTCTGGCGATTTTGGGATGACCATCCCTGGAGCGCGCTGCAAACCGCTTGCTTTTGGCATCCGGCACTAGAGTCAACCCAGATTGCGCTGGTCGTGAGCGCGGTGTTTCAGCGATCGGCTTGGCGCTATCAAGATCGGGCCTACCGGCGAGTGTTTTTAGATTCTGGGCATTTGCTCGGAAATCTAGAAATAGCGGCGACGCTGTGCGACTATCGGCCTCATGTCATTGGCGGCTTCGCGGATGAACGGGTAAATCAGCTCCTGTATTTGGATGGCAAAGAAGAAAGTGCTATTGCCCTACTCGCTCTAGCTGATTTGTTCAAAGTCGAGCAAAACCTTCCGTCCGCCCGCAGCGCCCTACCTAGCCCTATTCACGCCAAAATTTTACCGGTGGCCGAGGGCGAACTGCTCAGCTACTTGCACGAAAATACCCTCATTGCTACCGATGCCGGATTTGGCCAGCAGCAGCAAAAAAGCCCAAACGCGCCCTTACCCCTGCCCGCAGATACCGCCAAAGCTGACAGCACCACCGCCGAAAATCGCCAACCCACCGCCGAAAAACCCGCCGAAAAACCCTTAGCTGACAAGTACAACTTCCCCTTTGGCATCACCGTTTCGACCAAAACGCAGCCGATTTTATGGGGCGATCAGCTGGCCGACCTCGAAAACACACTGCTCACCCGCCGTTCTACTCGCCGCTATACCGGCGCACCGCTTTCACAAGCCGACTTATTTGGGTTGCTCGACTTTACCTATCACCCGGAGCACTACCGCCTGCAAGGCTTTGACGCCCAGCCAGACTATTTTGACTTGAGCCTCATTGCCACCTTTATCGCGGTTTCAAACGTCGATTCTTTAGAATCTGGCTGCTATTACTACGCGCCTCAAGCCCAAGAGCTCAGACAAATTCGCTTCAAGCAGTTCCATAAAGATCTGCATTTTTTGTGCTTAGGGCAAGACTTGGGTCGCGATGCCGGGGCGGTAATTTTTCATACGGCTGATTTGGGGGGGGCGATCGCAAAATACGGCGACAGAGCCTACCGCTACCTCCATATGGATGCGGGACACCTCGGCCAGCGCCTCAACCTCGCCGCAACTCGCCGCAACTTAGGCGTCAGCGGCATTGCCGGATTCTTTGACGATCAGGTTAACGAACTGCTGAGCATTCCAGACGAAGAGGCTGTCTTATACATCACCACCATTGGCCAAAAAACAGCTCGATAAGTTGGCGAGCCAATCAAATTTAGAACAGATGTTAAAATAAGCACAAAAAAAGTTCCCAGAATAACTAGGAACTTTTTCTTGTTGTTGTGACCAACGAATCGCAATTACTTTAGGTACTGCCGCTAAATTAGCCTTCGCTGTCTGCTTCAGTAAACGAACGCAAAAGCCTTTCGCTAACTATATTTTGCTGACCACAACCTGCTAATTGCAACCTTATCTACTTAGGCGCTGCGCAAGGATCAGCCGTTTCGGGCTCAGCCATTGCATCAGGAGCAGTTTCGCCAGCCGCATCGGGCTCAGCCATCGCATCAGGAGCAACTTCGCCAGCCGCATCGGGCTCAGCCGCTTCAGGGCCGCAGCTAGTCAGCGTTGCCATACCAAAAACGGAAGCAGCAGCCAAAGCAGCCATATACTTAACTTTCATATTGTAACTCCTAATAATTGAAAAGAGAATGATATCAGCTATAAGCTACGGTGTAATTACCGTATTGCTTATTAAGTTAATCGCTACGACAACAACTTGTCAAGCTATCTGAAAGAGGGAGAATTGACCAGAGCTATAAGGAGCAAGGATAGGAGGATTTATTACTCTTTTGTCATTTTTCTTTTGGGCCACTTTTGGATATTTATGACAAAAATTTATAACAACTTTTCTGATGGGCAGCCCCTATAAAAAAGAATCAGTCATTTGGAAGACGGTTTAGTCTTGCCACTGTTTGTCGGTTCATTTCATCGCTTTCATGACACATCTATCGGCTTTTAATCCAAGTTGAAATCGTTCAGAAAACAAAGTTTCCTTTAAAGGTGAGGCTTCTTTTTGCTCCCTTGCTTTTGCTTTGAGTGCCTTTTAGCTAGCTTTTTTTTACGCACCCAGTAGCTGCCTATAGCATCGCTCACAGAATGACTCATAGCCCCCACTTCTAGCCCAATTAGAATCGCTATCCACTGCGTGAGATAGTGACGAAGTGAATAGCGAAAAGTCTGGCTTAAGCTGAGCCAAGTGAGCTGCGCATCCCACAAAGCGTTGAGAATGCCGGTTATGAATATAGCTAGCAGCCCTATCCACAAAGCTAAATAAATCACCCGAATGGCTGTGCCAACAATGGGGCCGTGAGACAATCTAGAGCGGTGTGAAAGCGCCTTTTGGTAGGGTAGCCAAATCCATCGAATGGGTCCCCAGCGCTTGTATTGAATAGAGTGAATATCCAAATCGGGGCCGAGCATAAATCCGCCCATGAGGTAAGCGATGCTAACAATGGCTGTTACCGCAGGATTACGGGTGAGCGTGAACGTAACGCCCATTACCGGCGGTAACCCCCAAAGCGTGATCTGGTCGTGGGTGCGGCCTGATGGCATAGCAGTGATCAATCTGTAAGAATGCAACACCCTATACAGTAGTGGATAGAGGCATGAATTAATTAACAAAGTAATACAAATGTTTCTAAAGACACCACCAAAGCGCTGCTCTAGCGCTTCTTACCCGAAGCTTCCTACCTGAATGGGTCACCCTATTTTTGATTTGGCCTATTTTTAATCAGTGGGTTTTACCAGCAGAGCTTTTCTGCTATTATCTTAATCCGGAGTGAAGCGCCTGTATTTTCTGAGATAGGGTGTGGCTTCCTGCACTGCGGGCGATTAGCTCAGTTGGTAGAGCGCCTCCCTTACAAGGAGGATGTCACAGGTTCGAGTCCTGTATCGCCCATACTTTTGTGACTTATGCCAGCTTCTAATTCTTCTGCTGAGCGCTTGCCTATTCAATTCTGGATTGTAGCTTCGATTGCGTTTATTAATGCGGTGAGCTTCACAATTATCATTCCGGTGCTGTATCCGTATGCAAAACAGTTTGGGCTGAGTGATTTTGAGGCGAGTTTGCTGACGACGGCTTATTCGCTGTCGCAGTTTGTGGGGACGCCAATTTTGGGGCAGCTATCGGATCAGTGGGGGCGCAAGCCGCTGCTGGTGATTAGCCTATTGGGGACGGTAGTGGCAAATGTGCTTGCAGCGCTGGCGGGTGTTCCTTTACTACTATTTGCGGCTCGTATTCTCGATGGCATTACCGGCGGCAATAACTCGGTAGCGCAGGCGGTAGTCAGCGATATGACGACACCTGAGCAGCGGACGCAGGCGTTTGGCATCTATAGTGGTTTGTTTCGATTAGGCTTTGTGGCGGGGCCGCCGCTGAGCTATTTGGCTCAAACGGTACCGCCAATTCCAGGCATCTCGCCGTTGGGAATGAGCTTTTTGGTGTCAGCCGCGATCGCTCTTCTCGCCGCCATTCTCTGCTTCTTTTTTCTCCCCGAAACTCAGGCCAAAACTCAAACCAAAGAACCCACAGATTCAGCCGCACCACCCGGCTCCAGCGTTAAAAAAAGCCCCAACCCTTTCAATCTCACTGGCTTATTTACCGCGCTGAGCCGCCCGGTTGTAGGCCGCATCTTGCTGATGACCTTTCTCAGTGGCTTTACCTTTACCATCTTTACCTTTGCCTTCCAGCCGTTTTTTATCAACGTGCTCAAGCAAGATGCGAAAAACTTAGCTATAGCCTTCGTCGCCGTCGGCCTGCTTTCCTTTGTGGCTCAAGTATTTGCCCTAGAGCCCCTACGGAAACACTTCAGCCTAGTGAATCTGCTAGTGGGCGCACTGATTGCTCGCGGCGTGCTATTTATGCTGATGCCTGCTTTGCCTAATATTGTTGCTTTTGCTGTGCTGCTGTGCTTTTTTGGCCTTGCTAATGCCTTCCCCATGCCGCTGATAGACTCGATTTTATCGACGCGCAGCAGCCAACGAGAGCAGGGCGAAGTGCTGGGTCTGAATGCCTCTTATTTGAGCATCTCCAATGCCTTTGGCCCCGCTTTTTCGGGTTTACTGGTTACGGCTTTCGGCTACGCCATGCCGTTTTGGATAGCCGGGGGGCTAACGGTGGTTGTAGCCGCTTTTGCCGTTACCCTAAAAAACCCCGATCCGGCGGCGCAATAACGGTGAACCAATCCGGCCCTAGGCGGCTGATATGGCTACCGACTGTAGCGCTAGATACTTGCGCTGATAAGACTGCCACTGCTGCCACAGTTCTAGCCGCGAGGCTTGAAAGGCGGCTTCGATAGTGGGCAATTGCTGGGGCCAGTCTGCACCGATTTCGTCTGTGAAGAACTCGCTGATCACAACCTGATCCTGGAGCTGACCTAACAGGCTTTGAATGGCTCGAAACTCTCTGACTTGAGCTGCGTAGGTGAGATCAAACAACCCTCTAAAAAATTCCATCTGATAGCGGATGCCTTTGATTTGCTTGCGCAAATCGTGAAGCTGCGGCCCCGACTGATCTAAAAGCTGGTTGAGATCAGCGAGGGTCAATCCTGGGATGGGTGAAAGCTGCTTGCCCTGAGTGCTAGTGCCCACTTGCCAGCCGGGATGCTGCAATAGTTCAGCTATAGGACTGACAATACGCACAGCCGCCGCGCGTCCTGCAAGCTCTTGGGCAGCGGGTAAAAATGTCGGCTGCTCTATCCATTGATTAAATTGATGGGTGAGCTTTTTGTAGGACTTGTTGCTCAGAACTTTTTCGAGACTAGAAAATTTCTTGTTGCGGCGCTTCTTAAGCTTTTTCAGGAGGGTTTTAACGGTCTTTTTTTCTGCTTTTTCTAGTTGGCTAGCGGCGGCGGTGTCTGAGTCGGGAGCAGTGAGGGTTTGTTCGAGCCACTGCTGCATTACGTCTAAATCACGAACTTTACCCAGCGTCTTGGTAAGCTTTCTGACGGCTTTAGTTAGTTGGTTAGAGATGCCGCTTGCGGCTGCGTCATCTGAGCGGGTTAGGGATGACTCTGAGCTGTTGGGAGGGTGAAGGGCGATGACATCATCAAACAGACTCAGCGCTGATCGCAGTCGTCGGGTGCCGATTCGCATTTCGTGGACAGCTTCTGGATCGGTGTCGGCTAAGACGGGCGATCGCAGCTTAAACACTCGTTTAGACTGCTGCCGAATAATCTGATAGGCATAGCCGCCAAACAGGGTTTCAGATTGAGCAATAGAGTGTGAGGTCATGAATATAAGGCCGTTTTTTGGCTGTGAACGGTAAACTAGGGGCTAAAAATCTAATTCGCCAGAGTACGTACTAATCACATTTTACTCTTTTCGTAAATGATCGCGATCTTAAATTAAGCGTAAAAAGGAAGTATAGATACTAACCGATTTTAGGCTGGTGCAGCATCGAGGCTCAACGGGGCTCAATGCATCTCTATTATCAACGGGACTGAAACTGCTAGGATAGCTAGGAATGAGGCGCGCGCGTTCTCAGGTCATCCACGAAGCCCGACCATCGGGACTGAAACTGTCATGGCTAGGGATAAGTTTCATGATGTCGTTGTCACTGCTTTGATCAAAGAGGGATGGACAATTACCCACGATCCTTTTGACCTGCAAGTAGGCGGCGTTGATATGGAAATCGACTTAGGTGCAGAACGAATCCTTGCGGCTGAACGGCAGGATCAAAAAATTGCTGTCGAAGTAAAAAGTTTTTTAGATTCCAGCTCTAACATTACCGAATTTCATCGGGCATTAGGGCAGTTCATCAACTACCGTATAGCGCTCAGAACCAGTGATCCTGACCGTGTTCTCTATCTTGCAGTACCATCTCCGACTTATAACGGATTTTTTCAGTTAGATTTTCCAAGAACAGTGGTTGAAGAAAACAATATGAAGCTGTTGGTCTATAGCGTTAGTAATCAAGAGGTTGTGTCATGGAAAAGTTAGAGCGGTATCAGGCAATTGTTCAAAATTTGTTAAAGGAATATGCGAAGCATAAACCTGCCAATGGAGACATTGAGGCAGAAGTCAGCTTTGACACAGAGCGTCACCATTATCAGGTTTGGCACACTGGCTGGCGACAGGAAAGATGGGTTCACCATTGCCCGATGCACTTTGTGATTCGCAATGGAAAGGTTTGGCTATTGGCTAACACCACTGAGTATGATCTTGCCGCAGACTTAGTAAAGGCAGGTGTTTCTAAAGAAGACATTGTTCTAGGGTTTCATCCTCGCTACATGCGAGAACTCTCAGATTATGCCGTTAGCTGAGCGTTCTTCCCTTAGTAATGACTCAGAATTTTACAAGTTTGAGCATAGCGGGTGTGTCTGATTTAATCTTGAGCGGCATATCGCTGATGCATTTTTTGAGCGATCGCCCCCATTTTCTCTCTCAATTCCGCTGGCTTAATCACTTCACAATCATCCCCATAGGGCAAAATATCGCGCATAAACCAAAAGCTGCTAGTGATGTTTCTGACCACGCGCAGAGTCTGGGGCTGATCTTCTAGCCGCTCGACTAAGCTATCTCGCCCTTCTTTACTGCTGTAGTTAAAAACCAACCCTCCATACAACAGCATTTCCACCTCTACCGTGGCCAAATCTTCTAGCCAACTGGATTTGGTTGGCACCACGGTTGCATCAATAATTCGATCTAGTCGCAATGTTCGGTTGTGGGCCAAATCTGGCAAGTCGTTACTATTGCTAATTTCTTCGCACCAGCAGTCTAAATATTGCCGGTCATTGCGGGGCACGATGCGGGCGTGGCGAATGGTGAATTGAAAGAGGTTGTCGGCAGCGTCTTGATAGGAGAGCTGAAAGGGCTGATGGCGGCTAATGTAGCGCTCTATTTGCAGTCGCCAAGCGCGCACGTCACGCTCTAGAAACTGCTCTAGCTGCTGACGCAAGGGAATGGTGAGTTCGGTGCGGCTGCACAGTAGTTCGGCGATCGCCCTGGCATCTTCCATTTGCCCCGCATCAGTTAATAGATTGCGGGCTCTATTCAGCAAATTGATCCGCTCTATTGACCAGTCGTGGTTAGGCGCAATTTTGAGCTTTTGACGAGCGATCGCTTCGATTAGCTTGGAAATGTTGGCGCGATCGCCATAGGTCATATTGTAGTCAGGAGCTAACGCCTCTAACCACACCTTATTTTTTGCAACAGCAAAGAAGCACTACCTGCTATATATACCTACCGAGAGCCTCCAATGTGAAACTTGTGCTTGATAAAGCAGACGCTGTAGTGGCCCTTATTCAAACCAAACTCTGCGGTTCCGTACGCGACAGGCTAGAATGTCTGTCGGGTAGAGAGGACTCCTCCGAATACTTAGGTCTGCTTTGTGTTCCCTGTTGCTCTCCCCTTTCGGTTGAAGAGTGTCACAAGATTCGACCTTATATCGTTGAGAGCCTCCCCCCCACAGAAGCCTGCCTGCGGTTTTCCCGCACAAGC
>JBGTIK010000279.1:0-6173 GCA_041745715.1 Phormidesmis sp.
TGTACTTAGGTTATTGGCACATAGGCTAACTGCCCTCAAAACTTATGAAAATTCTCAAAACCCAAACGCTTCGCGGTCCGAACTATTGGAGCATTCGCTATACCAAGCTAATCATCGTGAGATTGGATCTAGAAGATCTCGCTGAGCGGCCTTCTGATACTATTCCCGGCTTTTACGATGGCATGGTCACCGCCATGCCTAGCCTGATAGAGCACTTTTGCTCACCCGGTAACCGAGGCGGCTTTTTGAGCCGAGTCCAAGAAGGCACGATGATGGGTCATATCATTGAGCATATTGCCCTAGAGCTACAAACCCTAGCGGGCATGGATGTGGGCTTTGGGCGCACCCGCGAAACCGCCGATCCCGGCGTATACCAAGTTGTCTTTGAATACGAAAACGAAGCCGCCGGACGCTACGCCGCTAGAGCCGCTCTGCGCCTGTGCGAAAGCATTATTGAAACCGGCAGCTATCCTCATGTAGAGCTGCAAAAAGATCTCGAAGATCTCAGAGACTTAAAGATAGGCGCAGCCTTGGGCCCGACCACAGAAGCTTTGGTGCGGGAAGCGCAAGCGCGTAATATCCCTTGGTTTGAGCTAGATGTACGCGGGATTTTGCAGTTTGGCTACGGCATTCATCAAAAGCGTGTGCAAGCGTCTTTGACTTCTTACAGCAACGTAATAGGCGTTGAGCTGGCCTGTGATAAAGAAAGCACCAAGCAAATTTTGGGCAATGCGGGGATTCCGGTACCCAAAGGCAGCGTTGTCTATTCTCTGCGAGACCTAGAAGATGCCCTAGACTATCTCGGCGGCTATCCGATTGTCGTCAAGCCCCTAAATGGCAATCACGGTCGCGGTATTACCTTGGATGTTCAAACCTGGGAAGAAGCTGAGATTGCCTACGATAAGGCCCGCGAGATCTCCGATGGGGTGATTGTGGAGCACTATTACACCGGCCGCGACCATCGCGTTCTGGTGGTCAATCATAAGGTGATTGCGGTTGCTGAGCGGGTTCCGGCCCATGTGCTGGGCGACGGCAAGCGTACCATTCGAGCCCTAGTCGATCAGGAAAACAACGATCCCAGGCGGGGTGAAGGTCACGACAATATCTTGACACAAATTCATCTAGATAGAACAACAGATAAGCTGCTGAGCGCTCAAGGCTATACGCTAGACACCGTTTTAGAGGCGGGTCAGATCTGCTATTTGCGAGAGACGGCAAACCTTAGTACGGGCGGTGTGGCGATTGATCGCACTGATGAAATTCATCCTGAGACGGTGTGGATTGCGGAGCGGGCTTCTCGCTTAATTGGGTTAGATGTAGCGGGCATTGATATTGTTACAGAAGACATTTCTCAGCCGATGCGGGTGGTCAATAGCGTCATTGTAGAAGTCAATGCCGCGCCGGGACTGCGAATGCATGTTGCCCCGAGTCAAGGGGTACCACGCAATGTTGCAGGCCCAATTTTGGATATGCTGCTGCCACCCGGATCGCCGACTCGGATTCCGATTGTGGCGATTACCGGCACCAATGGGAAAACAACAACCACTCGGCTAACAGCCCATATTTTCCGTCAGGTGTATGGCACCGTTGGCTATACCACCACCGACGGGATTTATCTAGGCGATCATTTGCTAGAGAAAGGCGATACCACCGGGCCGCAGAGTGCAAGGATGATTTTGCAAGATCCGACGGTGGAAATGGCGGTACTAGAAACAGCGCGAGGCGGAATGCTGCGATCAGGGCTAGCCTTTGAACAATGTGATGTGGGCGTGGTGCTCAACGTCGCTGCCGATCATTTGGGCTTAGGCGATATTAATACGATTGATGAATTAGCCAAGCTCAAGGCGGTGATTGCCGAATCGGTGAGAGTAGGCGGCTATGCAGTGCTTAATGCCGACGATGAGCGCGTGGTGGCGATGGCCGATCATGTCACCGCGAAGGTGGCTTATTTTTCAATGGATGCGGATAATCCGCTGGTGCGATCGCACGTTCAAAACGGCGGCATTGCAGCGGTATACGAAGAAGGCCATATCTCCATCCTTCAGCAAGACTGGCTATTGCGAATTGAGAGAGCTGAGCGGGTGCCGGTGACCATGGGCGGCAAGGCCGACTTTATGATCGCCAATGCCCTCGCCGCTAGTTTGGTGGGCTTTGTCCAAGGCGTAAAAATAGAAGATATCCGCATTGCTCTAAGAACGTTCCAATCGAGCGCGCAGCAAATTCCGGGACGGATGAATTTGTTTAACCTAGGGCGCTTCCATGCGCTGGTGGACTATGCCCATAATCCAGCTGGTTTCGCGGCGGTCGGCGGCTTTGTGAAAAATTGGGACGGCCCTGCAATTGGAGTAGTGGGCGCACCGGGCGATCGCCGCGACGAAGATCTCATAGAGCTAGGCACCCTGGCAGCTGATATTTTTGATCGCATTGTGGTCAAAGAAGATGAAGACAATCGAGGCCGAGATCGCGGTGAAGTCGCTGAGCTGATTGCGCAAGGCATTGCCCAATCACCATCGGGTAGTTTTGAAGGCCCTCACGAAACCATGCTGAATGAGACTGAAGCCATTGAGTGGGCTTTGGACAATGCGCCTGACGGCAGCTTGGTGGTGATTTTGCCGGAAAGTGTGAGCCGAGCGATTTCACTGATCAAAGCCCGCAATCCGATTTCTGAAGGCACGGAATTAGCTGATGAGCCTATATTTGCTAGCCCTAGAGGGACAGCCTATGCAGGCGTGGCTCTGGCGGAAAGAACCGCTAATGTCAAACCTGCCCATGCTAATGCTAATTCCCTCAACGGTGTAGGCGCTGGGACTTCGGCAGTCCCTTAACTTATTGCAATCACACATACCCCAACTTAAATTGATAAAATGATCGCTTAGCAGACGCTATAAAGCTCTTTTGGCCGGTCATTTGAGTCCTGTAGGAGACTTTTGGAATGGTTATCAATGCATCTCGTCCCACCGTTGCGGCGGCTGGTGAAGCCGCGAGCAGCCCCTATGAAGTTCAGACTCAAGCGATCGCCCGTGAGCTGTTAGCCGATAGTCAGGGTAAGCGATCGCTCTTTTCTAAAATGCGCGATCAGCTCAAGTGGGACGATAAGCTGCTGGGCTGGACGATGGAAAATCCGGGCCTGCGGGTGCAGATGTTTCGCCTCATTGACTGCCTCCCGGCGCTGACCAGCAAGCCCGAAATTGCCCGCCACTTGCAGGAATATTTAGGCGACAAAAGTGTTGAAGTGCCCCAAGCGCTCAAGAGCCTACTGAACTTTGCCGATCCGCAGTCGATGCCTGCTAGCGTCGCGGCCACAACGCTTTCAGGCGCAGTTGAAACCCTCGCTCGAAAGTATGTCTCAGGTGAAAATTTGCCCCAAGCGCTCAAAAGCATCGAGCGAATTCGCAAGCAGTCGATGACGTTTACGATGGATTTGCTGGGTGAAGCGGTGGTCACCGAGCCCGAAGCGCAAGCCTATCTCGATCAGTATTTGGATCTGATGGAGCAGCTGACAACAGCGGCAAAACGGTGGTCAACGGTAGCGCAAATCGATACCGCAGATGGCGTTGATCTGCCTAAAGTGCAGGTGACAATGAAGCTGACGGCGTTCTATTCGCAGTTCGATCCGCTGGATGTAGAAGGTTCGCGGGAGAAAGTGAGCGATCGCATTCGGATTCTGTTGCGGCGCGCGAAAGAACTCGGCGCAGCCGTACATTTTGACATGGAGCAGTATCGCTATAAAGATGCGACCTTAGCAGCGCTTAAAGATTTGCTGATGGAAGCAGAGTTTCGCGATCGCAGCGATCTCGGCATGACGCTACAAGCCTACTTGCGCGACAGCTACCAGGATTTAAAAGATTTAATTGCCTGGGCCAAAAAGCGCGGCAAGCCGATTACCGTTCGCTTAGTCAAAGGCGCATATTGGGATCAAGAGACGATTACGGCGCGGCAGAACCATTGGCCGACACCCGTGTACAACCATAAGTCTTCAACAGATGCTAACTTTGAGCGGATGACGCAATTGCTGTTGGAAAATCATCAGCATTTATATGCGGCAATTGGCAGTCATAATGTGCGATCGCAAGGACATGCGTTAGCGATCGCCAAAGCCCTCAACATCCCTCAGCGCCAAATTGAATTTCAGGTGCTGTATGGCATGGCCGACACCATTGCTACAGCCCTAGTTAAGCAAGGTTACCGGGTGCGGGTCTACTGCCCTTACGGCGATCTGATTCCGGGCATGGCCTACTTAATTCGGCGCTTGCTAGAGAACACCGCCAACAGCTCATTTTTGCGTCAGAGCTTAGAAAATCGCCCCGCTGAAGAACTGCTGCAAATTCCCACTTGGGGAGCAGGCGATCAAGACCACGAAAAAGTCTTGCCCGAACCGATTGCCTCGCCGGATGATTCGATCACTCGCATCGATCTCTCCGCCGACATGGACTACGCGGTGATGCAGCACCGCCAAGACGCCTTTGCCGCGTTGAAGTCTGTACAGCAACAGCTAGGTAAAACTTACTGGCCCTTGCTCAATGGCGAATCTGTCGAAACATCTACCAAAATTGCTTCCGTCAATCCGTGCAATCCTACCGAAACAGTCGGTACCATTGGCCAAATTGACATTGACCAAGCGGACGAAGCCGTTGCCGCCGCCAAAGCCGCCTTTGCGACCTGGAAAAAAACACCCGCAAAAGAGAGAGCCGCGATTATTCGCCGCGCCGGAAAGCTGTTGGAAGAACGCCGTCATGAGCTGAATGCTTGGATGGTGTTTGAAGGCGGAAAGCCTTTGCATCAGGCCGATGCAGAAGTTTCAGAAGCGGCTGATTTTTGTCAGTACTACGCGACTGAAATGGAGCGCTTAGATGCCGACATTATCTACGATGTGGCGGGAGAAACAGATCGCTACCGCTATCGCCCCAAGGGCTTAGTGCTCGTCATTTCACCTTGGAACTTTCCGCTGGCGATTCCTACCGGGATGACGGTAGCGGCGCTAGTAACCGGTAACTGCGTGATGCTCAAACCCGCCGCTGTCACTTCTGTCATTGCCGCCAAGCTCTCTGAAATTTTGGTCGAAGCAGGCATACCCAAAGGCGTGTTTCAGTATCTGCCCGGTCGGGGCTCCACGGTGGGCCATCATTTAGTCAAACACCGCGATGTGAATATGATTGTGTTCACCGGCTCGCAAGAGGTGGGCTGTCAAATTTATGCAGATGCGGCGATTTTGCAGCCCCAACAGCAGCATCTGAAACGGGTGGTAGCTGAAATGGGTGGCAAAAACGCCATCATCATTGATGAAAGTGCGGATCTTGATCAGGCGGTGCAGGGCGTGGTGTATTCGGCCTTTGGCTACAGCGGTCAAAAGTGTTCGGCCTGCTCTCGGGTGATTGTGGCCGCTCCAATTTATGAGACGTTTGTCGCTCGCCTAGTCGCGGCTACTCGATCGCTTAATGTCGGCGATGCTCAATTGCCCAGTACCCAAGTCGGCCCAGTGATTGATGAAACGGCACAAAAGCGGATTCGAGCATACATTGCCAAAGGAAAAGAAGAAGCGACGTTGGCCTTGGAGTTACCATCACCCGAACAAGGATATTTTGTAGGCCCAGTAATTTTTACCGATGTGAATCCGCTAGGAACAATTGCCCAAGAAGAGATTTTTGGGCCGGTGCTAGCGGTGATGAAGGCTGAGAGCTTTGAAGCGGGGCTAGCGATCGCCAACAACACCCCTTACGCCCTCACCGGTGGCCTTTACTCGCGCACCCCTTCTCACATCGATCAAGCCACCGAAGACTTTGAAGTCGGCAACCTCTACATCAATCGCACGATCACTGGCGCAATTGTCGCCCGTCAGCCCTTTGGCGGGTTCAAACTCTCAGGCGTCGGTTCCAAAGCCGGTGGCCCCGATTATCTGCTCCAGTTTCTCGATCCGCGCACGGTAACGGAAAACGTTCAGAGGCAAGGCTTTGCGCCCATTGAAGGAATGGATTAGAGCTTACAAGTTGTGAGTGCCCTTCGCAACGTTAAATTCGTGGCCAACCAACATTCACACCCACATTCCGCCCTTTGAAGTGTCACACTCAGGTATTAATGATAGAGCCCTGTTTTGGAAAGACTTTCATGGCTTAGCAGTTCAAATGAACTAAGTCATAAAAATTCTCAATTAAGGTTAACTATTGAGAACCATGCTA
>JBGTIK010000280.1:0-18552 GCA_041745715.1 Phormidesmis sp.
CCGCAAACTCAATCTGCACCTACTTGAGCGCTTTATTCACAACTTAGGTTTAGACGAGACTTTGATTAAAAGCCATTCCAACTATCAAAGCCTCTGTGACTATGGGCTTATAGACTCCTAATTTTGTCCGGAGTATTGTTATAGACTATAGGAATTATGACGCATTCATCTATCAAAAATTAATGTTATGTGCCGATATTAATGGGTATTTAGGGCAAATCTAGCGCTACCCTCACGACCGTTTGAGCTGATCGCGACTGTCATGAGTGTGGGCGCATCTCTTAGCTACTTTTTTAGGAAAGACCATGTTTTGGCCTCAGATTCGACAAGCTTCAAAGCGATTTTTGTTCGGCAATCGCTCATACCCAGAAATTGAGCGCATTGGCGATCCACATTCTTATTGGGGCGATATTTATCATCTGTTGCTAACAATGCCTTGGCCAACGTTTGTTAGCCTCACTAGCCTGCTGTATTTGCTGGTCAATGCGCTGTTTGCCCTGGTTTATAGCATGGGTGGTGGGGTGGCAACGATAAATGAGCATGAGCCAGCATATTTTTTAGAGCTGTTTTTCTTCAGTGTGCAGACAATGGCCTCGATTGGCTATGGGGCAATGTATCCCACTAATCTGTACGCGCATTCGGTAGTGGTGATTGAGTCGATTGTTAGTTTGTTTTTTATTGCAACAACAACAGGGCTTGTATTTGCGCGATTTTCGCTGCCAACAGCGAGGATTTTGTTTAGTGATGTGGCGGTGATTGCGCCTTTCAATGGCGTGCCGACGCTGATGTTTCGCACGGCCAATAAGCGTAAAAACTACATTTTAGAAGCGCAGCTATGGGTAACGCTGGTACGCGATGAGTTTAGTAAAGAAGGTGAGTTTATGCGGCGCTTTCACGATGTGCCGTTAGTGCGATCGCACACCCCTGTTTTCAGCCTCTCCTGGACAGCCATGCATCCGATTGAGCCAGGTGGGCTACTCGACGGCGACACCGTTGATAGCTTGAAACTTGACAACGCCCAAATTATTGTCACTCTTACCGGGTTTGATGAAACCCTCGCTCAAACCATTCACGCTAGACACACTTTTAACGCCCACGACATTTACTGGAATCACCGCTTTGCCGATATTTTACTGATCGGCGCTCATGGTAGGCGCGTGATTAATTTCAACCAGTTTAATGTGATCCATCCCATAGATGGCCCCCGTCAGTTTCCCAACGGACTGCGGCGGTTTCATGGCAATGCCAGTACCAGCAACAATGGTGGCAATGGCAACGGCAACCGCCACGGCAAATATGAAAATCAGCTAGACGAAACCCTCAACTAGAAAGCCTAACTAAGTACTAATTGTCTCAGTCCCCCTGCTAAGTTTGATTCGGCTAATCTCTATACGGCGACAGACTCCCTAACTCCAAAAATTCGATACCACAAAGGCAAGCGGTCTTGATTCGCTTTGCCCTAACTTTTGGAATGTTTTGTATGCAGACGTATGACATCGTGATCATAGGTGCCGGACACAACGGCTTAGTCTGTGCCGCCTATTTGCTCAAGGCCGGATACAGCGTAGCTTTGTTAGAAAAACGCTCGATTCCTGGCGGTGCAGCCACGACTGAAGAGACAATTCCCGACGATGCCCCTGGATTTAAGTTCAACCGCTGCGCGATTGACCATGAATTTATTCATTTGGGGCCGGTTGTGGAAGAACTGGAGCTAGAAAAGTACGGTCTTGAATATCTGTTTTGTGATCCCGTTGTTTTTTGTCCTCACCCTGACGGCAAATACTTTTTAGCCCACCGTTCGCTGGATAAAACCTGCGAAGAAATCGCTCAATTTAGCCCTCGTGACGCTCAAAAGTACAGAGAGTTTATTGACTTCTGGCAGCGGTTGACCAAAGCTATTCAGCCAGTTTTTAACGCGCCGCCGCAGGCAATTTTGGACATCTTGGGCAACTACGATATCAAAAGCATTCAGAGTCTGTTGAGCGTGTTAGGCGGCCCGCACAAAACATTAGATCTAATCCGCACGATGCTTACAAGCCCTGAAGACATTTTGAATGAATATTTTGATTCTGAATTTTTAAAAGCGCCGCTGGCTCGGCTTGCTTCTGAATTTGGGGCACCGCCTTCACAAAAAACGATTTCTGTTGGAGGCATGATGATGTCGATGCGGCATCATCCAGGTATGGCCAGACCTCGCGGTGGTACGGGCGCACTCACTGACGCTTTGGTAAAGCTGGTAAAAGCTAAAGGCGGGGTGATTTTAACTGATCAGAGCGTCAAGCGAATTTTGGTAGATGATAACCGGGCGGTAGGAGTGCAGGTAGACAATGGCACTGAATACCGAGCAAAAGTAGGCGTGATTTCAAACATTGATGCTAAGCGAGTGTTTTTGCAGCTGATGGCACCGGGCGATGTGAACGCCGCCAGTGAAAGTTTGAGAGAGCGGCTAGAACGCCGGATTGTGAACAATAACGAAACGATTTTGCGAATTGACTGTGCGCTCTCAGAAGCGCCTAGATTTGAAGCGTACAATCACCGCGATGAATATTTGATTGGCTCGGTGCTAATTGCTGATTCGGTGCGCCAAGTCGAAATTGCGCATCAACAGCCTGCCATTGGCAATATTCCAGATGAAGATCCGTCTTTTTATGCGGTGGTGCCGACGATGCGCGATCCGAGTATGGCTCCGGCAGGCAAGCATACGCTGTGGGTAGAGTTTTTTGCGCCGTACCAGATTGCGGGCGCAGAAGGTACCGGGCATTTGGGTACGGGCTGGACAGATGAGCTGAAAAACCAGGTGGCTGATCGGGTAATGGATAAGCTGGCGACCTATGCGCCTAATATCAAAGACGCTGTGATTGCTCGCAACGTGGAGAGTCCTTCGGAGCTAGGCGATCGCCTCGGCGCATACAAAGGCAATTACTACCACATCGATATGACCTTGGATCAAATGGTCTTTTTCCGGCCTTTGCCAGAAATTGCCAACTATACCACCCCGATTGACGGGCTTTTTCTCACGGGTGCAGGCACTCATCCGGGCGGTGCGATTTCAGGAATGCCGGGGCGAAACTGTGCGCGCACGGTGCTGAATGTAGAGCGTCCAATAATGAACCGGCTACAAGAAATCGGTAAGTCTATTTTTCATAAGAGCTAGCCGCAGTTGTTATTAAGCTTTTAACACTCTGTATCTGCACTGACCCCTTTGTTCGGTACTGTTTTAAAGTGAGCAGTAGCAAGCTTACGTACAGCTAAGGGGTCACGTTTGAAAATGGCTATTAGTCGGCGAGAAATGCGGGAGTGGGGCTCAAACGGGCTCGGTTGGATGCATCAAGGTGGATTAGCGATCGCTTCCACTATTTTTAGAATCACTTTCACGACCACCCTCATGATCGTTCTGGTGATCGCACTAAGCTTCAGTTGGGCCGATGCCGCTCAAGCTATCAACTTTGATCGCAAAAATCTGCGCCAGCAAGATTTCTCAAGCCAAGATTTGACCGATAACGACTACACCCGCGCCGATATGACCTCAGCGAATCTGAGCCATACCAATTTGGCAGGCGTCCGCTTGTTTACCACTCACCTCGATAAAGCCAATTTAGAAGGGGCTGACTTAACAGGCGCGACGCTAGACGGCGCGACATTGGGGAAAGCTAACCTCAAAGATGCGGTGCTCGAAGGCGCTTATGTAATCAGCGCTGATTTTCGAGGGGCGAACATAGAAGGCGCTGACTTTACCGATGTGCTCTTTGATCCCCGGGTGAACGATATGCTATGCGAAACTGCTAGCGGCACAAACCCAACCACCCAAAGAGAAACTAGAGAAACGCTGTACTGCGCTGATTTGGATGACTAAGCGTAGCCATGCTCTGCTAAAAACGCTAAAGACGGATCGGTAGCTAAGTCAGAATCAGCTTGCTCAGGGTTCGCATTAGCCCCTACTTGGACAAATTTTTCAACGTATTTTCCGAGCACGTCACCTTCTATGTTCACCCAGTCGCCAGATTGCAGGTATTGCAGATTAGTATCGGTATAAGTGACCGGAATCACCGCCGCTGAGAATCGGTCACCTGACAGGCTGCAAGCGGCTACGGTGAGGCTGATGCCATTGACGGCAACGCTGCCTTTGCTAACGATGTAGCGGGCAACAGGAAGGCTCAGATGCTTAAAAGAAATTTCCCAGGCGTTAGCAACTCTTTCGGCGCTATCGAGCTGAGCCGTGCCATCGACATGGCCCGTGACGAAGTGCCCGCCAATTTTGCTGCCGACTCGCAGTGAAGGCTCTAGGTTGACGTAGCCATTGTCTAGAACCTTGCCCAGGGTAGACTTACTCAAAGTTTCAGGTGAGGCTGAGGCCACGAACCCGCTTGAGAGAATTTTTTCGACGGTGAGGCAGACGCCATCAACGGCGATGCTGTCACCAAAGGCGATATCGGTAAGGATGCGATCGCGCGATGTCTTGCAGGTAATTTTGAGCTGATACGGGCCCAAATGCTGAAGCTGACCGATGCTTTGGACAAGTCCTGTGAACATAATTACTTATGGCGTGATTTCTGGCGTGATTTCGGTGAAGTTTTTTGCACAAGTCTCAAATTCCAAGCAAAACCGCCTTAATTTAAAGTAGGCGAAAGCTCGCAGCATGAATTCGCAGCTTAACAAATACCAAGCTTTAAAATTCTAACCGTAATATTATTGAAAGATGGTTTCAGGGCGGGCAATCTACTTTAGTGCGGTCTTAAAATTAGATACATTTTTTTATACAGGCGTATTCGCAACGGTTTATCCTAAAAGGGGTTGAGGGGTTAAGCGATGATTGAGATGAGTGTTGCTGGGATCGCGGTGGATGCAGGCAGTCGAAACCCCATCGTCTTGCTACGAGACAGTTCGCAGCGTCGTCAGCTGCCGATATTTGTTTCTCATGAGCAGGCTAGAGCGATTCAGTCGGCGCTAGAAGGTGAAAAGCCCTCTCGCCCTATGACCCATGACCTGATTGTCAATTTTTTGAGCGCTTGGGATTTGACCTTACAGCGAGTCGTGATTCAGGCGCTGCGAGACAACACCTTTTACGCGGTGATGACCGTGGGTAAAGGTGACAAAAAAAAGGAGCTAGATGCTCGGCCTAGCGATGCGATCTCGGTGGCGCTGAGAGTGAACGCGCCTATTTGGGTGTTAGAAGAAGTGGTCGTCGATGCGGCGATGCCGGTTGATAGAGAAGCGGATGCGGCTGAAAAAGAGGCATTTCACGATTTTCTCTCAGATATCAGTCCGGCTGATTTTGCTGAGCGCGGTCGGCTGATGTAGGTCTGCTACGCTTACAGGAAGACTCATGTTAAAAAGCTTATGCGCGATCGCCGATTCGGCAAAACCAATCTACCGCTATCTGTGTTCTCCTTAGGCACAATGCGATTTGGCTCAGAAGCTGCGGCTTATGCAGTGATTGAAGCAGCGATTGCCCAAGGGATTAACCACATCGAAACCGCGCCTGCCTACGGGGCTAGCGAACGCTACATCGGGAAGGCTTTAGCTGCCTTAGCGCAGCGCCAAACTTCGGTGCGATCTCAACTGACAATTACCAGTAAGCTAACGCCTAACTTAACTGCAATTAACAGCGCCGATGACATTGATCAGGCGATTGATCGCAGCCTTGCTAGCTTAGGCACCCATTACCTGGACTGTCTGGCGATTCATGGCATTAATACCCTTGAGCATTTGGACTGGGCGCTGACTCAAATGCTGCCTGCACTGGAGCGGGCTAAAGCCGATGGCCGAGTGCGGCATGTGGGCTTTTCGACGCATGGATCGCTCGATTTGATTTTGAGAGCTTGTGCGACTCAAGCCTTTGCCTTCATCAACCTACACTACAGCTACTTTTTTCAGCGCAACGCCCCGGCCATTGCTCAAGCCCACCAGCAGGACATGGGCGTTTTCGTTATCTCTCCGGCTGATAAAGCGGGTCTGCTCTACACTCCGTCCGAGCGGCTCAGTGCCCTGTGCGCTCCCTACGATCCGCTTTTGCTCAACTACCGCTGGCTGCTGAGCGACCCACGCATTACGACACTTAGCATTGGGCCTGCAACCCCACATGAGCTGGACTGGCCTTTGCAGGTGGCTGATGCTGACGGTGCACTGACTCAAGCCGAGCAGCAGGCGATCGCGCGATTAGATCAAGCTCAAAAAGATTCACTAGGCAACGACCAATGCACTCAGTGTCATGCTTGCTTACCTTGCCCAGAAGCAATCAACATTCCAGAAGTCTTACGGCTACGCAATTTGGCGGTGGCTTATGAAATGAAGGCGTTTGGTCAATACCGCTATGGCATGTTTGAAAATGCGGGGCATTGGTTTCCGGGGAAAAGGGGCGATCGCTGCACCGACTGCGGCGACTGTCTGCCCCGCTGCCCCCAACAGCTCAACATTCCTGCGCTGCTGCGCGATACTCATCAGCGCCTAGAGGGCCAAAAGCGCAAGCGACTCTGGGAAGATTAAAGCGCCTAATAAATAAGCTTGGAATGAATTTTCTTTATTAGATGAAAAGTATCATTAATCTTTCCTGATTGATCGTTTCTAACTATTTTTCGGTGTTAGTTTAAGCTTTATGAGTAGCAAGAAGTTTGATTAGAACTTTGGCTACCCTCGAAATAACCCTTAAAATATTGCCAAAACACCCTTAAATATTTTTTCACAGCATTCAATCATCCCTTAATTGATACTCGATTGATACTCGATTGATACTCGATTAAAAACTAACTACCTCACAGACTTGAGACAACTCTATGACTTCTATGACCTTGCAGCATCCGGCTAATTCTGTTGCTTCTGATGACCGTGTTGCTGTGCTGCTAATGGGCTACGGCGAAGTAGAAAGCTACGACGACTTCGCCAATTACAATGAGCAGGCCCTGAACTTGCTCACGGCCAAATTTGCCCCAGTGCCCACCTGGATATATCCGCCGTTGGCCAAGCTGCTGGCCATCTTTGATTTGCACGAATGGAGCCATCAGCACGATAAGTTTGTCTCGCCACACAACGCCATTTTTGAGCGTCAGCGGGCTGGGGTCGAAGCCTGTTTGCAGCAGCGCTGGGGTGACAAAATCAAGGTCTTCAAAGCGTTTAACTTTTGTGCGCCGCATTTGCCTGAGCAAGTGTTACAGACGATCAAAGCTGAGGGCTTCAGCAAGCTGTTGATCTACCCTCTGCTGGTGGTCGATTCTATTTTTACCAGCGGGATTGCTGTCGAGCAGGTCAATGATGCCTTGACGAAGCTTGCAGGCAGCGGTGAGCATTGGCTCAAAGGAACGCGCTACATTCCTTCTTTTTATGATCGCGATCGCTACATCACCCTACTGGCCGATCTCGTGGAAGAAAAAATTGAAAAGCAGCTTGCCGTTGCACATTTGCCTTCGCAGACCGGCATTATCTTAATGAACCACGGCTGTCCACACAAAGCCAAAGGCTTCACCTCCGGCATCGACGAAAGCCAAAAGCTATACGAAGCCGTGCGCGAAAAGCTGATCTACAAGTACCCCCTGATTTCCATCGGCTGGCTCAACCACGACACTCCTTTGATTGACTGGACGCAGCCCAATGTCACCCTCGCAGGCCAAAACATCATCGATCTGGGGGCAACCGCGCTGGTGATGATGCCCATCGGCTTCGCCACCGAAAATCACGAAACCCTATTAGACGTAGATCACATCATTCATCAGCTCCGCCGCAAAAATCCGGAAGTCACCTACGTACAGATGGAGTGCGTTAACGATCATCCAAAATTTATGCAGATGGTCGCCGACTGGGCGGACGGTCAAATTCAAGCTTTGCTAGAAGCTGACCCCATCACCGTCAACCCTGAGCTAAGGGTGCTAGACGATCACAGCCACGATCACGCTCACAGCCACGATCACAACGGCCATCATGCCCACGATGGTCACGCTCACCATACGGTTCAGGCGCGCAGTGGTCATAGTCATCACGATGACCACACTGGCCACACCCACGAGCATAACGGCCATAGCCACAATGACCCCGCTCATAGTGGCTCTAATCAACCGCAACCTGCCGAGGAACAGCTCGCTGGCAAAAGCTAAGCTTACGCAGAACACTGTCACTAAAACAGTCTGTCTATTTTAGTGACAGTGTCTGTGTATGAAAGTCTCTAAAACCCTTGGGAGTCATTAGGCTTGAGGGTTTTAGAGAAAAGACTGGTTTCGATAAACCCACTTATTTCAACAAACTAACAGACATTTCGTCAGCAAACAAAAACCAAACTGCGCCTACGTCTACTTTTAAAGCATGGCCAAGGTTTACAAGCAATCGCCACTGCGAGCTCGCCTGCACCACAATCGGATCTTTTAGTTGAATGCGAGCTTGGACGAGATACCGATAGTAGAGTTCTTGAGTGCGATAGAGCCTGGGCGGCACAGCTAGCTTTTCACCGACGGCAATCAAACGTTCTAAGGCGCTTACGGCATCCGGGATCGCCCGCGACTGATCCGATTGCAGCGACTGCAACGTCTGAGAAAGACCTTGCAAAATCAGTCTTTCCAGTACTGGCTGAGCCCCCGGCAGCTTCAGATGAGCGCGAAAATGATGAGCTTCAATGGCAATGCCTTCTAGTTCTGCAACTCGACTAATGGTGATCTTTAAAAGATCACCTTCGGGTTCAGTAATGTCTTGCTCTAAGGTACGAATGACCTTTAAGGCTCGGTGGCTAAGGGTGATGTCAGCAGCCACTTGCAGCGCCTGGGGGACTTCCATGCGATCGCGATGAAACGCCATCAGCACCCCGTAATTTTCGCGGTACACCTGCTCATATAGCTGGTCGAGCCTTTGCAAGGTTTCCTGATTAAGCTGCTGCATAATCTGCTGACGCTCTTCAGCAAACAGATCTTGCAAGGTGTAGGTAGGGCTAAAGTACTGCGTAATCGACAGCACACTTTGAGCAATGCTATTACTCGTAAAGGCAGCGATTACCGCTGACTTGGCCTTGTGGTACGCCGCCCGGCTTAAAAAGCTATGGATGCCGCAGTGAAAATCCCAGCCGCCTAAGTGCAGCACCGCAAAGGCCAAAGTAGCCCTTTCTTGGGTCATCTCTGAAATAATTTCAATTTGCCCAATCGCCAGGGTAAGTGCGCCTAGCGGCTGCTGGTAATAGTCCTGACGGTTGAGGGTGTAGCAATAAAGCTGATGCTGCTCCCGGTAGCTGTCAAAGAGCGATCCCATTGCATAGTGAGCTACTACCTGCTCCAAGCTAACTTGGCTGGGCTGCACCTGCTTGAGATAGACGCCCGCTCCAGTTTGAAAATAATCTATGTTGCTAGGGGCTTGCTCTAACCGAGCGATAAATTCGGCTTCCAAAGAAATGCCTGAAACGGCTTCGGCTAATTCAATTGCCCGCGCCGCGTAGCGCAAAACTTGGGTGCCTTCAGGGCGTGAAATTTCGTCAAAAAACCAGCCGCAGCTGGTGTACATCAGCAGGGCATGGCGCTGCATTTCGAGCAGACGTAGAGCCGTTATTCGTTCATCGCTAGCCAGCGGATGGGTTTGGTGCTGGGCAAAGAACTGGTCGCGACCGCGCGATGTGCGATCACTCACCACCGTAATATAGTCGTTGCGCGCCTCCCACGGATCGCGCAGCAGTGATTCGCCAAAGGTTCCGTAAAGATCGCAGAGGTGATCGCGCAGCCAGTCTAAAGCCGATCTCAAAGGTGCGCGCCACTGCTGTTGCCAGCCGCCACCGCCGCCGCAGCCGCAGTCTTTTTGCCACCTGTCTACCCCGTGAGAACAGCTCCAAGCGGTAACGGGCTTGAGCTGAACCTCCCAAGTTGGCGGACACAAACTTAAATAATGAGCGTAGCTCGTCACCTGCCAGCCTCGCGCCGGAAATTCATAGGTCAGGGCATAGGCCAGCGCCTTTTCAGCGCCTGAGCGGTGATGGCCAAAGGTTTCGCCATCGGTCGCCACTGAGATCAGCTGCGATCGCCCTGCATCAGTAGTACTGTGTCCGTCTTGGTTATCAGCATCCTGTTCTACTGCCTTCCACGGCCTCACCGCCTGACTCAATCGATCCGCAAAATGCTGTGAGGAGCGCAAAATATCATCAAAGCCCATATCGCCAGAGATCGGGCCATCGTAAAAGAAAATATCAATGTAGTTACGGCCATTGGGCTGCATCGGCACAAAGCATCGATAAGGCAGCGTTGGATCAATTTCGCCATTGCTGACCACTTGCCAGTCATCAAAGCCATCTGCGAGGCCAAAGCGCCGACAGCACTGCGCTTGTGAAGGCGCGAGCACAATGAATCGAATCTCTTCACAGATCAGAACTTCTAGCGTGCGCTGATCGACTGCTGTTTCAGCTAGCCACATGCCTTCTGGATGGCGGCCAAACCGCTTTTGAAAATCAGCGATACCCCAGCGCACTTGAGTGACCTGATCGCGAGGGTTTGCTAGGGGTAAAATGATGTGATTGTAGACCTGCGCTATGGCATTGCCATGCCCCGAATGCCTCAAACAGCTCAGCCGGTCTGCCTCTAAAATTCGCTGATACGTCTCTAGATCATGGCGCTCTAGCCAGCTCATCAGCGTGGGGCCAATGTTAAAGCTAATATGTTCGTAGTTATTGACAATACGAACCACTTCGCCTTGGTCGCTTAAAATGCGCGCAAATGCATTAGGCCGGTAAGACTCCTGCAAAATTCGCTCATTCCAATCGTGAAAAGGCGCTGCGCTCGGCTGTCTGCCCACGACATCTAGAGACGGATGCTCACGCGGTGGCTGATAGAAGTGCCCATGAACGCAAATATGCACTCCCGTAGCTACCGATTTTTCAGGTTCATTCACAGTCTCTACAGCAGAGATTGAGTGAGGATTAACCATAAATAATTGTTGAATGGGGACAGATCAACAGCGCCTGATCAACTGCTGCTGAATACTCGCTGCCGAATATTTTATATGTATCAGCAGAATGTTTCATGCAGCAGCAGATAGCAGAATGTTGATTGAGGCTGCAAAACTGGAAAAGTAAGCAATCCGCAAAGCTAGCGACAGTGTAACTGATCCCCTAGAAGAACAGAGTAAAAATAATAGTAAAGTACGCTTTCCCAAAACCATCTTTACAATGCCAGCACCCTTATTTTCACATGATTTTCCAGACCCAATTCTAAAGCCTGTAAGTCTTATTGGTATGGTCTGCTCACCATGCAGCCGAAAGGTTCTCTTTCGTACCGATTGATCTCACTTGGCGGCAGCAAAGCTACAGCGGCCCGATTTACTACCCTCACTCTGACACCAAAATCAATCACTTTCAAGACCCTGACGTTTTAGAACTGCTGCTGCCTGCGATCGCTGGCAGCGCTTACTGCGATACGGTTATCCTCTCAGCCCCCCGGAGCGAACTAATCATCGCAAACTTATAATGGGGGCATCACCCCTTCACAGCCCCCTTAAAATTTCTGTGATTTTATGACGCAGCCCAATATCGATGCCCTAACTCAGCAGCTAGAAACCGGAGATCCTAAGGCGCGTAAGCTAGCCCTAGCAGCCTTGCGCGAGGTTCCGGCAGAGCAGGCGGTGCCGCTGATCAAAAAAGCGCTAGACGACAAAAATGAGCAGGTGCGCTCGATGGCGATTTTTGCATTGGGGATCAAGCAGACTGAGGAGTGCTATGCGCTATTGCTGAACATTTTAGAAACCGATCCTGACTATGGCATTCGCGCCGATGCGGCGGGCGCACTAGGCTACTTAGAAGATCCGCGCGCGTTTGATCCGCTGGTTAAGGCGCTATATGAGGATGTGGATTGGCTGGTGCGCTTTAGTGCAGCGGTGTCGCTAGGCAACCTTAAAAATCCTGAGGCCCATGATGCGCTGATTTCGGCTTTGAGTAGCAAGGAAGTGGTGATTCAGCAGGCAGCGATCGCCGCGCTAGGTGAAATCAAAGACCTCAGCGCTATCGACCACATTTTGGCCTTCGCCCAATCTGAAGACTGGCTCGTTCGCCAGCGCCTAGCCGAAGCGCTCGGCAACCTCCAGAGTGACAAAAGCCTCTCGGCTCTGCGCTACCTCGCTAAAGACGAGCATCCCCAAGTATCCGAAGCTGCCCGGATCTCAATCACCCGCATTGAAATATAGTACTTATAGTCCTGAAAGCAAATAAGCCCTTATTTTTAGGTGAGAGAGTGCTATGCAAGAGCCCTATTGTTTTTGTACGCTGGCAGTCGGCGATCGCTACCGTCAGCACGCCGCTTTGCTAGCTCAAGATTTACTTCAATATGCCCCGCAAGTGCCGCTGTTGCTGCTTAGCGATCAGCCCGATGACTTTCAGGCATTTTCTAACGTTCAGGCAATTTTGCATCATTTGCAAAGCGTTAAAGGCTACTACGACAAGCGTTTTGTGCTGATGGCGGCTCTAGAGCGCTTTGAATCTTGTCTGTTTGTCGATGCAGATGTGCGAGTACTGGGCCCCTTGCCTGAGCAGATGGGGTTTCTGCCAGGTATTGTTGCAAGATACGGCTGCGGCACTATCAAACACAACAGCGAAATTAAAGTGCGGCCTGCTTTCGAGCTGATTCAAACGGTCGCTCAAGCGCTCCAACTTGATCTGACAGAGGTGCTTTGGTTTCATGAATTTATGTTCATGATCACTCGGCAAAAGGGCAAAGAAAAAGATTTTTTTCAGGCTTGGGAAGCGATCGCTCACTATTTCCAAAGCCAAGGAATCTACGACGGGGTGGGCAACGTTATGGGCCTTGCCGCTGCTTCCTCAGGCTTCGATATTCATTTTCAAAGGCGCGATTTTTTCCCTGCTTTCAAAGACAACGTTCAAAAATTCAATAGCAGCGCCAAGACAGCCGCGATCTCAGCAACGCCTGGAAACGCTACAAACGAGTTTGTAGATGAGTTTAAGCTGCAAGCAGAAATCGAATATCCGCAGCGATCGCTCCACCAAAAGATCAGCCATCGTCTCACAGTGCAAACAGCTTTTACTTATCGATTGCTGAAGTTTCGTCTCCAAGCCATAAAATTCAATCCGTGGCAGGCACTCATCTCAGCTCAAAATCATCAGAAATAAGCTTAATTGGGCTACCTCGGCTTAAACTTCATCGAACCTATACGTGATGAAGTGCTTTTTTATACGTAATGGGGCACCTTACGGTCAAGTGCTGTGCTTTTTTATACGAAATAGTTTAAAACCTTAAGGTAATGTTAATTATTATGATTAACCTCAAGCTTTTCCAATCCGATTCTCCCCGATCATCTACGACTCAGCCACCGCTCACTCAGCCACCACTCAGATGGCCTTGGCTTCTATGTGGCATTATGTGCCTACTCATAGGCAGCGTTCACTTGGCACAATCAGACTTGGGAGTACCCCCAGAAGCTTCATCTAAAGCCGCTACAGCCGAATAGCCCTTTAGCTACAGTGTATGTATAGGGGCCAGAAATCTAGGGGCAAAAGGATAAAAGTCGGCTGTTTTGCCCCAAAAACCCGTCCCTGCCCCTCTTTAGAAGGGTAGCCCACAGGAAAGGGGTGGGTTTTCCTTCCCTTATTCCATCCATTCCGTATGGAAAAAGCCGTCCTTATCTGTCCGCTCATAGGTATGCGCACCAAAGTAATCGCGCTGAGCCTGAGTCAGATTTTGCGGCAAACGAATGCGACGGTAACTATCAAAGTAGTCTAGCGATGCGCTAAATGCCGGTACCGGAATCCCTACTCTAGCGGCGGTAGCGATCACTTCTCGCCAAGCGCTTTGCCTGTCCAAAATAGTCTGCTTAAAGTCAGGTGCTAGCAGCAGGTTGGGCAGCTTAGGATTTTGGTCATAGGCGGCTTTGATCTTGTTCAAAAAGGCAGCGCGAATAATGCATCCCCCCTTCCAAATCCGCGCCATTTCTCCTAAATCAAGATCGTAGCCATTCAGTGCCGACGCCTTGCTCAACAGATCCATTCCCTGCGCATAAGAACAAATCTTTGAGCAGTAAAGGGCATCGCGAATTTTGTTGACAAACTCTTTTTTGTCGCCGTCAAAGCTAGCAGTTGGGCCTGTGAGCTGTTTGGCCGCAATCTCTCTTTCTTCTTTAATGGCGGACATAATTCGCGCATTTACCGCAGCAGTGATTGTCGGAATGCTGACACCCACTTCTAGGGCGCTCATCACCGTCCAGCGACCAGTGCCTTTTTGTCCGGCTTTATCAACAATTAGCTCAACGAGCGGCTTGCCGGTTTCCTCGTCAGTCTTGGTGAAAATATCGGCTGTAATCTCAATTAAAAATGAATCCAGCTCTTCGGTTTTGTTCCACGCGGCAAAAATCTCGTGCAGTTCAGCTTGACCTAAGCCCAACACATTTTTCAGCAGATCGTAGGCTTCAGCAATCAGCTGCATATCGCCATATTCAATGCCGTTGTGCACCATTTTGACAAAGTGCCCTGATCCCCCTTTGCCAATGTAGGTGACACAGGGGCCGTCGTCTACTTGAGCAGCAATTTTAGTGACGATGGGTTCAATCGCATCGTAAGCGGCTTTGCTGCCACCCGGCATCAGGCTAGGGCCATTAAGCGCACCTTCTTCGCCGCCGCTAACGCCCATCCCCATGAAGCTAAAGCCAGCGGCTTCAAGATCTTTGACTCGGCGCTCGGTATCGTCATAGAGCGAGTTGCCGCCATCAATAATCATGTCATCGGGATCGAGCAACGGCTTGAGCTGCTCAATAACAGCATCTACGGGCTTACCGGCTTGCACCATGATTAAGATTCGCCGAGGCCGCTCTAAGGCATTGACAAACTCTTCTAACGAGTAGGTTGCCACGGCGTTTTTACCTTGGGCGCGGTTTTTCATAAAAGCGTCAGTTTTCTGACGGGATCGGTTGTACACCGCGATTGGAAAGCCGTTGCGCTCAATGTTAAGGGCGATGTTTTCACCCATGACCGCCAGACCAATTATCCCAAAACTCTGTGTCATACACTCTCCATTAATGAGTCTTTTGCGTTGCTATCTGAGGTTGCTGTTCAGCCGCTAACTATATCCAGCAGAACTATAGACTTTAAAAATCAAAGTTTCAAATCATCTTCAAATCATCAGAAGCTGATATGACTTTAAACAACGCAGTGAGTTTTGCACATTAAGGAGAGAGGAAGTTTTTGTTAATGGTGCTTATGAGCTGACGTTTGAGAGGTGCTAACAAACCTTAAGGGCTGCCTTGTGGATAGGTGGCCTGGTTTGGAAAGATCCGCTGGAGCGCGGCTTGGCGTTCGGCCAAACTGCCTTCTGTGCTGAGGTTCCAAAGAGTTTCGTAAAAGAAGAAGGCAACGCCTGAAAAACTGCGATCGCGTACCGCTTCCACCTGCTCAGAAATTTGACTCATGGGCACCGAGCGCCCGCGCAAGCCGCTCAAAATTCCGATACCGGTTGGAATATGCGCTTTAGCAAACAGCGTCGCATCTTGACCCATTTCCCACACAAAGCGGCCCAAATCATTGCGGTACAGCTGAATGATGAGTTCTTCGACGTAGCCTTTTTTTAGCCAAGTGTCCCAGTCTTGCAGGTAGTACTCATAAGCGAAGCTCTGCGGGTTAGGAGATACTGACATAACCGCTTGAGATCGGCGGCTTTTGAGCGTTCTAAACACATCGCCCATAAATGTCGTAATTTTATCGGCCCGCCAGCGCGTCCATTCAGCGTCTTTTTCATCGACAGGAGGAAGATCGCCGTTATGCTCTTTTTGATAGAGCGCTACGGTGTAAGGATCATAGCCGTAAGCAACCGGTAGACCCATGTGATCATCCACTTGGAAGCCGTCAATGTTGTAGTTCGCCGACAATTCGGCGACTAGCTCCTTAATAAATCTTTGAACTTCCGGATGAAAAGGATTGAGCCACACGCGCTGATGGTCGCCTTCGGCAGTGGTAAGTGTGCCGTCGGATTTTTGGGTGAGCCATTCGGGATGGCGGGCGGCGAGAGCAGAGTCGGCAGGGGCCATAAAGCCAAATTCAAACCAGGGGATCACTTTGAGATTGCGGCTGTGGGCAATTTCAATCAATTCTTTGAGCATGTCGCGATCGCCCTGAGCGGCTTCCATTTGACTCTGCCGGCCAATTTGATCAAGGTCAGGGTATAGCCCTTGTTTAAATCCGGTCGTGCGCTCAGCAACGGCGCTAGGGTAAAGGGTATAGCCCCAATTCCAAATGGTAGGGTAGACCGTATTGAAGTTTAAATCGGCTAAGCGGTTGAGCGCAGGTTCAAGCTTGGCTCTTGAAAACAGTACGTCGCTGTCGATGTTGGTCATCCAAACGCCGCGCAGTTCACGAGTGGGAGCCGTGATCGCTGCAATCGGATTAAACGACACCACCTGACTAGCCGGAATGCTGGCCACCGTGCGCGCATCTGAGCTAGCTCGACAGATAAAAGCAGAGCCATCGGCTAGCGTCGTATTGCGCCGAGGCCGAAGCTGACGCGCCTCGCCCACTTTATCGGTACCGGGTTCATCGACGATGTAGCCTGCCGCTAGGGCTGCGGCCACGCCTTCACGGGCAGTGCCAGGAATTAGCAGAGCATCGCGAAACGTAGCGCTGAGTGCCCGCGTCGCATCGGCCTGATAGGGTGTTGCTGATCCCGATGTCAAAATTGCTAGCGCCTGCGCCCTACCTAACGGCTGCTCAGGTCGGCTGTCATTGCCTAAAGCAGCCATTAGCAAGGCTTCAGCCTCATTGCGGGCATCGCCAAAGGTCAGCCCTAAATATTGGTTGGCGGCGGCAAAAGCACCCGGAAAGGCTTTGAGCACCGCACTAGCATACTCAGACTGAGTAAACGGACTGTTGGGATAGCGACGGTCGATCTGACTAGGGGGTAATGCGCCCTGCGAAATCAGCGACTGCACACAGGGCTCAGCCCAATGACCTGTCCAGTAGCTATTTGGGCTGTTAGCGCTACTAAGAGGGGTAGTAGCCTGGGCAGCGTTAAATCCAAGCGAACCGAATCCTGTAATCATCACCGAACAAAAAATGCTGGCTAAAAATGCCAGCACGAACCGCCGCCGCCGTTGACTCATTGCTTAATTATTAACTCCTGCTAAGGTTAGCCGCTAATTTTGGCCTGGTAGCCTTTTTGTATCAGCACGGCGACCACTTTGGGCGCGTGCTCTCCCTGAACTTCAACGGTGTTGTCTTTGACCGTACCACCGGAACCACACTGAGCTTTGAGCATTTTGGCCAGTGCCTCAAGTGTCTCGATTTTGTGGGTGAAGCCGCTGATAATGGTGACGCTTTTGCCCTTGCGACCTTTGCGAGAAATCTGCACTGTCAGCTTCTGCTGAGCCGGTGGCAGATCCGGCACAGCCCGTTCGGTAGCCGCAGCGGTGCTTAACGCTGACTTAAATTCTGAGTAGACTACACGATCAGTAGCCGGATTCTGATTGGGGGTTGCTTTAGGTTTTGCGTGGGAGCGATCGCCTTTAAATTTTGCCATCTGCTGCTCTGTGAGCTACTATCAGCCCTGAATTTCATAGCGCCATCTTACTGCCTGAGCGCCTTCAAATCTATTGCCTTCAAATTAAAACAGGGCAATGCCTACCTTCCGAGAGACAGCTATAAGCAGCTCAATGAGATAGCTTCACAAAGATCTGTCTGGAGATGACTGCTGTGGTTCCTATCCGTGATGACAATCCCATCAGCATTACGCCCTACGTTACCTATGGGCTAGTTGCGCTTAACGTGCTGGTGTTTTTGTACGAAATGACGCTGAGCCCACCGAATCTAGAAACCCTCTTCAGTACCTTTGCGGTTGTGCCGAGTGAGCTAAGCACTAGCTTTCGCACCGGGTTTAGCTTTCCTCATGTAACTGAGTGGGGAACGCTAATCAGCGCTGAGTTTCTACATGCAGGGTTTTTCCATGTAGCAGGCAACATGCTCTACCTCTGGATCTTTGGCAATAACGTGGAAGATCAGCTCGGCCACCTAAAGTTTTTTGTGTTCTACATCGCCTGCGGCGTGCTGGCCTCACTGTGTCAATGGTTCGTAGCGCCTGATTCAATGGTGCCTTCATTGGGTGCGAGTGGAGCTATAGCAGGTGTCATGGGTGCGTATATCTTTCGCTTTCCGGAAGTACGCGTGCTCACCTTTATCCCGATCTTTTTTAGCTCTTTTCGGATTCCGGCGCTGCTGTTTTTGGGCTTTTGGTTTGTCGAGCAGGCGTTTTACGGCGTTGCGAGTTTAGGTGTTTCGGCGGATGTTGGCATGAATGGCGGTGTAGCTTACTGGGCACATGCGGGCGGCTTTGTGTTTGGCGCACTGCTGGGTTATGGGCTAGGTCTATTCGATAAAGCAGAAGTGCCGAGCGTTGATGAAGCGAATGAAACTAGCTACTGAGAAGCGCCTTCAAAGCAGGTTTGCTGTACATTAGACTTAATCGGAAATAGTGTAGGCATTAGGAACAGGTATGCTCGCTCCCTTACCTTTGTGTTCTTAGGCGATTGCCACCTTCTCATGAGCACTTCTCTGACGGTGGCTCAACCGGAAATTGTGTAATCCGCAGGCTGTTTCCATCACATCATCCGCGAAATGCACCATCC
>JBGTIK010000281.1:0-4666 GCA_041745715.1 Phormidesmis sp.
CCCCAGCGTGGTTTGAAATACTGGCAAAATGTGTCCGGCTTCTGAGAGTCCCATCAGCAGAAAGTGGGCTAGGCTAGCAAATAGGACTAGCGGAAGATAGCCGTAGGCGAGTTCTAGGAAGGTGCGTTGGGGGCCGGTGCCTTGGAACTGCTTGCGTAGGCGGTCTATTAAAAGCGCGATCGCACCCGGTAAAAACAGCGCGATGGTAGCGGCTATAGCATGTCCGCCAAAACTTTCTAAGTCCGCATCATTTCCTAGCACCAGCGTCGTTAACTGCGGCAACCGATGCAAAAACACCGCCCCTAACAACAACAGTAAGAGCGCCACCTCATAGCTCCGAGCCTGGTGAGTGTTCCATAGCTCTATACCTGGTGGTCGCAAATTCAGCGCTACCGACTTGTGCGGACAAGCCTTTAAACAAGTCATACACAGCACACAGTCACGGTTGTCACTCAGCTGAGCCGGATGCGAATACACCGGGCAGCCCATCGTGGCTTGCCCTTCTCCTTCGGCAGGCCCGCCTTTGTAGCAATGGTAGGTATTGCAAGTCGCCGAACAAATTCCCTGCTGCGCTCTTAATTCAATCATCGAAAGCTTCGCAAACAAACCGTTCATCCCCCCAATCGGACAGAGATACCGGCACCAAAACCGACGCTCAAATAAAACAGAACAAATCACCGCCCCCGCCGTAATTATCAACAGCAGCCAGCCAGAAAGATAGGCGCTGTTCTCCAAGTTCCACATCTCTTCCCACAGCAAAATCAGTGCAAAGCCACCATAGAGAATCCACCCACCCCAGCGCTCCGCCCATTCGCGCGGCCAAGCTTTGAGCTGGCGCGGCCACAGCTTCAGCGAAATAAACTGCGCGACCTCGCCGTAGATCATAAACGGACAGACCGCACACCACAGCCGCCCGACAAAGGGAAAGCCAATCAGAATCAGCGGCCACCACCAAGCCCAAAAAAAATTGAGCGCGAAGTTGCTTTCGCGAGTCTGCGGCCCCCACATCAGCACAGCGACCACAATGGGATAAAACCATAAGGTAAATCCGTAGTTAATCCGATCTGGCCACCAGGGGCTGAGCAAAAGCTGTCGCAGCTTGGGATAGCCCTGAAGCAGGTTAAAGCGAAACTGGCGGCTTTGCTTTTCTACAGCCCAAAAGACTTCTTCGGTGAGTACGCTGCGGTTGCCTGACTGGCTGACTGCGCGCTCTACCATGCTTTCTAGCTCAGTGAGGTTGCCCGGAAAATCATAGCTTTGCAGGCGGCGGAGGGCTTCGGGGGCGATTTGTCGTTTGGGGAGCCCTCGCTTGCGGCACAAGAGCAGGGCAAAATAGTTGATGTGAGCGGCGATGTCCGTTTTGCGAATGCGCAGGGGGGGAACTTTAATTTGTTTGACAGCGCATTGTTTGAATTCAGAGATGACTTTTTCTGAATTCGTCAAAATCCAAGCAGATGATTGTCTCGTGGCCAGAGGCCCTTCGCCTTCACGCCTCACCGGCTGATACTCGCCAGTGCTGATCAGCCGAGTAATGGGTGCTTTCAGCGACTCATCCAAATCTTGAGCATTGTTCAATAGCAGGGTGCCATCCCCTAACCACTCTAATAGCCCCGGTTGATTTTCTCCTTTGCCAAAGAGATCTTGGGCTCTGAGCGTTTTGCAATTGACCTGAATCATGGGCGCAGCTTTATTGCTAGAGCCAAAGTGAATTAGTGCGGCTAGGTTGTCTTTGCCCAAGCCCGGTTCACCAAAGATTAACACCGGAGTTCTGCGGCCTGCTTGCGGTTCGAGGCTGGTGGCTTCTCGAATGTCTTTTCGCAGCCGAGTTGCGTAGCGATTGCTGCCGACTACACCTCTTTTGACGCGGGTGATTAGATAGGGTTTCAGGGCTTGCTGGCGTTCTTGTTCATAAGCGAGCTGTTCAGAGACTTCTTCTAAGGCAGAGGCGAGCAGCCGAGAGAGGGCTTTGTTTAACTCACTGAATTCTTCGGTTAACTGTTGAAATCTGGTTTTGTCTAATCGCCAAAGTACACAGTCTGAGATGGAAACAAGAGTTTGGGCGGTGTCTGTATGGAGCAGAAGTTCTTGCAGGTGTAGGATGGCTCCGGGCTCTAGTACCGTCACTTTGGCGGCGCTGGTGCGGCGAGTGCGATAGCTTTCTAACTGGCCGCTGTAGAGAATGTAAAGGGCGTCGGGAGGGGTGTCTTCGAGAATGAGGCGGCGGTTGGCGGCGAAGGGAATTTCGCTCAGGCAGGGTGTGATCGCACTCACTAATGTCTCAGGCAAATCGCGAAAAATCGTGTGGGTTTGGAGCCAATGTGTTCGCGCGGCAGCATCCATAGCAACTCGTATAATTAAATGGCCTAAGCTAAATGGCTTGAGCAGGTGACTTAAAAGACGGTCTATGTGTGATTCTATAAGCAATATTCCCTCTATCGCGCGATAAGATTTATGACTATTGACTTAACTTGTTTGCTACTGCTGGCGCTTTGGTCGATTCCGCTTAACCATATTCCGGCGCTAGGCCGGGTCTCTGAGGCGGGTCTAAGCTGGGCGGCAAGCAACCGAGAAAAACCGGTGGAAGGTTCCCCTTGGGTTGGCCGCGCAGATCGAGCGCAGCGCAATCATCACGATAATTTGGCCATGATTGCGGCGGTGATTTTGATTGCCCAGGCTACCGGGCAAACCGATAGCGTCACGGGGCAGGCAGCGATCGCGATTTTGGCTTGCCGAGTGGCGCATAGCTTGGCTTACATGGCCGGGGCGAGCGTGGTGCGATCGCTCTCATACTTCGGTTCGATTATTGGCGTAGGCGTGATTGTCTGGCGCATTTTGTTATGATCCTAGCTATGCATTGGGGTCTGTAGAAATTGTTGTGTGGAGGCTAGACTTAACATGAATTTGCCTTTAAATTTGCCTTTATTGGAAATTCCGTTTGAACCTGCTGTTATGGCAGCGGCAGAGACTTCCAGCTTAAAGTCTAGTTTGTTGAAACAGGTGGAAGCGCGAGACACGGAGCCGATGGCTAAAAAAGTCCGGTTTGCTAACGAGATTTTGATGCCACTGTTCAACGAATTGGAAAAACGCAATCCTACGCCTGAGTTGAGTCAACAGATTCCGCTGTTGAAAGGCGTTTGGTTTCCAGTTTGGTCTACCAACCCTTTTCAAGACATCTTGCCAGGGCGCGTGCATCATGAGTCATACCAAATCTTTGATGACAGCGGCTACTATGCCAATTTAGCTCGATATAAACCGGGGCAAAAGACTCAGCTTCTCAGTTGGCTTTCTAGCTGGTTACTCAGTTACGATTTAATGATTATGCAGAGCTACTCTGTTCAAGCTCAAGGGACTGGTGAGTCAGCGCAGCCACTGGCACCCAGCCAACCGAACCGGGAATATTGGGACATCCAAAATATCTCTATTCAACAAGCGCTGCGCTTTGGCTCTATCTCTTTCAATCCTGAAACTGCTCAAGCCTGGTTCAATCGAGCGGTAGCCAAATATCAAAAGACACCTGATCTGCAACAGAAAGCTTCTCTGCCAACTCGACGGACAAATCGTGTTGCGCCTAAGCAGTACCAGCAAATATCTAAAGCAAGACCTCAGTTAGATAATCTCTATATTGACCAGGAATTTCGCCTTGTTAAGACCCAGCGCGAAAAATCTCAGCGTCCTTCTTATACCGTAGCTGTGCGCTTAAGCTAAATGCTAGGGTTATGCAAGCTATTAGGGGGCCACTGCTGCTGATTGTCTCACTGCTGTCGGCTCAAAGTGAGAGCCGCTTTTGGAAAATGCTGGGCGTTTTCTTTGGCTGCTAAATATTAAGGTCGTAGCGATCGCATGACAGTCAGCTGTCGTAATAAGTAACAAACTACAAGATAATAGGTAACAGATTACAAAGGCTTAGCATGAGCTTCATTGCATACAAGCGTTTGGTAGGTCAATAAGCTATCCCCGCCACTTACAGAATGTGTCTATTAACAGCTGACGGCGCTTAGCAGCGCTGCTTAAGCTGTAAGAACTTTTTTAAACCACCCGCAAATAACCGTATGCACTTCAGATCACAATTTTGTCTCGGCCTAGCGCTTAGCTTGAGCCTCGGTTTGCTCGCGCCTTTGAGTGCGCCTGTATCAGCGCAAACGCCTGCACCGACCCAAGCGCCTGCACCAACCCAAGCGCCCAGAACCTCATTTAGAGATGTCCCCGCCGACTACTGGGCTTATGAGTACATATCAGGACTCGCCCGGTTCAATGTGATCAGCGGTTTTCCCGATGGCACGTTCAAGCCTAATGAACCCGTAACCCGTGCGCAGTTTGCGGCGATTTTGAATCAAGCGTTTATGTCAGCGCAGCCTTTTCAAGTGCCGAATGGGCGATTGAATGCAACGCAGCCGAGTACTCCAACCTTTGCGGATGTGCCTAACAATCATTGGGCTGCTGGCTATATTGCTAAGGCTCGCACGGCGGGCTTTCTCTCAGGATATCCGGGGAATCAATTTAAGCCCAATCAACCGATACCACGCGTCCAGGCCCTGATTTCTATCGCCAATGGATTGGGATATCAAAGCGGTAATATGGCGGAACAATCGGCCTATAGAGATGCTGCTGCTATTCCGGCATATGCTCGCCCTGGCATAACTGCTGCAAGAGCCGCCAACATTGTTGT
>JBGTIK010000282.1:0-6731 GCA_041745715.1 Phormidesmis sp.
GTCTATCCCAAAGGGGTCAAGCTCTCTGCTGATGAATTGAAGCCCTTCTCTGAACAATGGCTACGTTCTGAAACCCTGCCTAAATGGGATGTGACGATTGTGCCTATCTAATCGGTATCTTATTCATTTGCGGCTCCCTTACCGAAGGACTAGGCCCAGGAGCTAGGATCGATAATGTTGTTGCTTCCTAGCATCAGGGCGTTTAAATGAACCCAATCGCCTACGAGTTGCAGCTTCGTGGCAGTTCGTGGCATTGACGGCAGAAATCATTACTAAGCTTTCTACCAAGGCAGAATTTCTCCATTGGCATGCCAGAACGTGCCGGTTGTCTCTAGGGTGAGTGCGTCAATTCTAGCGAGTAAGCCTTTTACAGAGGTTTCAGGAGAGATACCACTGGGATTGAAATCGGTCATGCCGGTGCTGACGAGTCCAGGGTGCAAAATAGCGATCGCCACCCCCATCGGCGCTAAATCATGTGATAGTGATTTTCCTGCCATAGAAACCGCGACTTTAGACAAACGGTAGCCATAGGAGCCACCGGAGGTATTATCGGCAATGGAGCCCATCCGGCTGGTCATCATCGCCACCTTTGCATTGACGGCGAGTTTGGGCAGTAGCGCCAAAGTGAAGCTGAGTGGGGCGATCGCATTAATTTCAAACTGTTCTCGAATGCCTTCAATGTTCAAGTCTTTTGCATTAGAAGGTCGATAGATTCCAGCGTTATTGATTAAAACATCGATGGATTTATCTTCTAAAGCGTTCAGCAGCCGTTGAACAGCCGCTTCGTCACTAATATCTACATCCGATTCCACCCGAATACCGAGCTGGTCTAGCTGATCTGAAGACTGTCGGCAAACGGCGATCGCCTCATCTCCCCGCCTCTGAAGCTGACGGCAATACTCATAGCCAATCCCACGATTAGCCCCCGTTACTAAATAAGTAGCCATTTTCTATGTTCCTTCTTTTTCTACGTTCCTCTTTTTCCCGCCGCCGTCGCTGTCGCCGCCTTTTCTATTGCGGATCAGAAATCGCCACTAGCTCCAGCTCAAATGTCAGATCTTGACCGGCCAGCGGATGATTGCCATCGAGCGTAATCGTATCGCCCTGAACATCAGTCACTGTCACCGCCATTGCTTCACCATTAGGCACTTGCATTTGCAGCCGCTGCCCCACTGCTAGCTCAAAATCAGCCGGAATATTTTCGCGCTCAATAGTTGCTACCATTTCTTTTTGATACGGCCCATAGGCTTCACCGCTAGGAATCGTTTGAGTTACCGATTCACCCGGTGATAGGCCCGTAACGGCAGCATCAAACCCTGGAATCACCATTCCCGATCCAAGCGTGAATTCCAGTGGTTCACGAGTCTTGGAAGAGTCAAAGATTTGACCGTTCGTGAGTGTGCCTGTGTAATGCACTTTTACAATATCGCCTGCTTTTGCCTGAGCCATAGTGAATCAAAAAACCTAAAGTGAATCAAAAAACCTAACTATAAAATCTGTACTAACTAGCGCTCAGTAAGTCTAAACCGATAACCTGCGCTTAAATCCAGCGCGGAGCGACTATCTTGTTTGATACACTGAGCAAAAGTATGTCTTTGGGCAGATCTTCTTCCTGCGTTGCTTCTGCGTCATTCAAGTGCTCCCTCCCCATCGTAAAAATCGCTTCAAAAACCGCTTCAAGAACCGCCCCTACAAAAACCTGATTTATTTACTCATTCGGTCGGCTTTTCTAGTCGCGCTGCTAGCCGCTGCCTACAGTTTGCAGCTAATGGTTGAAAGTCGCCCCAGCGAGACAATTATACCGACATCACCACTGCCACCGAATCTAAACGAACCGGTTGAACAAAGCTGATTTGGGCCCGTCTGACTGCATTAAACTAATCTACATGGCAACGTTTAAGGCAGTACTATGATGAAAATGCGCATTAGCCCCTGGAAAATTGCGGTGTTGGTGCTGCCCATTGTGGTCATTGTGGTGTTTTTGCTCGTTGCTGCCGGACAGCAGATTCGAGCTTGGGGTCTGAACTGGATTTGGGCGGCGGTGATTTTTGTGCTGCTGGGCTGGCGCTGGCTGATTGTGCGCTGGACAAACCCGATGCTCGATCAAGCAGAGGCGCTGGTTTCACAGATCAATGCTGAGCTAGAAGCCGCGACCGAGCAGGCCGCCGCAGAGGTTGAAAAATCTCAGATAGGAACGCCCCATAGCACGCCTAATCGTATTCCTAGTCGTGAGATAGAAGCAGCGCTGGCTCAAACGCTAGCACTAGCGCAGATAGATCCGCCCATTTGGGATGATTGGCCGATTTTTTGGCAGCGGTGTCTGTCGCTGGTCACAGCGATCGCCCAAGCCTATCACCCCGAAGTCAAGCGCCCGCTGCTGAATATTTATGTCCCTGAAGCTTATGGCCTGATTCGCGGCACCGTTGATGATACCGACCGGATTATGCAAAAGCTCTCGCCAGTGTTAGGTCAGGTTTCAGTTGGGCAAATGGTGGCAGGTGTGGAGCTGTACCAAAAGCTAGAGCCTTCGGCTAAAAAACTGATGACGGCGTTTAATTGGGCGCAGTGGGTGTTGAATCCGGTTGCAGCGATCGCCCGCCAAACCAGCGCTAAATACAGCAATCAGGCCAACCAGCAAATCTTGCTCAACCTCAGCAACCTGCTGCGAGAAGCCACCTTGCGAAACCTTGCTCAGCAGGCAGTCGCTTTGTATGGCAGCGGCGCTGAGCTAGGCTTATCAGAACTGACGACCTCTCCTCCGGCAATAGCTGCGGCTAAAACGCAAACCCTCGGAGAAATCTTAGAGCGGGCAGAACCGGTTGAAGCCGTTGAACAAAAGCCGCTCAATATTTTACTGGTAGGTCGTACAGGTGCAGGTAAAAGCAGCCTCATCAACACGCTCTTTCGGGCTGAGGCAGCGAGGGTAGATGCCTTACCAAGTACGGATAAAATCCAGAGCTACCGCTGGCAAATAAGTTCGACGGACGGCACCGCTGAGGGTACTGAGCGCTTAACCCTATGGGATACACCGGGCTATGAGCAAGTGGCTCGCACCGACTTACGCGATCAGGTGCTGGACTACGCGAGTCAGGCCGATCTGCTGCTATTAGTGACGCCTGCGCTCGATCCGGCGCTGCAAATGGACGCTGATTTTTTGCAGGAAATGCATCAGCAGGTGAACGATTTACCCGCCTTAGCCATTGTCACTCAAGTCGATAAGCTCAGGCCCATTCGCGAATGGAGCCCGCCTTATCACTGGCGCACGGGCGCTTGGCCCAAAGAAACTGCGATTCGAGAAGCTGTCGCCTATCGGGCCGAACAGCTCGGTGAATATTGCAAACAGGTGCTGCCGTTAGTGACGAGCAATCCGCAGCGAACGGCTTGGGGCGACGATCGGCTAGCTGCCGCCCTAGTAGAGGCGATAGCCCCTACCAAACAGCTCCGCCTCGCCCGTTTTTTGCGCAGTCAATCAGCTCGCACCATCGCCTGCGCTGCCATTATTGATCGCTACAGCTTTCAAATGACCACCACCGAGGGGCTAGCCAAGCTACTCAAAAGCCCAATTTTGCAGTTTGTCTCTACCCTCACGACCGGCACTCCGGCGCTGGGCGCGCTGCTGACCGCAAAAATTCCCGTTGAAGAAGTGCCAATTGTGCTCGGCAAACTGCAAATGGCCTATGAGCTGTTTTCGCTGTTGAGCACCGACAGCGGCTGGCAGGCGACGGGTATAGCTACTTTTGATTTACTTCCTCTATGGCCTTTGCTTTTAAATAACAGTGATCGCTCCGCCGATCAACAAGCCTGGGCGCTAGGCCATGCCCTCGTGGAATACTGGACACAAACGGTATCCTTAAGTCAGCTCGAATCGCGGATAGCTTACTATCTAGAGCAGCCCAAGGATTAATTAAGCACAGCCGCATTTAAGTCCCAGTTTTGTAGTGGGGGGCAGCCTAGAGCTTATGTAAAATCTAGCTAGCGCCCCTCGGTTTGCCAATAGCAACCGCCACGTAGTGACCTCTAACTCACAAAACGGTTTTCTTTCAGAGGAATAAAAATTAATTTAACTAATATTTAATAATTGAGATAACATGAAAAATAAGTTAACGATTTAGCTCTGTTGAAGCTGACGTAACTTCTTCAAGCAAATCTGTAAGCAAATCTCCAAGCAAATGAACTTTTCTACTCAGCAGCTGCCTTCAGGAAAATGGGGCATTTATAGCGATTCTCGTTTGCTAGCGACGGTTTCTTGTCGAGAGACGTGCCTAGCCATTTTCTCGAATCTTTCTACGGGTCGTCGAGATGCGCCTAACAATGACACCAATGCGCTCTACCAGATTCCTGAGCTGCGGCATCAGCCATCAAAGCCAAAGTCAGACTCTAAAAAGCGTAAAGTGAGCCCTCAGCTAGGCCCATCAAAATCATCCTCTAAAGAACCAAAACCATCCTCAAAGCAGCGCTCATCCAAAGTGAATGATCACACGAGCGTCGGCATAGCTTCAGGGGCACTTTGCTGACGCTAGTTGGCCGACGAGATGGCCTTAGACGCTCTGAGCTGACCGCAGGCGGCGTCTTTATCGAGTCCACGCGAATAGCGAACGCTGACGGTAATGCCCTTGTCTTTGAGCTGCTGCGTAAATTCTTCTACTCGCTGGCGTGTGGGTCGCTTGTAATCGACTTCAGTAATCGGATTGTAAGGAATCAAGTTGACATGGCTCTGAAAGCCGCGCAGTTCGTTAGCAAGCTCTAGCGCATGTTCACGCTGATCGTTTAGATCTGCCAACACAATGTACTCAAAGGTGATCCGGCGACCGGTGATTTTTACATAGTCGCGGCATTCATCGAGCAGATCTTGCAGCGGATACTTTTCGGCGCTAGGAATCAGCTGAACGCGCTGCGCCTGATTGCTGGCATGAAGACTTACTGCCAGAGTGACTTGCAGATTCTGTTCGGCGAGGCGGCGAATGTGGCCGGGAATGCCGACGGTCGAAACCGTGATCATCCGCTGGCCAATGCCGACATCTTGATTAAGCGATCGCACTGCTGCCACCACATTCTCAGTATTTAAAAGCGGCTCTCCCATCCCCATAAAGACAATATTGCTCACCCGCCGCTGAAAATCTGCTTGCACGGTGAGCACCTGATCGACAATTTCATGCACTGCTAAGTTACGCGCAAAGCCGCCTTTGCCGGTTGCACAAAAGTCGCAGCCCATCGGACAGCCGATCTGAGAAGAGACGCACACTGTCAGGCGCTTATCTGAAGGGATGCCGACTGCCTCAATGATGTGGCCATCGGTGAGCTTGAGCAAGTATTTAATAGTGCCATCGGGTGATACAGAGCGGTAGTGAAGCTGCGATCGCCCAATCGGAAAATCTTTGAGCTGCGTTCGCCACTGCTTAGAAAACACCGTCACCTCATCGAGTGAGCGAATGCCCTTGCCATAAATCCATTGATGCAGCTGTTTGCCTCGGTAGGCAGGCTGCCCCTGCTGCACTACCCACTCTGTCAGCGACGCTACTGAGCGACCGAGCAGTGGAGCCTCAATAAGTTGCTCACCAGATCGCTGACTGGGCTGAGAAGGCTCACCAGATAAGACATCAGCGGTTTTTTCAACTGTTTCAACCATAGCAATAGAAGGAATAGACCTTACTTAAATATATCCCTCTAAAAAAACTACGTCAGAACCTAGGAATTAGAAGACTGGGATTAGAAGACTGGGTGATGAGAATACTAGGAATTGGAAGAGTCGCCCTCATTGAGCAGATCTACTAGGCCCTCCGTCAACGATCGAGGATCCATAAATAAGACTTTAGAGTTTTGGCTCTCACCAATTTTCTGATTCGCCTCAACGTAGCGCTGCGCCAGCATGTAATTTAGCACTTCGCGCTGATTGTCCGTGTTTTCTAAGGCTTGAGAGAGGAGCTGCATCGACTTTACGGTGGCTTCAGCCTCTAAAATAGTGGCGCGTTTTTTAAAGTCGGCCTCTTTTTCCTGCTGCATCGCATCAATGACGTTCTGCGGCGGATCGAGCTTTTGAATCTCCACCCGGTTAATTTTTAGTCCCCAGGGCGCAGTCGCCTCATCCAGCACATCTAGCAGCGCCCGGTTCATCGTCTCACGCGAAGAAAACAAGCTCTGAAAATCCATTTTACCGACCTCAGAGCGCAGCGTCGTAATTACCAGCTCCTGCATTGCAAATTCCACGTCTTCAATCGCGTAGTAGGTGCGCTCAAGGTTGTAAATGCGCCAGTAAATGATCGCATCGACCTCTAAGTTAACGCTGTCTTTGGTAATCGCGCGCTGCGGCGGAATATCGAGCGTTTGCTCTCGCATAGTGTCTTGCAGCACCACCGAATCGAGCAGCGGCACAATGAAATTAAGTCCGGGTTCGAGGGTGCCTCTATAGCGGCCCAAACGTTCGACTAGCGCCGCGTTGCCCTCTTTAATGATGCGCACTGAGCCGACGGTATAGCCAAAAAGCAAAAAAGAAAGGATGGCTAGGATGGACGAAACCATGAAGGTGACTCTGGGAGTGTGCTCTCTTGATTAGCACGTTTGCCGACGAAAGTATAGACGAAAAGTATAAACCCCAGGGCAAACGCATACTCCATTATTTTCTCAATAAGAGCATCTAAAAGTGACCTTATTGAGAAAATAAGAGGTGATTCATAGCCGGTCAAACGCTGAAAGCCTCATTCTTCCGTTGGCATGAATTTAGTATGCGTTTGCCC
>JBGTIK010000283.1:0-9995 GCA_041745715.1 Phormidesmis sp.
TCAAGAAACCTCGAAGCAGCGCTCACTCAGGCAGAAGGCTAAACGAGCGGCGATGAGCACTGACTACATGCTTGATGTGCTCGCAGCAGCCTCTGCTAGCTAGCATATTTTAAGACGATTTTTCTTGCGCTTACCCTGGTCATTAGGGTTCCAAGAGAAATGTTTTACATGTCAAACTTCAAATCTAGAGCAACGGGTTTAGAGTCATTGGTTCGTACCGCTATGAAAAATGGCGAACTAGCCCCTGGTGTAGCCGCTCAAGTCAGCCGCTCTCGCATGAGCCGATTAACCTGTCAAGAAAAAAGACTGCTGGAAATTTTAGACGATGCGATCGTCAGCGGCTGCATTGTCCCAATAGATCTTCCATCTAGACGCTTTTCCCCAGTACCTGCTTACCGCGCCAGCTAACTAACCCCTCACAATCTATAAGCAGGTTTCTTCATTAGTAGAAGCGTACTGAAATGAAGGACGCTTCTACTCATCTCGCCGGACTAAACCTGTTTATGACACTGTGTTAGTGACGTAACGTCATTGCCTGACTGCTGTTTAGCACGTATGTTCAACAGCGGTAAGCCGAAAAGCCAAAACAGCCTAAGGTCATGATGTTGAGCCAGACATTTTGACCTCGATACAATCGGTCAAATGCATCAGGGCTTGATTAAGGCGGCAAGCGGGATGTCTTGGATTCGGATGAGGTCGAAAGCGAGCGATCGCGACTACAAACAGATCCTCTGAATTTTTGAGGATTATTTGGGGATTATTTGAGGATTAGAGAAGGTCAAAGGTTTAGAGAAATCAGTGCGCCATCTAAATTATTCGTAGATTCAGTTCGCCGAAAGAAATTCCGCAAATAATCCCGCTAGCCCAATAAACTAAGCTGGCCGTTATCGGATTCTGCTGTCCGTTTTTTGCGATTGTGTTGCTTTGCAGCCTGCTGCCGGTTGGAGCTGCTCAGCCAGCTACCAGACGCGACAAACCAAGTGCGCAACTGCTGCGCCTGACGTTTATCCAAGCTGTCTAAATCTAAAGCTAAGGGAAAAAGAGACCCTATTGGCTGCTGCGCCCAGCTAACATCGCTAGGAAAAAGGTCTGCGCCAAAAGGCGTCACATCCTCAGGAAAGCGAGTAACGAGAGAAAGAATGTTAGGAGCGTGAATAATCTCGAAGCGCTGGTCGTCAATGCGCTTAGCCCGTTGGGCTCTGGCTTCCGTATAGTTCAAAATCGGCGATGGGTAGCCTTTGACCGCTGGCGGGGTGCCGAGCTGATCGGACCTGAGATGAGCGAGTTCGGGCAGCCAATGAGAGACGAATTGACCTTGCGGATCGCTGCGATCTATGGCTTCTTGTTCGGGGTTGTAAATGCGAATCCAGGCTTTGTTGAGGCAGTGGGTCACGCCCGCCTGCTGCGCCCACTGGTAGTGATCAATCGGGCAGTCGCCGTCAATGAGATGACGCATAAAGTGCAGCGCTCCGTAGCGCCAGTCCATACCGATGAGGTTGCTTAAAAAGCTGGCATAGATGGCGCGAACGCGAAAGTTGAGCGCTAGCCAACCGCCCGTGGCGAGTAGACAGCGGGCGGCGGCATCGACAATCGGAAAGCCGGTATGGCCTGACTTCCAAGCTTCGTAGTGGGCTAGGTTAAAATCCCAGCCGTTGTTTTCAAAGCGGTTGTCTTCAAAAGGGGTGTAGAGCGATCGCACCTCCAACTGTGGCAAATAGCGAAACCGCTGCATAAAGCCACTGCCCCAGCGCAACCGAGAAATCAGCTGATGGCAGCTTCGCTGTACCCGCTGATCAGCCTGCCACTGAGGCTCTAATTGTCTACGCCAAACGGTCTGAGCGCATTCGCGAATCGAAATGGCTCCGTATTTGATGTGCGGGCTAAGGCCAGTGGTGACGTTAGTGCCAGGGTAGGAAAGCTGCCAGTAGTATTTTTCGGCTTTGCGCTGATCAAAAAATAGATCCAAGAGCCGTCTCGCTTCGGCAGTGCCGCCTTGAGGAATAAATTTTTCGTCGGCGCAGTGGTCGAGTTCAGCCAGATCAGGCAGCGGATCTGAGGGTAGATCGGGCGGTACGTCGATGCGCTGCGGTGCTGGAATCAGGGGCGATCGCATTGATTCATACCACAGCCGCCGGTAAGCCGGATAATCCATCAGCTCAGGGCTTGTCCCTGGCGGTTCAAACCAGCGAATTTTCAAATTTGCTTTGGCCAGCGCTTGATTCAACCTAGCATCACGAACTCGACCATAAATTCGTTCAAAGTCGAGGTAGCTGTAAATGCCATCGGCTTGAGTGGCTTTGAGGAGCTGTGGGAGGATCTCAACCGGATTGCCTGCGCGTAAAATCAGTCTGCCGCCGCGCGATCGCATATCTTCATCCAAAGCCCGTAAGCAGTCCAGCATGAACCGCACCCGCCCCGCCCCCGTTTCAGGATGCAATAGCAGCGCTCGATCAAAGATAAAAACCGGAATCACCACACCGCGCCGCGCCGCTCGATACAGCGGCTCGTGATCAAACATTCGCAAATCACGACGAAACCAAACAAGCGTGCGGTTCATAGAAAAAAATTAAACTGGATGTAACCCTAGCGACCATGTGTAAGCCTTATCTACTCTAAAAAGATTTTCGCCGTTCTGCATCGGCAGATAGCGGCAGCTCCAAAATGAATCCCAGAAATAGTTCTTTTGTACTTATTTGGTACTATAGTTGTACTATTAAATGGATTTTGGAGACAGCCCATGTCACAACTTCATTCAGCTAGTCATTCACCTAGCCATTCGCGCGCCCGTCCATCTTCGCGATCGCCTCAGCGCTTACGGCAAAATCCGCCTACTCGCAAAGCCCTTTGGGCCGGTGGATCAGTTGCGACCCTAGCTCTCTTGGTGATAGTGCCGACGCGAATGAATTCTCAGGTAGTCGATTCTTCAAGCTGCCAAACCGTTGTCCGATCAGGCGCTGAAATTTCTCGTGGCCAGATTTCTCGCTTATTAGCTGTTCCTGAAGGATCTACTAAAGAAGCCGTGCGGCAGGTCATAGAGGAGCCCTATTGCTTGCTGCCAGCACAGGCTGATAGCAAGCAGAGTACTAATTCTCAAGAAACAGTGCCTCACAGCTCACAGGCCAGCGACCCTCAGGCCAGCGACTCTCAGGCCAGCGTCGAGCGTGAAGCTTACCCATTAGCATTCGATTCGACTGCTTGGGTGGTTGTGAACTATGAAGCGAGCAGCTATGTAGGCTACGACTTTATTTTTAAGCCTTAGCGCGTTTAAGCGCTTAGTTGACACGGCCCTTGGGCTGTAGCTGAACCTGCCCAGCTGCCTGCATGGCAGTCGCTAGATTCATTATCCGGCCAGTAAGCTGTCCACTCACTGGGTGATTGCGTCAATAGGGCTATTGCCTGGTCGGCAGGGACTGCCTTTTGAAACAAAAATCCTTGACCATATTCGCAGCCTAACCGCTGCAATTGCTGGAGCTGAACCCTATTTTCAATACCCTCAGCAATCACCTGCATATTCATGGTCTTGGCAATGTTGATAATCAGCGGCACAATGCCCAAGCTACTGGGCTGATCGGTAATTGGCTGCACAAAAGATCGATCTACTTTAAGCGCATTCATCGGCAGCGTATGTAAGTAGCTTAAGGCCGAGTAGCCTGTCCCAAAGTCGTCAATGCTGAGGCGAATATTCTGCTGCTGAAAGGTTCTGAGCACTTCATCGACAAAGGCTCGATTGGTGATAATAGATCGTTCCGTTAGTTCTAAGCGCAGGCGATGAGCACCAATGCCTGCCTCCATCAGTGAGGTTTGAACTTGAGTTAAAATATCGGGCTGCAAAAGCTGCTGCGCTGACATATTCACACTGACGCTGAGGTCTGCATCGATAGCGCCTGCTTGCTCCCACCGGGCAATGTCTTGACAGGCCATTCTAATCACCTCAGCGCCGATCTGAAGAATAAAGCCAGTGTCTTCGGCAAAGCCAATAAAGTCATTTGGAAAAATCAGCCCTCGCGTCGGGTGCCGCCAGCGCACTAAGCCTTCAAAGCCGACTATTTTGAGTCGGTAAAGATCGACGATGGGCTGATAGTACAGCTCTAGTTCGTGACGCTCTAGCGCTAGCCTCAAATCGGTTTCTAGCTGGAGCAGATCGACGGCTCGATTGTGCATTGCCGATTCAAACCATAGGTAGGCGCTGCCGCTAGCGTCTTTGGCTCGGTACATGGCTACGTCTGCGTCGCGCAGCAAATGCTCGGCAGCGACGTAGCTCAAGTCGCCCCAAACGAGGCCAATGCTGGCATCGATGACAATTTCACGACCGGCTAAGGCAAACGGCTGAGCGATCGCTTGTAAAACCTCGTTAGCGATCGCTTCAACCATCGCTCGCTCAGAGACTTTAGTGAGCAATAGCGCAAATTCGTCGCCCCCAAAGCGGGCCACCGTGCGAACCGCTAAGTGATCCTCACCAATCTTGCTGAGACGACGAGCGACCCCTCTCAGTAGCTGGTCGCCGACCCGGTGGCCTAAAGAATCATTGATGCGCTTGAAGCGATCGCAATCCAAAAACACCACAGCAAAGTGCTCATTTGGCTTGAGCTGGGCTTTAGCCATCACCTTGCTCAACTGTTTAATAAACGCTAGCCGATTGGGCAGTCGGGTCAATCGATCGGTTAGCGCAATTTCTAAGAGCTGCTCGTGTGCTACGGACAATAAGTGAGTGCGCTGCTGCACCCGGCTTTCGAGTTCTTCATTGAGCTGCCTTTGGGCCCTTTGGGCGTGATGGAGGCTGATTTGATGGCGCACTCTAGCTAGAACTTCTAACGCCTGAAAGGGCTTAGTCACATAGTCAGCAGCTCCGTGCTGAAAAGCCTGCACCTTATCAAAGGGCGCATTTAAAGCGCTTAAAAAAATAATTGGAATGTGGCTGGTTGTGGCGTCAGCGCGCAGATGTTTGCACACTTCGTAGCCGTTCATTCCAGGCATCATAATATCTAACAAAATGACGGTCGGCTGATGGGTTTTGGCGAGAGTGAACGCGCTAAATCCATCTTCAGCCTGGTGTACCTCGTATTCGTTTTGACTCAGCAGCTTAGAAAGCACCAAACGGTTAGTTAAGGTGTCATCGACAATTAAGACACTGCCTTTAGACTCTTTTAAATCCGAACGGGAAAAAGATACAGTCACAGTAAATTAGCAGTTAGATTGCTTCAAAAATCGGGAAGACTAAACGCTGCCTATTTTGACTAGAAAAGCTTTCAGACTCTATAAAGCAGAGAAAGCTAACTAGGCTATTAAAGTGATATTTCTTAAAAGCGGTGTTTCTTAAATAACATTTTTAAAACAAGATTTCCAAAGGTAAAGGCAACATTATCTGCTTGTTACGGCCCATTCTATGGCCCGCAGTTGACAGGCAGATAATAACTCACAATTACTTATTTCTCTCGTTCAACAATTTCTTTAATTAACACTATCGGGCATTTTTGCGTTTATTCAACCTTTATTCAACCGTATATATTCAGAACGGTATCAGATTCCAGCAAGCCAGTACAGGCATCTAACAGCAAATCAATTACATAGTCAAAGCCATCTTCCCCGCCATAGTAAGGATCTGGCACGTCTTCGTCCGGGTGGCTGCGGCAAAACTCACACATCAGCTTAACCTTATGCGCCTGATGGCTGGAATCTAAGGCCAAAATATCGCGGTAATTACTGCGATCCATCGCCAAAATAAGATCAAAATTATCAAAATCCGCGCGAGTAAACTGACGCGCTTTGCCGACCAGCGTAATCCCTTTTCGCTTAGCGGCTGCTGCCATTCGCCGATCCGGCGAGCTGCCTACATGATAGCTAGCCGTCCCGGCTGAATCGCAGCTAACGTTTGCGCCCAACTGCCGCTGCTCAATTAGGTAGTTCATGATGTTTTCTGCTGATGGCGAACGGCAGATATTCCCTAGGCAGACGAAAAGAAGTCGAGTCGTCATCGGTTCATCGATTAAAACAGCTAAACCAGCTAAAACAGATCCAAAAACGGCTACAGCCCTGGCAAATTCAGCCCACCCGTGAGTTCTTCCATCTGCTCACGCATGGTCGCTGTGGATTTGGCGTAAGCATCGACCATCGCCGCTTTAACCAAATCAGAAAGCATTTCTGCACCTTCTGCCAAGGCTTCTTCTGAAATCGTGACGCTACGAGGCTCTTGGTTGCCGCTCATGATCACCTTCACCATGCCGCCGCCCGCAGTGCCCTCAATTTCCATCTGCTCTAGCTCTTCTTGCAGGCGCTTGGCTCCTTCTTGGACCTGCTGCGCTTTTTTGAATGCCTCGGTAAGCTCTTTCATTTTGCCGAGACCGAATCCGAATCCTTGCCCTTTTGTCATGACTTGCGTGGGGTTATGAGTAATTTAACTGTCAAACTATAGCATTGGACACCCCATGCCAGATAAGTGATGCAAATCCCGGCCAAGTTGCGGGCTCGCCGCCGCCTCTCAATCGTTGACAAATCGCTTAGTCAATGCTTCTCAGCAGCGACTAAGCAAATATTATTCACTAAAATCACCGATCATTTTGACTTCAGGCTCTAGCTGAATGCCATTATGCTCATACACCACGGTCTGAACGTGACGGATTAAGGCCAGCACATCAGCGGCCTGAGCGCCTCCCAAGTTAACGATAAAGTTGGCGTGAAGGGTTGAAATTTGAGCTTGGCCAATTTGGTAGCCTTTCAGTCCGGCGGCTTGAATGAGCTTTGCCGCGCTGTGCGGTAGCGGATTGCGAAAAACGCTGCCGCAGTTGGGCAAATGGTAAGGCTGGGTAGCTCGGCGAGATTTTAGATCTTCGGCAGTGGCCGCTTTAACAGCGGTTGGATCATTGCCGTTGCTGAGCTGAAAAGTGGCCGTTGTAACAATGCTGTCGTGCCCTTGTAAATTAGACGTGCGGTAGCGAAAGTCTAACTCTGAGGGCTTCATTACTGCGGCAGTGCCGTTGGGGCTAAGGACGGTCGCTTCGAGTAAAATATCGGCGGTTTCACTGCCGTGAGCGCCTGCATTCATCACCACTGCGCCGCCTACTGTACCCGGAATCCCAATCGTCCATTCAAAGCCTTTGAGGCCATAGCGGGCGGCTTTCCAGGCGAGCGAAGACCAAGGCTCTCCGGCGGCAGCGATGACAATACCTGTGGTCGGGTTAAATTCGCTATGACGCAGGGCGCGGGTGCAGATCACAAGGCCGTTTAGGAGGCGATCGCTGATCAGCAAATTTGACCCTGCCCCCAACAGCGTCACTGGCAGCGCCTGGGCTTTTCCCCAAGCTAAGACTCGCGCTAGCTGCTGTGACGTTTTGGGCAGCGCCAAATACTCGGCAATACCGCCAACTCGAAAGGTGGTTAGTTTGGCCAGTGACGCCTGGAGCTTGATATCCAGCTGATGACAAGAGATAGGGTCCGTGACTTCCATGAAGGCTAGCACTCTCGCAGAATATAGACTAATTTAGTACCGCTGCGGGTCGTATTTCTGGCGGGAGCGAGGCTAAATCAGCAGGGCTTTGGTAGGCCGACATCACCTCAGGAATGACCTGATTGAGGTTGCCTGCGGTTAAAAAGATCACGATATCGCCGGGGTTTAAGCTGGTTTGCAGCGCGTGAGTGACGGCTTCGAGGCTGTTGTAATACTCGGTGTTGGGCTGATATTGAGCGATCGCTTCAGCCACATTTTCTCCCGTAATATTTGCCGTATTCGTCTCCCCGGCGCTGTAGATATCGGTGACCAAAATTCTATCGGCCCCTTCAAAAGCAGCGGCAAATTCGTTGAGTAAAGTCGCCGCTCGGCTGTAGCGATGCGGCTGAAAAACGGCAATGACGTGGCGATCGCACCCCGAAGGCACCGCCCCACTGCGCTGCACCTGAGCCGCCGCCAGCGTTGCTTTGACCTCACTAGGATGATGCGCATAGTCATCAACAAACAAAATCTCTTGGTAAAAACCTCGATGCTCAAAGCGCCTTCTGGCACCTTGAAACTCAGGCAAGTGAGCCGCTAGCGTTTCAAAGCTCACTCCTAGCTGCCTGGCCACTGCCACGGCTGCTAGCGCATTACTGAGGTTGTGCAACCCCAGCAAAGGCACCGACAAATCGCCCAGCTTTTCACCGCGCTCCCAAATTTCAGCCGTGGTCATATCCGCTGTTTCACGAATGTGAGTCGCAATATAGCCCGCTCCTGATGCTGCCTCTAGACTGTAAGAAATGTCGGGCTTCAGGCGGCTTTTCACCGTCGGGCAATCAATACTGCCAATCACTGTTTCACACTGAGCGGCAAACTTATCAAAAATTGCCACCACCTGATCGAGGCTGCTGTAGTGATCGGGGTGATCTAATTCAATATTGGTAATCACTCCAATGTGAGCGGCCAGCTTTACCAGCGAACCGTCAGATTCATCGGCTTCTGCTACCACATACTGACTTTGGCCCACATAGGCATTGCCCGACCAGGTGCTGACCTCACCGCCAATGATAATTGTTGGATCAATCCCTGCTTTTAGCAGCAGGTAGCCGACTAGGCTGCTGGTTGTGGTTTTACCGTGGGTGCCTGCGATCGCAATGCCTTTGCGCTCATTCATCAGCGCCGCCAAAATATCAGAGCGATGGAACATCGGACAGCCCAGGGCTACTGCCTGCGCATACTCAGCATTTTGTGCCCCAATCGCAGTCGAGCACACCACCTGTGGAGCCGCCATTTGATCCTCAAAAAAGGCCAAATTCTCCGCCCTCTGCTGATTGAAAATGTGTACGCCTTGAGCCGCCAAACGCTCAGTGATAGGGTTCAAACGCAGATCTGAACCAGAAACCGGCAGATTGCGACTCGCTAGCACATGTGCTAAAGCCGACATCCCAATTCCACCTATTCCAATAAAGTGAAACGGTCTACCGCTGAAATCCACTGAATTCAGCATGGTTAAATTCCTCTCAAGCCGTGGCACATCATTAATAATCAGGCGTATCATACCAGGAATGGCCAAGCTGGCCCTAACCTCACGTTGCGGGTTGCCCGCCTGCTCGCGTGTGCTCCAAAGCACTGCTTACCCAACGTTTAACCAAGACTCATACAGATCGCCATAGGGTACAAAAACCGACTCAACATAGCATTGGGGGGACAACGATGCGATATGATGATCGTGCTTATGAAGACTTAACTTGACTTTCATATTCTGCTTTTTTCATATCTGTTTCTAAAGACGCGAGGTTCTGCGCAGTGGTTAGAGTAGCGATCAATGGTTTTGGGCGCATCGGCCGAAACTTTTTACGGTGTTGGCTAACAAGAGAAAATAGCAACCTAGAGTTGGTTGCTGTTAACAATACGTCCGATCCCAGAATCAATACCCATTTGTTGAAGTATGATTCTTTGCTCGGCACGTTGGATGCGGACATCTCATATGATGCCGATACCATGACAGTCAACGGCAACGTGATTAAGTGCTACTCCGACCGAAACCCTAGCAACTTGCCCTGGAAAGATTGGGGCATTGATCTGGTCATTGAATCAACCGGTGTCTTTAACAGTGAAGAAGGCGCTTCTCGCCACATTGAAGCTGGCGCTAAGAAAGTTTTGATCACTGCTCCTGGTAAAGGCGGCAACATCGGCACCTACGTTATGGGTGTCAACGACAAAGACTACGAGCATGACAAGCAAAACGTTGTCAGCAACGCCAGTTGTACAACCAACTGCCTCGCGCCGGTGGTCAAGGTTATTAACGACCATTTCGGTATCGTCAAAGGCACGATGACCACTACCCACAGTTACACGGGCGATCAGCGAATCTTGGATGCGAGTCATCGTGATTTGCGTCGAGCCAGAGCCGCTGCGGTCAACATTGTTCCAACCACCACAGGTGCCGCTAAAGCCGTTGCTTTGGTAATTCCAGAAATGGCTGGTAAGCTCAACGGAATTGCGTTGCGGGTGCCAACACCCAACGTTTCGATTGTGGATTTGGTGGCGCAAATCAGAAAAAAATCCATTA
>JBGTIK010000284.1:0-10538 GCA_041745715.1 Phormidesmis sp.
CCTGAAGCGATTCAAATCTTCGCCTAGAGGCCCTAAGAAACTGAAGCAGAAAGCCAAGTTTGACCCCAAGCATCCCCATGTTTCTACCGCAAGGCTTTTGAAGGAAAAGCAGAACAAACGTTCACCTTAACAGGGGTAGGTCAAAGACTTAATCGCAACGGCTACCACCGCAACCGGATTAAGCGTCTTTACGACTGTCCTTAACAAAGTCTATGAGACTGGCAAGAAGGCTACTGATGAACTCAAAGCCAGCATTCAAATTGTTTTCGATGATGTCTTACCGTAATGGAATTACACCGCCTTGGCTAACCCCTCTCAAATTGGCTCAACTATTTAATCCTTCATCCTTAGTTCCATCTGTGATGTTATAGAATCACTGAGAACAAGAGACTTCAGCGATTAATCTTGATGTAGAAAGCAGCGGTACCTAGATTCCATCATCGGGAAATCTGAAACAGTCGCGCTCATTTGCTGCTGCTCATGGACTCATCTGATTCAGAAGAACAAAATCGCCGTCGTAAGCAGGCTATCGAAGCTCGCTTGAAGGAAATTGAAAAAGAAATCGATAAAAATTCAGCGCTCATACCTATGACTCGCCTGAGTAGATACGAAGAGGCCAGATTAATAAACGTTAAGCCTCGAAAATTAACTCAGAAAGTGAGCAATCTGGGTAAATTTACGTTAACCATTTTTACGGTTACCCTGGCTATCTGTGTAGCGCATTGGGTTGGCTTGACGATGCTTCTCATAGGTATGATTTTGGCAGCTTGGGCTGGTAGAGCGATCGCAATTGTCGCTGTCATTTGGATCGCCTACAAACTCTTCTTAGAAGATAAAAACTAATCCACTCGCCCATAATGTTCTGCTATCAGAGTAAATATCAGATCAAATCAAAGATATAAAATCATCCGCAGTCCATCATCTACAGATGATTGCAATGACTCTCTAATAAAACCGACTCGCTCGATCAAAAAGGACTTATCGAGAGTAGACAGTTGAGAAACATTGACCACTGAGTCTCGTGATAAGCCCGTTGTGTCTTTGGGCAATAAAACATTTCCAGGCACGTTTGCTAGCCGCGTGTTAGAAGTTAGCACTACAACAATGATCGTATTAATGTTTGTTCTGCTGGTGCTGTCGGACTGAACGATTAAGACAGGGCGACGATAACCGGGCTCTGATCCAACTGGAGAAGGCAAATCTGCCCACCAAATTTCTCCTCGGTACACTTACCAATCCTCATGAGGAATAGACAGAAACTGCATTTTTGCAATCACTGGATCTAGAGACGAATCTTCCTTAGCGTAAATTTCATTGAATCGGGCTGTGATTTGTTGCTCATTGTATTTTTGTAGATATTCAGCTAATGCTTTCGCATACAGCTCACTGCGAGAGACTCCTAGCTGCTTTGCAACTGCCTCTGCTGCATGGAAAACTGAATCTGGAAGAGAAATGGCTGTTTTCATAGCGGTAGGAAGAACGCACAACCTGGACAAAGGTATTTATACCATAGTTATACCTAAGTTATACAAAACAATCAACCATTATCCTCGTTAAAATCAGTGCTCCTGTTTTCAGTCTTTCGATGGCTTGGCAGGCTGTAACACGGTTCGTAGCCCTAGCAAAATTAGCCCCATGCTGAGGATCATCCAAGGGGTGACGGGCTCGGTGAAAAAGAGCCAAGCCAACAGTGCTACCCACACCGGTACTCCGCTATAGACAATGCTAGTAGATTTTGTGGGGCCAATGCGCTGGGTGCTGAGTGTGAAGAGTAAATAGCCGATGCCGGAAGCGCCAATACCCATGTAGAAGACGCCTAAAATAGCTGGCCATGAGAGGCTTGGAAAGCCTGTTTTGATCAACGTGGGCAAGACTAAAATAAAGAGCTGTGCGACGCCGAATAGGGCTCCGTAGTAGCTCATTGCAAGGCCGCTGTAACGCTTGCCTAAGTGCCGCAATAGAATGGAGTAGCAGGCCCAGCAGAGCACGGCGCACAGCATGAGCAGATCGCCTGCGTTGAGCTGAAGCTGAAGCAGGGCCAAAAGATTGCCGCTAGTGAGGAGGATTAAGACGCCGAGAATAGCGATCGCACCACCCACATAATTACGCGCTGCCAATTTCTCCTTTAAAATAACTGCCGCTAAAAAACCAGTCACGACCGGATTGAATGCATTGATAATGGCTGAATTCGCGACGGCTGTGTAGCGCAAGCTATAAAAGAAGAAGAAATGATAGCCAACGACGCCAAAGCTGCCAAGTAGAAAAAGATAGAGGCGATCTCGCCCAGAAGCCTCCCCAATTCGCGGCCCGATGTCCCTTCTTTGCCAGACTAAAATTTGCAAAAATGCCCCAGCAATTAGGTAGCGCAGCAGCGTGATCATCAACGGCCCCATTTCACCGATGGTGTATTTGCCTGCGACAAAGCTGCCTGCAAATAGTAAGCTAGTCAACACAGCCAATAGGCTTTGCGCCCAAATAGTAGTCTGCTTAGCCATATTGCTCCACTGAATCGATGATTGTATTGATGATTGTTTCGCTGCCTCAGAAGGCCATTCTAGAGGCCATTTTAGAGGAATAAAGAGAATGACACCCATTGCCATAGCTGTGTTTGATATTGATGGCGTGATTAGAGATGTTGGCGGGTCTTATCGGCGGGCAATAGCCGATACGGTAGAGCACTATACAAACGGCAGCTACCGACCCACGATAGAAGATATCGACAAGCTCAAGGGTGAGGGCGTTTGGAATAATGATTGGAAAGCTTCTGAAGCGATGATACATCGTTATTTTGAGCGGCAGCAGCATCCCCAGCCTGAATCGCCATACGAAGAGATTGTTGATTATTTTCAAAAGCAATATCGCGGCCCCGATACAGAAGAGCCTGATCAATGGACAGGTTATATCGCTGATGAGCCCCTGTTGATGGACAAAACCTACCTACATTCTCTCGCTCAATCCGGCATTCCCTACGCTTTTTTTAGCGGCGCTACTCAAGGATCGGCCAACTTTGTTCTTCATCGTCGCCTGAATCTTCAAGCGCCTATTTTGATCGCCATGGAAGATGCTCCCGGCAAGCCCGATCCAACCGGGCTGATGATGGCTGTACGGCAGGTAGAAGCGCGAAACATAGAAGCCAAAAATCTGCCGGTTGTCTATGCAGGCGATACCGCCGCTGATATGAAAACGATCTCTATGGCTAAAGCCCAATTCCCAGCGCGCCAGTGGTTGGCCATCGGCATTTTACCGCCCCATGCTCAGCAAACTGTCACCTATCGAGCCAACTATAGCGAACAGCTCAAAAGAGAGGGAGCCGTGGTAGTGCTAGACAGCGTACAGCAGATCACAGCAGAACTGATAGCTAAACTTCTGTCGTCTGCTTTTGATAAAAATGATCTGGGTTGATAGGTATTGCTATGAAACATGTCATAGTCGCAGGTGCAGGCCCAGCAGGTGTTGCAACGGCTCTACTGCTTGCTCAGCAGGGTATAAAAGTAACGCTGATTGAGAAAGAAACTGCATTTGATCGGGTTTTTCGTGGTGAGGGACTGATGCCTGCGGGGCTTGCGGCGCTGTATGAGATGGGGCTAAAGGAGACTTTTGAGGCAATTCCGGCTCGGCAGCTGACGTCTTGGGACTTTTATGTTGGATCGCAGCGACGGATGCGGGTGATAGAGCCGGAAAATGCGGGTGTGGCGACGCAGATTATTAATCAAGGGGCGCTGCTGAAGGCGATCGTGAAAAAAGCGCAACAGCTGCCTAATTTTGAGCTTCACCTGGGATGGCAGGTAACAGAATTATTGCGGGATGAATCGGGGATTGTGACCGGTGTACAGGCTGTTTGTGAGGGTGAAAGCAGAGCCTTTGCGGCGGATTGTGTCATCGCTGGCGATGGTCGCTATTCCCGGCTGCGAAAGCTAGCGGGGTTAGAAATGCAGCGGTCGCCCGCTCAGTTTGATGTGCTGTGGTTTAAGTTGCCTGCACCGGCTTCGCTAGCTGAGGAAACGCCCTTTGTCGCGTGCCTTCAGCCCGATAGTCAGTTTGCCTTTTATCCTTCTTGGGATGGGTGGCTGCAAATTGGCTGGATTGTTGAAAAAAGTGCGCAGCAGCAGGGTGGCTTAGCCAAACTAAAAGAGAGAGATTGGATAGAAGCATTTGCCCAGGCGCTACCGGCGGATCTAGCCGCTCACTTTCGTCAGCACAAAGATGATCTAGGAGGCCCAATTTATTTAGATGTGCAGGTGGGTTGTTGCTTACAGTGGAGCATTCCCGGACTGTTGTTAATCGGTGACGCGGCGCATCCGATGGCTCCCAACCGCGCCCAAGGCATCAATATGGCCTTACGCGATGCGATTGTCGTCGCTAATCATTTTTTTAGTATTTCTGTTCCCGAGTTAGAAAACAAGTCGATCTCTGCTCAAGTGCTGCAAGCGATTCAGGCTGAACGCCAGCCGGAGATAACGGCAGTGCAGAAAATGCAGCTAGCGGAGTGGCGAAAAGTAGAGTTTATTTCGCGGCCCGGATTGCCGTATTTAGGGTTTAAGGCATTAGCATCTCTATTTGGCCGCTTCACCTTTGCTCAAAATATTTGGCTGCACGACCAAAAAGGACTTCGCGAGGGGGTGTTGCCCGTGCAACTCAAACGCTAATCTAGACAACAATCTGCTTTGCATATCTACCTGCCAAGATTGCCTGATTTTTTCAGTTATTTTTTCAGTTATTTAAGAGCCCTGACCCCATGTCCCCCCTCACCCGTCGCTTTTCACGACCTACAAGCTTACTGATTGGCACCTGTCTAGGCGGAATGATGCCTTTGATGATGCCTTTAATCACGGCCCAACCGGCTGCTGCTGCCGAACGAGTAGTATTGACTTACGGCTTTTTTGAGGTGCCGGTGACGGTAGAAGCGTTGAGAGCTTACAGCGATCGCGGTGAAATCAGCCCAGAACTCTCCTTTTACTTCAGGTTTCTAAGCGATGAGCAGCGATCGCAGTTTCGCCAGGTACTTCAGGCCCGTCAGGATATTAGCCCGGTGCAAATCTCCAAATTTTTATACTCTTCTATTGGAGGAAATATTCTCCGCTCTCTAGGGGCGATTGTTCAAACCGCAGGCCGATTAGACGGGGCAAAAGGGCTGCGAAGTGCGCTCGTGCTAGCCGCTGCTCAGCCAGAAGGGCTTTCGGTGATTGGCCTAATCGAAAAATTTCCCACTAGCGCCGTTCGCATTGATGCCCAGCGCGGGTTGCAGGCGTTTGGTGGATTTACGCAGTTAATTAACGATACTGAAAGAGCGATCAATACTATCGCCGCCCAGTCTGAAGCTGCGCCTGCCGATACGCTGAGTGCCCAGGATATTGCTGCCCTAACCGAACCGGGGCCCTATGCGGTGAGGATACAGACGCTGATGATTGAAGATTTGCAGCGATCACGATCGCTCACTACCGATCTTTACCTGCCAGAAACCGTTAGTAATGCGCCTTTGGTCGTGATTTCTCATGGGTTGGCAGGCGATCGCAAAGGCTTTGTCTATATCGCCGAGCATTTGGCTAGTCATGGATTCGCCGTTGCAGCGCTGGATCATCCAGGGAGCGATCGCCGTCAGTTAGAAGAGTTGCTCAGAGGCTTCAACAGCGAAATTGCTGAGCCGACTGAATTTAGCGATCGCCCCCGCGATATCTCCTATCTGTTAGATGAACTCACTCGTCTCAGCGTTGCCAATGGCCCTTTTGCCAATCGTTTAGATATGAACCGGGTTGGTATCATTGGCCATTCCTTTGGCGGCTACACAGCCCTCGCCGTTGGTGGCGCTCAGCTTAACTTTGACACGCTTCAATCCAACTGCACCTCCGAAGACTTTATCTTCAATGCCGCCAATCCTTCAATATTGTTACAATGTACGGCCTTAGCTGCACCTGAGCAGTTTAGCGAATCACTCAGAGATTCTCGAATTCAAGCCGTCATGGCCCTCAACCCAGTTGGCAGCAGCTTATTTGGCCCTACCGGCTTCTCCCAACTGGCCGTTCCTAGCTTGATTGTGTCTGGCACCGCCGACCCTGTTGCCCCGGCCCTACAAGAGCAAATTCAGCCCTTTATCTGGCTTAATGAAAGCGCTGCCGCTCAGTCACCTGAGGGTACCGCTGCAACCTCTGACCAATCTACACCTAGCCACTACCTCGCACTCATTCGAGGCGGCTCTCATATTTACGATCCGATAGCCTTTGAAGGCACCGATCCGGCGCTGTCGAGTCAGCTCGTCAACGCCGATATTCCCTTGGCCTACAGCTATCTCAAAGCCTTGAGCTTAGGCTTTATGGAAGCCGAACTCAACCAAAATTCAGCCTATCGCGACGCCTTAAACAACGCCTCTATCGTTCAGCTCGGACAAGAGCCGCTGCCGCTGTATATCGTCAATATGCTGACCTCAGCGATGTTGCAGCCAGCTCCAGAAACCGCACCGCCCGAAGCTGCACCGCCCGAAGCCCTGCCCGATGCCGCACCGACTGAAGCCCTGCCCGATGCCGTCAGCAGTACACCACAATAGACAGCACTCAGCCATATGATCTACTGTTACCATCACAACAGATATCCTGTTACGATATTTTGCTATCTCTTATCAAAATCCTTGACCCATGAGCTTAAAAGTTTACGGCATTCCCAACTGCGGCACCTGCAAAAAGGCAATTGCATGGCTTGAAGAAAAAGACATTCCCTACGAATTTATTGACACCAAAGCGCATCCACCCACCGAAACAATGATTTCAGCCTGGGTTACAGCTTTCACCTCCAAACCCATGCGCAATACCTCTGGCGGCTCCTATAGAGCCCTTGGTGATGCCAAAAACGACTGGACAGAAGCGCAGTGGATAGAAGCTTTTGCGCAAGATGCGATGCTGCTCAAGCGCCCCCTTTTTGAAAAAGACAGTGAAGCTGTAATGGTTGGCTTTCGCGCTAAAGAAGACGAAAAAATGGCTAAATTAGCTTAATATCGTCAATATTGTCAAACGCAATTCTAATAAAACCCTTTTCCAAATCAATGGATCGAGTGTAATCATGAAACGCCGCCGCTTTACGATTTGCTTTTTAGTTAGCTTATGTTTGAATAGCCTGATCGCTGCCTGCAACCGTCAAACTCTGCCGTTACCTGCCGAAAAAACCGCCATCTCGCCGGTAACGCTTACCGTATCGGCAGCGGCTAGCCTCCAAGATGCGATGGAAGCGATCACGCCCCAATTCACCACAACAGAACCCAACATTACCATCAGCTACAACTTTGGCGCTTCTGGCGCGCTCCAGCAACAAATCGAACAAGGAGCCCCCGCCGACATCTTTTTTTCAGCAGCGGCTAAGCAAATGGACGCCCTCGCCGAAAGAGGCTTGATCCTCCCCGACTCCCGACAAAATCTAGTCACCAACCGGCTAGTGCTGGTTGCCCCAGTCGATTCTTCGCTCAAAATTACCGATCTAGCTCAGCTCAGCTCAGCCAATATCAGCCGCCTCGCAGTCGGAGAGTTTCGCAGTGTTCCCGCCGGACAATATGCCAAACAAGTCTTTGAAAAACTCTCCTTATTAGAACCCTTACAGTCCAAATTTGTATTTGGCAGCAGCGTTCGCAACGTTCTTTCAGCCGTCGAAAGCGGTAACGCCGAAGTGGGCATCGTCTACGCGACCGATGCCGCCCTTTCCAACCAAGTCAAAGTCCTCCTCACCATCCCCGAAACCGATCACTCACCCATTGAGTATCCCATCGCTATCGTTAAAGCCTCCCCTCCCCCCGAAGCCGCCCAAACCTTCATCAATTTTCTCACCACAGAACCCCCCCAAAAAACCTTTCAGACCTTTGGATTCGGCCCAATCCAATCCTCTCCATGATCGACCAGATCGACCTCTCTCCATTATGGATCTCTCTTCGAATTGCCACTAGCGCCACCGTCATCACTGTCTTTCTCGGTATAGCCGCTGCCTACTACATTCATCGCTACAGCGGACGGTGGCGATCGCTTCTAGACAGTCTCTTTCTCGCTCCTCTCGTACTCCCCCCCACCGTACTCGGCTTCCTACTGCTGCTACTACTGGGCAAAAATGGGCCATTGGGCAGTTTGCTTTCAGCCGCTGGCCTCGGCATTGTGTTCACTGGCTACGCCGCTGTAATCACAGCCACGGTTGTTGCCTTTCCGCTTATGTACAAAACAACCCTAGGCGCATTTGAACAAATCGATCACAACTTACAGCAGGCGGCCAGAACCTTAGGCGCATCGGAACTAACAGTTTTTTTAAAAATCACGCTGCCGCTCTCAGCGCCAAGCCTCTTAGCAGGCACTATGCTGTCTTTTGCCCGCGCCTTGGGTGAATTTGGCGCTACTCTGATGCTGGCAGGCAACATTCCTGGCCGCACCCAAACGCTGCCGATGGCCATTTACTTTGCCGTTGAAGGGGGCGACTTTCGTGAAGCCGCTTTGTGGACAGGGGTAATTCTCGGCCTGTCGCTAGGTGCTGTTGTACTTGTAAATAGCCGCGCTCGATTCCGCTATCAGCATTCGTCGAGAAACCGCAACAGCTTTTTTCAGGGCTCTAGTCAGCTTGAAAGAGAGCAGCTGAATAAAAAACCAACGCCTGATCTCTCCCAGTCACTCGCGCCTTACTTGGCCGTCAATATTCGTAAAGAACTCCCCGGATTTTGCCTTGCGGTCAGCTTTGAGGCCGACAATCAACAGCCGCTTGGGCTACTCGGCGCTTCCGGTGCGGGGAAAAGTCTGATTCTGCGCTGCATTGCTGGCATAGAAACGCCTGATGCAGGCCGGATTGTGCTTAATGGCCGGGTGCTGTTTGATTCAGCGCGAGGGATTGATTTGCCGAGCTGCGATCGCAAAGTCGGTATTCTCTTTCAAAATTACGCTTTGTTTCCGCATCTTACCGTTGCTGAAAATGTGGCTTTTGGGTTGGGGAAGGTGCGATCGCGCTGCTACAGCAAAGGCCACATCACCGCTGCCGTCACCCAACAGCTCGCTGCCGTACAGCTCGCTGCCGTACAGCTTGAAGCCTTCTCCCAGCGCTATCCTCACGAGCTTTCTGGCGGACAGCAGCAGCGGGCGGCATTGGCCAGATCATTAGCCAGTGAGCCAGACATTTTACTCTTGGATGAACCTTTTTCTGCCCTCGATACTCACCTGCGCAGCCAAATAGAGCAACAGCTTTTGACTCGACTACAAACCTATCAGGGCATCACCCTATTAGTTACTCACAACCTAGAAGAAGCCTACCGATTCTGCGATTATCTGCTCGTATTGAATCGTGGTAAAGCCCTAGCCCACGCCTCCAAACACCATATTTTCGAACAGCCCAAAACCGTTGATATTGCTCGGCTCACAGGTTGCAAAAATTTCTCTCCTGTAATCGTTCATTCGCCTCATCAAGTAGAAGCGCAGCACTGGCGCTGCATCCTCAACATCATTGAACCCCTGCCGCCCCATCTGACTCACATTGGCATTCGGGCTCACCAAGTTACGTTTCTGACTACTTCGTCGGTAGAATTTGCAGCCGCAGCGAATACTTTTCACTGCTGGCTAGCGGCAATCAGCGAAACCCCTCACCGCATGACACTCTATCTAAAGCTGCATCAGCCGCCCAGCAGCCCGCATGACTATCATTTGCAGGCCGAAGTCCTCAAAGAAAAGTGGTTTTCACTCCAAGGCCAACCGCTGCCCTGGAGAGTCTTTTTAGACCCACGGCGGCTAATTTTGTTGGCGGATGATGCTGGCTAGCGATCCTCCGCAGGAGTGGCTGCGCCATCGCCCTTTTTTTTGAATCAGCCAATCTTTGCAATAATAAGAACCACTCACTTTACTCGCACATATTCGGTAGTAGCTATGGCTCCAACCACGCGGCGCAGCTTTTTAGGCGGCATAAGGGGCACACGGCCTCTGACTATTTCAGTAGCGCTGATGTATATTGGCATCGCTATTACCTCGGTGTTTGTGCTGGCGGCTTTATTTGCGCCCTCAATCCAGAGCTGGGGCTGGATTCAAGATCCCACCGCTGGCTTAGAAAATCCAATCCATGAAGCGCCTTCTATGGCTCATTGGTTTGGCACGAGCCGTCAGGGCTATGACATTTTTTCGCGGACGTTGTTTGGAGCGAGGGCGGCCTGGCAAGTGGTGTTGCTCGCAACGGCAATGAGTGTGCTAATCGGTGTGCCTTTGGGGATGTTTAGCGGCTATCGCGGCGGCAAAATTGACCGAGCGCTGCTGTTTTTTATGGATACGATCTATACGCTGCCAGGGCTTTTACTCTCGGTGACGTTGGCTTTTGTGGTCGGACGCGGGGTGGTGAATGCGGCGGTGGCGCTTTCGATTGCCTATGTGCCGCAGTACTACCGGGTGGTGCGCAACCATACGGTGAGCGTCAAAACTGAGCTGTTTATCGAGGCGGCGCAGTCAATGGGCGCTTCTACTTGGGCGGTGCTCTCTCGCTACCTTTTTCTCAATGTGGTGCAGAGCGTACCTGTACTGTTCACCCTTAACGCTGCCGATGCTGTCTTGATTCTG
>JBGTIK010000285.1:0-7108 GCA_041745715.1 Phormidesmis sp.
CGTCTCAGGAAAAAGATGCAGCGTATCTAAAAAGATTACTGGCACGGAGTGATTTAGCTCTTTGTAGAGCATGTGGGTCACAGCCAGCAGGCTAAAAGAGCTAGTTTGCGCGAGTCCATCAGGGATATGCTGAATGCACCAGGTCAAAATTTCTTGTGGGGAAGCTTTTTCAAATTGCTGATTGAGCAGATCTAGATCAAGTAAGTCATGATCGAGCGAGTTGGGGGAAATTGAAACAGCACGAGGTGCTTCTAAGCACTGAACCATATTAGTTGCCGGAGAATAGTTGCCGGAGAATAGCTGCCGGACGATCAATAGCTAGAAAAAAGATGCCAAGTAAAAGCCTTCACCCTTTGCAAAGGTCTTTATAGCAGCAGTTTCAATGTTACTTTAATAAACACTCGTAATCCGACCGGAATACCGGCCATTCAAAATGGGTCGCCCTCGAACCTCTGAAAGCAGCCTGATGCGTTAGGCTTTCAGCTTTATGAGAATTAGGTCAGAGTTCGTAAATTATTGCTTCGTAAGCGCAATGTAAGGGCATGATTTCAAGCTACCAGTGAATGACATGCGGATGAATGACAATAGTTTTATACTTAACCGCTTTATGCTTAACTGCCGTGAGGAAAGGTGCACTGATGAAAACGCTAATTTTGTATAGCAAGCCGGGATGTCATCTCTGTGAAGGGCTGCAAGAAAAGCTAGAAACGCTGCCTATTCAGCTAGAGGTGAGAAATATTATCCAAAACGAAGCATGGTTTCAAAAGTATCAGTATGAAGTGCCGGTGCTTTGTCAGTTGGTTAGCGCTTCAGAAAATTCCTTAGAAAAACCTTCAGAAAGACCTTTACCGCGTCTATCGCCTAGAGCAACAGCCGCGCAGGTGGCACAAATGATACAGACACATATTGGCCCTTTTGAGGCATAATCTCAGCCAGCGCATACCGGTATTCATCCAGTATTGTTTGAAGCGTCTATATGTCTATATTAAGAGCGATTTACTTTATACAATGTGAAGGGGAGAGGCAGAATGCTTTTAAGAGATTTGTTTGCTGAATTGGCTACTGCGCAGGTGACAGGGGTTGATGCCCTCAAAAGTCATCCTAACTGGGATCAAGAGGTGACGGGTTTGTCAGCCAATTCGCAAGCGATCGCTCCTGGTAATTTATTTATTGGAATGCCCGGTACGCGAGTCGATGGCGGTGAATTTTGGCAGGGCGCGATCGCGAAAGGAGCGATCGCTGCCCTGATCTCTCCGTTTGCCCTATCGGCCAAACCCAACAGCAACAGCGCCTTGGTAGTAACCGCTGAAGCCGTGCCGCAGCTATGCGCTCAATTAGCAGCCGCCTTCTATGACCAGCCCGCCCAAGCGATGAAAATGATTGGCGTCACCGGCACCAACGGCAAAACCACCACCACTCATTTAATTGAGTACTTCCTCAACCAGGCGCAGCAAAAAACCGCGATTCTCGGCACACTCTACACCCGCTGGCCCGGTCACGAAAAGACAGCGGTGCATACGACGCCTTTCCCCATCGACTTGCAAAAAGAACTGGCCAGCGCCCGCCAAGCCGACTGTCAAAATGCCGTGATGGAAATCAGCTCTCATGCCTTAGCGCAGCATCGCACCAGCGGCATTCCCTTTGAAGTTGCGGTATTCACTAACCTTACGCAAGATCACCTCGACTACCACAAAGATTTGGACGACTATTTTGCGGCCAAGGCGCTGCTGTTTGGCCCCGACTATCTCAAAGGTCGCGCCATCATCAATCAAACAGACGCTTATGGCCAAAAGCTGATTGCTAGCCTCAAGCCCGCTCAGGTATGGACTTATAGCACCGATGACAGCAGCGCCGATCTCTATACCGAAGATCTCACGTATGGGCCGACGGGCGTTAGCGGCACGGTGCATACACCCGCAGGCAAAGCCGCGTTTACCTCGCCGCTAGTCGGTCAGTTTAACCTCGAAAACCTCCTGGCAGCGGTGGGTTCGGCGCTGCATTTGGGAGTGGATTTGGAACGCATTGTCGAAGCGCTGCCGAGCTTTATGGGTGTACCGGGGCGAATGGAGCGGGTGCAGGTGCAGCCCGATCAAGATATCAGTGTGATTGTGGACTATGCGCATACGCCGGATAGCTTGGAAAATGCACTGAAGGCGGCGCGGCCTTTTATTGCGGGTCAGATGATCTGTGTATTTGGCTGTGGGGGCGATCGTGATCGCACCAAACGCCCAAAAATGGGCCGCATTGCCTATGAGCAATCTGATCGGGCGGTGATTACCTCCGACAATCCGCGCACGGAAGAGCCTGAGCAAATATTGAAAGATGTGGTGGCCGGGATTGATGGGCCGCTAGATACAGAGCAGGTGGTGTGCGATCGCGCTCAAGCCATTCGCAGCGCGATTCTGCAAGCGCAGCCAGGAGACGGCATCGTGATTGCCGGAAAAGGCCACGAAGACTATCAGATTTTAGGGACTGAAAAAATTCATTTTGATGATCGCGAGCAGTCAAGAGCAGCCCTAATAGAAAGGTTTGCGGGTAAGGGCCCGCAGAGATCCTAACAATCTGAAGGCGCTCTTACTCAGACGCTTTTAAGACGCGCTTGATAGAGTGAGGAAGTTGTATTGCAAAAGGTCTCAATCTTTGTTGTCATCTTCGCATCTGTCATCTTCGCAGCTATCATCTTCGCAGGGCCACCGGCTAGAGCGCATTCATCTAGAAGTCACGAATGTATGTAACTTTAAGTGTGAGTTTTGCCCGGATGGGATTATGCAGCGCAAGCGGGGGCATATGTCGCTGGCGTTATTGGAAAAAGCGTTAGATGAAATCGCTGAGCAGCGGCTAGCGAAAATTGTGGCGTTTCATCTGATGGGTGAACCGCTGATCTATCCGCACATTTTTGAAGCGATCGCGCTTGCCAACCAACGCCATCTCAACCTTCACCTCACCACCAACGGCAGCACCTTCCATATCCGTCCCGATCATATCGCCAAACTCATTTCCTCCGGCATTCCCAAAGTCACCATTTCACTGCAAACGCCCGATCCAGAGACGTTCATCATTCGCGGCGCACCGCCCAATCTTCAGCCAGAACAATACTTCAACGGCATTACCGAATACGTAAAGGCCAACTTGGACGATAGGCGTTCGCCCACTCGGATACACATCAAATTTTTAGATACTGCTCCACACCCTTTTCTCGTGCCGCACAAAACCATGCATGTTGTTGAAGGCAAACAACAAATGCAGCAACAGCTCAGCGAGTGGTGCCAACGTCTCTTTGACGATCCTCACCAGCAGATTACAACAGAATTACAACAGAAGCTTGCTAGGCACAAACTAGGCCGCTGGCAGGTCATAGAACTCACCCCCAAACTCGCCCTAGAAACTTTCCCGCTCGATAGCTGGGGCAATGTCGAGAGCCCGACTGTGATTCCGGCCAGCTTTGGCTATTGCAATGGCACCACCGATCAGGCAGGCATTTTGTACGATGGCACCGTCGTCCCCTGCTGCAAAGACTACGACGGCCAAATTCCTTTAGGCAACCTCAACCACGCTACGCTCAGCGACATTTTAGATCGTCAATCTCCGGCTTGTGGTCTGCGCGCAGGCTTCGACAAATTTCAGGTCACCCATCCGGTGTGTCAGCGCTGCATGGGAGCCGATACCCCACAAAAATCTCTGCGCCGCCAGATCGGATCGATTGCTTACTTCAAGCTCTATAACCCAATTATGAAGCGGCTTCATCCTGGCTGGGGAGAAGTGTAGAAAATTCTGGCAAGTCTGTGCCTCATGGCAGCTCCTGAAAAATATTCTCCAGCAGCAGCTTAGTCTTGTCATCGAGCCGCTGCCAATCTACATCGCCTTGCTCATCTAACAAGCTATCGTCCGCCTCAATCGGTGAGTTATTGACTTCTCCATGATCATATGAAATCGCACAAACCTGATAGCACAGCGCCCAAATGTCTACGACTTTCTCAACCGCTGGCTCAGCGGCTGGCTTACTCGATTTTGTAGGCGATAATTTCAACCGATAAAGCGGCGAAGACTGAGGCAGTTGCGACATCAAAGCGGCGACTCGATCATGCTCTTCCGGGGGCACGCCGTGAAGCTGCTTTTGCAAGGTCGCATAGGCTTGTTGCTGTTCGGCGGTTGTGCCCACCGGCCAAATTAACTCTTCCTCATAGCTGCCCTGCCAATCGCTCACGTCTAGCTGCTTACGAATATTGTCAATTACCCGAATCAGCGCAGGCTGCATAAGCTGCGCTACTTGGGCTCTAGCCAATGGCGTGGCAAATTCTGGCGGGTGCATAGCTTTAAACCTTTACCGCAGACATTACTCCATCCGAAACCAGGCTGTCAGCGCTACGGCCAAACCATCAGCGGCATCATCTGGCTTAGGAATGCTCTCTAGCTTAAGTTCGCGGGCAATGGCATCTTGCACTTCCACTTTATCAGCATTGCCATGACCTGTAATCGACTGCTTAATCTGCGCAGGCGTGAACTCCACAAAAGGTAAATTGTGCTGAGCCAACACCAGCATCACTACCCCGCGCGCCTGAGCGACCAAAATGGTATTGCCCATCCGATAAAAAAACAGCTTCTCAATCGAGACTAAATCCGGCTTGTACTGATCAATCACACTGTGCAAATCGTCATAGATAGTGCACAGCCGCTGCCCCGTATCTGTGCGAGCGGGCGTCTGCACCACCCCATAATCTATCGTTTGAATATGAGGCGAATTGGCACAGCGCTCAGCCGGGTCATATTCAATCACCCCAAATCCTAAAATCGCTAATCCAGGATCGAGGCCCAGAATGCGTTTGGTCACCACAGTAATTTATCCATCTCAAAAATTTATCCATTTCAAAAATGGCTGATCTCGCTCAGACGCCTATCTAAAAAAACCTAGTCTCACGCGAACCCCTATCTCGCCCCTGCCATCTGCCGACCATTCGCCGCAGGCTCCGCTACCCCAAAGGTTTTGCTAAAGGTTTTCTCTACCTTAAAGCCCGAATCTATCGATTCCAGCGGATCTTTGCGCAGACGATGACGCAAGCATAAGGCAATCACTCGCTGCACATCTTGCAGGGTCACTTCGGTGCGTCCTTCGTAGGCCGCAAGTGCCTTCGCCGCTCGGTTCGTCACAATATCACCACGCAGCCCATCAACATCTAGCTCAGAGCAAACCTCAGAAATTTTCACCCGATACTCATGCTCTAAGGTGACATCGCCCAAACGATTTTGCGCCTCAATAATCTTTTGCTGAAGCGCCGTTTGCTCAGCTTGACATTTGGCGACAAAAGCATCCGGATTGCTGTCAAATTCAGTCCGCTGCTCCACAATTTGCACCCGCAGTTCAGGATCGCGCACGGTGCGAATTTCAGCATGCATGCCAAATCTATCTAGTAGCTGAGGGCGCAGTTCGCCTTCTTCGGGGTTACCGGAGCCAATCAGCACAAACTGAGCCGGGTGACGAATGGAAATGCCTTCACGCTCTACGGTATTCCACCCAGAAGCCGCCGAATCGAGCAACACATCAACGAGGTGATCGTCTAGTAGGTTAACCTCATCGACGTAAAGCAGACCCCGATTGGCTTTGGCTAGTAGACCGGGCTCAAACGCCTTGACGCCCTCAGATAAGGCTTTTTCAATATCAATGGTGCCGCACACGCGATCTTCAGTCGCGCCCAAAGGCAGATCGACCATCGGCACTTTTTTCGCCGCCACTTTAATCTCTTGACCTTCGCGCTCGGCCAGAACATCTGGATTATTGGGCTCCCGGTTAAACGGATCGCCTTCGGTGACTTCAATTTCTGGCAGTAAGTCAGCAAGGGCGCGGATGGTGGTGGATTTGCCAGTGCCGCGATCGCCCATAATCATCACCCCACCGATCTTGGGATCAATCACATTCAAGATCAGCGCTAGCTTCATATCTTCTTGGCCGATCACCGCAGTGAATGGAAAAACGGATCGGCGGGCAGTCATGGCAGTACTCACAGGCTTAAATCAATTAATTGAAGGGTTCAACCATTGTGCCACAGGAGGTTATGCCTAGTGGGCTGCGCCACAAATCTATCGATAAAGCACGGTAAAGCTTAGCAGCTTGCTATCAGGCTTTCCTCTGGTCATAGCAGCTGCTCCTCAATGCCCCGCCATACAAACAAACACTGACCGCCGCCAGCGCTTATGGGCCTTGATACACAGATGTTTTCCTGATCGGGGTAGCGGGATTTCAACCCACGCTCCCTACTACCCCAAAAGAGTTTATATAGATGACTACGTACTACCAGACAAACTCATCAAGTCATTGCTATCAATCAACTTATTAGCCAGCCCATGCATAATTACATATGGCTGCATCATGGGATTAATGAATCGAAATCTAAAGTTTCTGGGGGAACCTCTCTTTTGCAGTACAGGACCTTTTTTTTCTTCACAAAAGCTATGCAAATGTCTTGAGAATCCATTAGTCTTATATGATCTTCCCCTAATAAATGACATCGGATTTTCAACATTTCGAGCCAAGAAAAATCCTAATTCATCTTTCTGAGATAAGGCACAGGCTAATAAAACCTGAATAAAAATAGCATCTTCTCTAGTACTAGAGGTAGCCTAGGTGATAAGAACTGATAATACTTTGATAAGCCTTCTCGACGGCTTTCTCAATTGCAACCTGTAAGTCCAATTCCTCTATACAGGTAGAATTCCTCTCAATCGACCTTTGCGAAGCACTTAATGCCAGCAAATGGGTAAAGCTTGGGAGTCCCTGAGATAACAATGCGATCTTTTCCCTAACTCTTAGCTCTATCTCCATATCAATTAATTCAAGTCTTTTATCTAGGACTTCATGCAACTCCTCTTTGGACATTCTTGGCATCTGAACTTGCACCAGAGCCCTTTCAATAGAAGCATGTCCAACAATCAACTCATCGACAGAATCCGCAACGCCTACAAGAATGAGCGTAACATTAGACCTGTTGGGAAATAAAGGGTAGTATAAAGCAACTATATCTAAGACCAGCGATGCTAAATTTAGAGCGGATACTCGCCAGTGATCGACTAATGAGAGCGATGACAGGACTGAACCTCAAAGCATTTAAGGCCCTCT
>JBGTIK010000286.1:0-2519 GCA_041745715.1 Phormidesmis sp.
AGTTCAAATAAACTAAATTACATGAATTCTCAACTAAGGTTGTTTATTGAGAATATTGCTACATAAAATGGCTGTGATCCCTATTGCTTCGTTTAAATATCGAATGTGCCAGTTGGAAGTGCGGAATGTGGGGTTTAGCACTTGCCGTATAGCCTTTGGCTCCGCGTCTCGTAGAGCAGCAGCCGTAGTAATACCCAGAGCGCTGAGGTTTGCGGCCCAGCGTCTGCCGATTCCCCAAACCTCGTCTACAGGAATCGTCGGCAGTAACTGCTCTCGAATTGACAGCTCACATAGGAGAGCACCAAAAAGTGTGGGAAAGCCCAGAAACCCGTTCAGGTGCCACCCAAGAGGACACCTTCCCAATTATAGGATCTGAGATCGCAATCTATAGCTAAAGCCAAAACTCAGGATGGAAACCCTTACAAAATTGTCTGTACTCATCGACGAGTTTTCAACATTTCCCACACTTTTTGGTGCTCTCCTTACAGAAATGTTCGACTAGAGCCATCTAATTGAACTGCTAAAGGTAGGAATGACCGCAGCGATCATCGCTCAATTGCACCGCAAGCCATCAGCTAGCCGATGAGAGTTTTCAACATCTGCCGCTGCTGACCCACAGAGACAAGGCTGTGCGCCGCCATCATGCCGCTAGCCGCCACCGCCGGTAGACCAATCCCAGGAAAGACAGAATCACCGCAGCACAGCAGCCCTTTAATCGGTGTTTTTGGCCCCGGGAACAAGGCTTTGCCCGCCTCAATTGCCGGGCCGTAAGTGCCCTGATCGCGCCGCAAATAGCGCTCATGGGTGAGCGGTGTGCCTGTAAGCGCCAAGGTCGTGCGCTGCCGAATATCGGGAATGATGCGCTCTAGCGCCTGCCACATCACTGCTGAACGAGTCTGCTTTTGCGCAGCGTAGGCCGCACTCTGCCTGGTCATTCCCTGCCATTGTGCATAAGGCTCATTTCCTGGGGTGTAAACATGCAGAGTATGCTTACCCGGCGGCGCTAGCGACGGATCCAACACCGATGGAATAGACACTAAAATCAGATTTTGGGGGGCGCTGATGCCTTTTTCCCAGTCATTGACCACAATGTAATGGCAGGCTAGGTCGGGCGGTAAGCCTTGCGCTTCTATGCCTAAGTGCAGGTGCATAAAGCTGTCGCACTGAGGAGTGGCCTGCCGCTTTTGACCAAACTTAGGTGGCAGCGCTCCCGCCGGAATCAGCGCAAGCGTATCCCATATCGACGCATTGGAAACCACCGCCTGAGTGGCTGTGATGGTGCCGCCGTTGCGCAGCCGTACCCCAGTTGCTCGATTGTTTTGAATGTTGATTTGACTGATGTGGGCACCGGTTATGATTTGGCCATTGTTTTTGGTAATGCTGCGAATGATCGCGCTCACCAAAGCCGCTGAACCACCCATTGGATAGTCGAGCTGAACCCCGGGGCGATACCAATCAGCAAACATAAAGGCCACTTCAGCAGTGCTAGTGCCGCTAGCTGGCAGACCAGAAAGCAAGAAGCAAAGCATGTTTAGCCAGTTGCGGCTAAACGGATCGGTGATTACGCCGTCCATGATGCGGCTAAAAGGGCCAGTGAGCTTAGGAGTGTGAGCAACGTGCTTGAGCAGTTGCGGAGCAAAGGAGCCAGCTGTAAGCAGTGCGCCCCAGTCAAAGCGAATGGCGGCAGTAGGCAAAGAGACGGCGGCACTCGCCAGCGGCTTCATCAGGCGCTGAAGTTCACGCCATTCGGCAACAGCGCTGTCACCCCGCAGCCTTTGCAAAACCTCACAAAACTGATCAGCGCCCACTGCCGTATCAAAATCACCTTCAGGCAAGCGACAGCCCCAAGTATTGTAGTTAGCCCAGGCCACATCCTCGCCAATAACATCGAGCACCTGACGCAGCGGATTAGGCGAGGGGCTATAGGACAAGCCAGAATACAAGGAAGGGCCAGAATCGAACCGGTGTCCGTCCCGCTCAAAGCCGTGAGCAGCCCCACCCAAAAGCGTATGGCTTTCACAGACAATCACTTTTAACCCATAGTGAGCAAGCAGCGCCGCGCAGCAAAGGCCACCTATGCCGCTACCGATAACCACCACGTCAGTCTTTATCATGCTGCAAAGGAGGATTAGACAACTCGGCTATCTTACTACTCGCGACCCACTCCTCAAAAAGAGCAAGCCTTGGAAAGCTTGTTTTGATGAATGTGGCTTTTGTGACCAGATTTTCTCCAGGTACATTCTAGGAGATCGCTGCTGCTGCCGCATCTGCCAGTTCCTGTTTAGGTAGTGCCCTAAAGGTAAGGATGGCTGAAACTCCCTGTTAGCAACAATTTTATCGATTTACTGACATGTCGAAAGATGCAAGTATCTGCCTATGAGATGGCCCAAAGTGCCGATTATTTCGTTAATGTCTGGGCTTTGTTGCTGCAAAGGCATGAAAAAAGCCAGGATACTTCGGGTCTGCAAGGCTTACTCTAAGCTCTGAAAGCTTTACATGAAAGGAGTTATGCCCATCCT
>JBGTIK010000287.1:0-2823 GCA_041745715.1 Phormidesmis sp.
TGTGACTGGCGGTGGGGTCAAATCACTGTACTCAATCTGGCTCAGCAGATGGCTAATGCAGTTTAAGCGGGCTCGTCGCTTGTGATCGGCTTCTACTACGTGCCAGGGCGATCGCGTCGTATCGGTCGCCGCAAACATATCATCTTTCGCCTTAGAATATTCCACCCACTTAGCTCTAGCTTCCAAATCCATTGGGCTCAGCTTCCAACGCTTGGTCGGATCGCTGAGGCGATCGCGAAACCGGGTCTCTTGCACCTCATCACTCACCGAAAACCAATACTTCACCAAAACAATCCCAGCCCGCTGAAGCATATGCTCATACTCCGGGCAAGAGCGCAAAAACTCCACATATTCCTGATGCGTACAAAAGCCCATCACTCGTTCCACACCCGCCCGGTTGTACCAGCTGCGGTCAAACAACACAATCTCTCCCGCCGAAGGCAGCTCAGCCGTATAGCGCTGAAAGTACCACTGGCTTTTCTCTTTCTCAGTCGGTGTCCCTAGCGCCACTACCTTGCAAATTCGCGGATTCAAACACTCCGAAATTCGCTTAATTGAACCGCCCTTGCCCGCTGCATCTCGGCCTTCAAACAGCACAGCTACTTTCAGATTCTTTTCTTTCACCCAGTATTGCAGCTTCACTAGCTCTATATGTAAGCGTCTCAGCTCTTTTTCATATAGATTTTTGCTGATATCTTTCAGTTTTTTACTTGACTCAGCTTTTGGCTTATTGCCTCCTTTTCCGGCTTTCTTTTCGGCTTTCTTTTCGGCTTTTTTCCCGGCTTTATTTTCGGCTTTAAAGTTCTTTTTATCCTGGGTTGTCGCCTTCGCTTTTGTCTTTGCTACTTTTGTTTTCGCATCTACCTTTTCCTTTGACTTAGCTTTGACTTTCTTTTTAGATGGCTCTTCAGATGGCTGAGCGGACAGCAGATTTTCTGCTTTTACATCAAGCACTGCTCCATTTTTATCTAATGTCGCAGTTGAAACGGCTTCTTTCTTTTTTGTCATGACCTTTTTAAATAATTCCTTAGATGTTTTTTAGATCTATGGGCCTCAGCCGCTTAATTAAAAAGCAATCTCACACTTTGACACCGCTGCCATCTACGGCTTGAAACCAGCATAAAAGATGATTCTAAAAGACGATTAAATCACCCGAAGTTTTTAATCATTTCTCAATGTGGTGATCATCACTTCTTTACCTTTTTTCTATTGCTATGGCTTGAACGGCCCTCAGACGACTAATTTAGTGACAGCCAATTTGATGACCGATTTTGCGACTTGGTTATTTTGCAACTTGGTTAAGCGATCGCGCTCAGAGAAATTTATGATGGAGAAGTAGATTTTGCAGTCGATTTTACGGAGCATTAGCACATGCGAGTAGGCATTTTAGGCACAGGGTTGATGGGCGCACCCATGGCCTTGCAGCTACAAAAATCAGGCTTTGCGGTCACCGCCTGGAACCGCACTGCTTCAAAGCTATTGCCCCTACAAACCGCAGGCATCAAAACCGTCACCGCCGCCAGCGCCGTTTTAGCTGCTAGCGATATCACCCTCACCATGCTCAGCGACGCTGCCGCCATTCAATCCGCGATCTTTGCCCAGCCGACCGCACTCGCCGGTCGCACCCTGCTGCAAATGGGCACGATTGCCCCCGATGAAAGCCGCGAACTCCATCAAAAAGTTCAGGCAGTAGGCGGCGAATATTTAGAATCTCCGGTGCTGGGTAGCATTCCGCAGGTGCAAGCTGGTGAGCTGATTTTGATGGTAGGCGCTACGCCCGCACAGTACAGCCGCTGGCTTCCTTTACTCAAATGCTTTGGCCCTAAGCCCGAACTGATGGGGCCAGTGGGCACTGCGGCGGCGACTAAGCTAGCGATGAATCAGCTGATTGGCACACTCACGGCTGCGTTTTCTATGAGCTTAGGATTGGCTCAGCGAGAGGGCTTAGATATCGAGAAATTTATGGCTATTTTGCGGGCCAGTGCGCTGTACGCGCCGACGTTTGATAAGAAGCTGACGCGAATGTGCGATCGCGATTTTACCGCGCCTAATTTTCCCACCAAGCATTTGCTCAAAGATATGAACCTATTTGTGCAGGCCGCGCGCAATCAAGGGATCGATGCCACGGTGGCAGAAGGGGTAAGCTACATGGCGAATAAAGCGATCGCGCAAGGACTCGCAGAAGCCGATTATTCAGCGATTTATAACGCCGTGAATCCGACAGCAGATGCCCTAGAGGCCTTAGAAAAAGAAGTCCATGAGGCTGCAATCACGCTGTAGATTGTTTATTTAGAGTTATCTTGGGGCTTCCAAACGCGCCGATGTAATTTTTTAGGCAATCAGGGCCGCTGCTTGGACGGCAATAGGTTGTTCGGCGGCTGGCTCGGCTATGATCACGGCGTCTTTGGCATTGCCGAAGCGGTGATCGCGCCCCTGAAACACCTGCAAAGCCAGATGAAACTCACCTCGGTCAAAATCTGGCCAGAGGGCATCGGTAAAATACATTTCGGTATAGGCAAGCTGCCACAGCAAGAAATTACTCAGCCGCTGCTCACCGCTGGTACGAATCAACAAATCCGGATCGCGCCCGGCAGTGTATAGATGCTGACTAATCATCTCTTCGCTAATTGCATCGGCTGACAGATCGCCTTGTTCTACCTTTTTGGCCACCTGCTGACAGGCATACACAATCTCACTACGGCTCCCGTAATTCATCGCCACATTAAACTCAATCGCCGTATTGTGAGCGGTTTCTTGCATGGCTCTATCAATCTCTCTTTGTAAAGAAGGAGATAGCTCCGACAAATCGCCCAAAAAGCGAAT
>JBGTIK010000288.1:0-1800 GCA_041745715.1 Phormidesmis sp.
GGCGATCGCGCCTGATCCGCTACTACGACTCGCGCGGCGTTTGGATGCAGTCGGCTCTCATTGAAGACTCAATTAAAGACTCAATTAAAAAGTAGCTGGCTACGCTTACGAGCCATTTCCTTTTTGAAATATCTGTCCTAAAAAGATAGAATTGATCTTTGCTAGATCATCTCAGGAGTTGAATGATGAAGCGTTTAGCGGTTGGGTTATTGTCTGCGCTCAGCTTTGCTTTCCCGTGGGGAAGTGCGCTGATGCTTTCGGCTATGCATGCTGCGATCGCCCCGGCTTTAGCGGCCAGTCAGTTTCAGCCAAATCCTTTTCAGCTGGTCAACATGGCCTATGAGGGCGCATTTATAGAGCAGGGCGTTCCGGGGCACTTGCAGTTAGAACAAGACTATACGGCTGGCCGAGTTCGCCCGCGAGATTTGGTGATGGCGGCGGTGCAGGCAGGTGATTTGCCAGAAAGTAGGCTGCAAGATGAGGGCTATATCAATGCCGTGCGATCACAGATGCGATCGCTGATGATCGATAGCCGTCGTGGCCCGCTCCGGTCTTAGCCTTCTGGTGATGGTTTCAGTGATGGCTTCGGTTGATGCTATGGCAAAAAGGGACGATGGGCTTATTGACGGGTTTTACCGCCGGGTTGCTGCTAATTACGCTATCAGAGCTAGGCGATAAAACTTTTTTTATCGCCGCCATTTTGGCAATGCGTCACCCTCGGCGCTGGGTCTTTGTAGGTTCGACGGCAGCACTATTTACAATGACCGTTTTATCGGTGCTGATTGGCCAAGTCGCGGCGATTTTTCCGCAGCAGTACGTCAAAGGCATCGCGGCAGCGCTGTTTATTGGCTTTGGCCTGAAGCTACTGTACGATGCGCTGAAACTAGGCGGTCACGGCTTAGCCGATGAACAGGCGGATGCCCAAAAGGCCGTCGAGCAAAAAGAACAAGGGATTGTGGCTTGGTCAGTCAGAGCGGTGGTGATTGAGGCATTTACGCTGACTTTTGTAGGGGAGTGGGGCGATCGCACCCAAATAGCGACGATTACCCTAGCGGCGGCCAATCATCCGGTAGGTGTAGTGATAGGCGCTACTTTGGGTCATGCGATTTGCGCGGCGATCGCGGTTATCTGCGGCAAACTGTTGGTTGGTCGTTTGTCAGAGCGCCTACTGGTGAGCATGGGCGGCGTTTTGTTTATTATCTTTGGTATTGTCGCCGCGTTAGAAGTTGTCTAAATCTTCATCGACGCCCATGAATTCTGATCAAACAAGACAGCGATTCTGACAAAATCCATTTTGTAAATCTGTCTTGAGAACGACAAAATCAATCAGGTATCTATGCTTTCTTAAAGGTTGAAAGCTATTGAGGATCGCAAGCTTTGGTTTATTTCCGATCCAGTGATGGTTTTCGAGTGCAGACTATCAAATATACCCGGCATGGTAAACAACTTGCCTTTTGTGGGCTAGTGCTGCCGCTGATAATGACCGCAGGCTGTGGACTGGTATCGCCCCTTTTTCCACCGAGTGAAGCTCAGACAGGGCGAGGTGACAGATCTGAACGCTCTGATGGGCCAGTGGCGGTCAAAACAGCAACGGCTCAAGCCGGTTCTCTAGCAGGCGCGTTGACTTACACAGGAACCACTCGCCCCACGCAGCAGGTAGCTTTGCGATCGCAAGTATCCGGTGAAGTCGTCGCTTTAACGGTCGAGGTGGGTGATAGCGTCAGTCGCGGCGGGCTGCTTGCTCAGCTCGACGGTGATTTACAGACCATTGGCGTCAATCAGGCTCAGGCCGAACTCTCG
>JBGTIK010000289.1:0-6207 GCA_041745715.1 Phormidesmis sp.
GGGCCTTAAATGCTTTGAGGTTCAGTCCTGTCATCGCTCTCATTAGTCGATCACTGGCGAGTATCCGCTCTAAATTTAGCATCGCTGGTCTTAGATATAGTTGCTTTATACTACCCTTTATTTCCCAACAGGTCTAATAGACTTGCCATCCGTCTTTAAAAGATTCTTTTGGATTAATGGATGAGCTAGACCTAGCTCCGCCTGAATAAAGCTCAAAGCAATCCTGATTTGCTCAAGCGGTACATTGTGCTCTACGCGAATCGCTCTGAGTACATGAGCCTCCACTAAATTGGTAAACGATAGCTCTTTTGCCCCTACGCCAGTCAGCTCAATTAATGGCTCCGAAAATCGCGCAGCTTGTTCTGTCTGGTAGTGCCGTCCTCTTACCCAAGTACGCAAGGTATTTACCGGAATTCGTACATATCGAGCGGCGTCCGAAAAAGGATAAGCAGGCAAGCTGCGCGTATCTAAATACTTGACTTTTTGCATCTTGGCTAGCTCACCCTCCCTCTAAAGTACTGACACTGAACGACACTGATGCACTCATCATATGCCGTACAGATCACAAGCGTAAGGTCTTCAAAAGTTAGCTAGCCAAATCAGGAAACACTTTGCGCACTGCCGGATGCACGAGCCGATGGTCGTGGACATTGAGCGCTGAAGCCAAGCCAATGCCGGTCACCGAATCTTGCTTGAGCGCGTCGAGGCCATGCTCAGCTAGCTGCAATACATAGGGCAAGGTGCTGTTGTTGAGCGATTGAGTCGCTGTCCAAGGCACGGCTCCGGGCATATTAGGCACCCCGTAATGAACAACGCCCAACTCGGTATACACCGGCTCACTGTGAGAAGTCACTCGCAGCGTTTCAATGCAGCCACCTTGATCGACGGCGACATCGACAATTACGGAGCCGGGGCGCATAGTTTCGACCATGCTGCGAGTCACTAGCGTCGGGGCTTTGCGGTTGGGCACCAGCACCGAACCAATCACCAAATCGGCGTCGGTGACCGATGCTGCAATGTTAGGCGTATTGCTGTACAGCAAGCTCACACGCGAACCGAACAACGTTTCTAAATAGCTCAGCCGCTCTACACTAATGTCAATGATAGTCACCTGTGCGCCTAAGCCAATCGCCATTTTGGCCGCTTCGGTGCCAACCACGCCGCCGCCAATAATCGCGACTTTGCCGGCAGCAACACCCGGCATTCCGCCCAACAGCACCCCGCGTCCGCCCTGCTGCTTTTCTAAAAAACGTGCCCCAAACTGCACCGACAGCCGTCCGGCAATCACGCTCATCGGCATCAGTAGGGGCAGGGTGCCATTTTTCTCAACGCTTTCGTAGGCGATCGCACTCACCCCACTCCCAATTAGCTTTTCGGTGAGTTCTCTACCCGCCGCCAAGTGCAAATAAGTAAACAACAGCTGATCAGATTGCAGATAGCCATATTCAGCCGATAAAGGCTCTTTGACTTTGACCACCATATCTTGCTGCCAGGGCAAAGAGGCATCAGGCGCGATCGCTGCCCCCACCTGCACATAATCCTTATCGCTAAAGCCCGCCCCGGCCCCGGCTTGAGTTTCTACCACTACAGAATGATGGCGATCGCACAGCTCTTTCACGCTAGCAGGACTCAGCCCCACCCGAAATTCCTGATCCTTAATCTCTTTGGGAACACCAATATTCATACCAATCTTTATTGAGGGCGCTGAGGGTTAATGCCGTAAACGATTCTATTCTAAATCTCTTTACCAGCGATAACTGTAGCCCCCACAGCGATATGCAAGCGCAAACCTCGTCTCATTAAAAAATCCTCTCCTAGCTAAACAACTAGAAAAGGATTTTTTTGGTAGCCCTGTACAATAGCGTCTGCGAACTCTACTGCTGAGGCTCCTAATGCTCCTGCTATTAAGCAGCTTAATGAGCGCCAACAACCAAACTAGAAAGTAAGGGCAAATTAGCGGTCAAAAAGTATGCAACAATCACGCCACCAACGCCGCCAACAAAGAAACCACCTGCAAACTCACTCCAATCTTCATCGGTGGTGAGCGTTTTAGGTGGTGTGTACGGCAAGGTATTGCGGGCAACTTCTGGACCAACATTAGCACCGCTGTACAGCGACAGACAAACAGTCAAAATCAGCACTAGGCCAACAGCAGAGATCAGACCTGCGATCGCTGGCACATCAGTATCTCTGAGTGGGCCGAGCAACGCAAACGGGCCGTAGAGCAAAAAGCCGTGAGCCATGCCCACTTCCAAACCGCGACGCTGGGCAGAAAGGCCCTGACGATAAGCAGGCAAATTACTCAAAAAAGCCTTAGAAAGGCCCGAAGAATTCAACGGCGTCTCAAGGTTGCCAATTTGCGGATCGCCTGCATAGGGCTTAACAAAATTCGATGATGTAGGCATATCTATTATGATGGGTTCTCCAAACTTACTTAACACAGTCTTAAAGGCAGTGGCCCAAACGGCTAGGCCAGCAAAGGCACACCGAACACTGACGTGCCAAATTTATAAGCTTTGAACTAATTTGAACCAAGCTTTGAAACAACCGGTTTTAGTTCAACAGCCTGCTACGGATGTAGCAACAAATCAGGGAAAAACCGATTGAACTCAATCAAAATACCGGCTGTAATCACCATCCAAACGGTGGCAATCACCGGAGCCGTTGAAAGATATTTCAAAAAATTACTGCTCATAGCACTCCTCCTTTGGAGTTTTGAGGTAAACAATTGCCGGACTCAGCCGCCCTGCTTTAATGACCTTTTTATTACCCTAAATTAAGGCAACCTACAGATGCATCATCCCAAAGGCGGCTAATCTCGGCTAGCGAGGAGAGACTGTAATCTCTTCTTCTTTCGCAAACATCTCACCTGACGTGATCTCTTTGAAGGCCAGCAGAGGCCAAGCCGCCGCACCCAAGGAGCACTTGATAGCCAGAGGCACATCAATGATAATCTCTTTGTTTTCAGGAGACTTATCACTGCGTACCGCAATTACGTAAGAACGACCGGCCCAGCCAATCCAACCCGCAATCAGTAAAAACAACACGCTCGGAATCAAAAATTCGCCAGCATGGGACAAATCACCGTCAACGACGAGGTGAGGCAGTCCTTCGGGGCCACACAGAAGGCTAGTGTTGCCGTAAAATTCATATCGGGCTTTTCCTGCATCCGTCGTTTGGGCCGCAGCGCGCTTTTGGAAAGCGGCTGATTCGGCACAAGGCACCAAACCGGATACATCGTCACCTGCAAGACCTGCGGTCGCCGGAGCGGCAAAACCGAAAGAAATGCACAGAACTAAAGCCAGAGCAAACAACCGTCTCATAAATTGGTTTCCTCTCATTACAGAAAAACGTGAACTTGTCGCTGCATCAATTAAGTTTTATCAACAAAAATCTGCAATCACAGCCCAGCTTTCAGGTAATCATACCCCCCGGTTGGAAGCACCGTAAAGAAAGCTAGAACAGGCGTTACATCCCGACACACTTACCCAAAAACATTCCCTATGCCTTCTACTGTCCTTGCAATTGAGACGAGCTGCGATGAAACCGCCGTAGCGATCGCCCAAGGCCGCACCGTCCTCGCCAGCATCGTCACTTCCCAAATCAAAACCCACCAACGCTATGGCGGTGTTGTTCCAGAAGTAGCCTCCAGAGAGCATGTGAGCGCGGTAGGAGAGGCAATCGCCCAAGCCCTTGGCACCGCAAACATAGGTTGGCAAGAGATCGATGCGGTAGCGGCTACCTGCGCGCCGGGCCTAGTGGGGGCGCTGATGGTGGGCCTAACTGCCGCCAAAACCTTGGCAATGGTGCATAGCAAACCCTTTTTAGGCATTCACCATTTAGAAGGCCACATCTACGCCTCTTATATAGACGAACCCTCGCTGGAGCCGCCTTTTTTATGCATGCTCGTTTCCGGCGGGCACACCAGCTTTATTCAGGTGCGCGGTGCCAGCGACTACATCATTTGGGGCAAAACCCGCGACGATGCAGCCGGTGAGGCGTTTGATAAAGTTGCGAGACTGCTGGACTTAGGCTATCCAGGAGGCCCCATTATTGATAAAATCGCTCAGGCCGGTAACCCCAAAGCTTTTGCACTGCCAGAGGGCAAAATTTCACTGCCCGAAGGTGGCTTTCATCCTTACGATGCCAGCTTTAGCGGGCTCAAAACAGCGGTGCTGCGGCTGATAGAAAAGCTAAAACCAGCAGGCGATCTGCCCGTGGCTGATATTGCCGCTAGCTTTCAGGCAACAGTGGTACGCGCTTTAGTAAAACGAGCGATCGCCTGCACTCAAGATCACCATCTGACAACAATTGTGGTCGGCGGCGGGGTAGCTGCCAACAGTCGACTGCGCGAACAGCTCCAGATCGCCGCATCCGCCAACGGCCTCAAGGTGATTTTTCCACCGATGAAGTACTGCACCGACAATGCGGCCATGATTGCCTGCGCCGCCGTCGCCCAGTTTGAAGCAGGTAGGCGATCGCCTCTCACCCTCAGCGCCCAATCAAAACTCGCCATTACCGACCTCAGCCAGCTTTACCCAGATGCTAGTAGCCTCGCTAAGCTCGAATCAATCTGAAGTAAGCCCAATCACACTCCATCCGCTGAACCCAAATCGGACTGCGCTAAAACCGAGCGCACTACTTCTGCGACCGCTTCAGGCTGCTCTAACATCGCCATATGACCACAATCTGACAGCTCAGACACTAAGCTCTCCTGCTCAAAGCGCGGATGAAAGCTAGCCAAATACCGCACATACCGAGGCGGCATAATTTGATCTTGACTGGCCGTAATAAAATGCACAGGCTGCTTCAATAGGCCCACTAGCCGAGGTAGTAAATGCACCTCTTCACGCATCGTCGAAGCCAGCAACGCGCCTTCAGCCGCCTGCTGGTCAGCTTGTACGAAATCTTGAATTCGCTGCTTCCCCCAGCGTAGCCCTAAGGGCTGATTCACCATCAGCCGAGCAAACAGCCGAGGCAATAGCGGTACCTGCGGCAGCCAAGCGGGCCGAAACTTCACCATTTGCTGTCCGGCTGAGCGAAATTTTTCAAACTCATTGGGAATGTAAATGCCGCCGCCCGCATTCACACAAATCACCCCTTTCACCCGCTCAGGCAGCAAATATGCAGCCCACAGCGCAATACTGCCGCCCAAAGAATGGCCCAGCAGCCAAACGTTGTCAAGTCCAAGTTGATCGAGCAATTCGCCTAAATCTTGAGCATAGGCCGCCAAACTATAGGCCGGTACGTTCAGGGGCTCAGCGATTAGGCTAGGGCAGTGGTCAGGCGGCGAAATAATTCGCAGATTCCGAGTGGTTTGGGCGCTAGATGAAGGGTTGTGAGTAGATGGACTGGCTTGAGCGGATCGCCCAAAGCCGCGTAGATCGTACGTCAAGCAGCGGTAATGCGTAGAGAGCTGAGAGACTAACGGCTGCCAATAAGCGCGGCTCAAAAGCCAGCCATGAATAAAAACTAACGTTGGGGTCGAGCTTTGCTCAGACGGTGGCGCAGATGGTTCTTGAGCCGCTGATGCGCTGGGCAAAGCACTCAACTCATAAGTGTGGGTCACACCCAAAATATCGGTAGTCAGCATATTAGCTATGCTAGCGCCAAGCGTCCCCTCACGGCTTGAGTGATTAGCGCCCGAGCAGCCTGAATCTGACAACTTCCGCAATTTTTTGGCCCAAATATTCAGGAATCACGCCTTCGTTAGGGCCAAGCAAATATAGGATTAGCCGGGTGCGGCCTCGCCATACCAGTAAGTTAGCATTGACCACCAGCAAATCTTCCTGCCAAATGGTGTACATCACTTTGTAGAACAGACCAGGCTGGTTGTCAGCTTCGATTAGCAGCGCGGGCAAATGAAATACCGGATCGACATAAAACTCAATTTCGACCTGCTCTAGGCCCGCGTCTAAGTTGAATTCTACATTCAGCATATCCTCGACTTCAAACCGACCGGCCAAGGCTTCTCGCACGGCTCGGCGGACGTTATCAGCAGTTTTGGGTGAGAGTTCTTTGCCGCCGCGCGACACGACTAGCTTGGCAAATACCAGCATGGGTGGGTAGATCCGACATTCCGCACTTCCAATTGGCACATTGGGTATTTAAACGAAGCAATAAGAATCACAGCCATTTTTTCTAGCATGGTTCTCAATAGTTAACCTTAATTGAGAATTTTTATGACTTAGTTCATTTGAACTGCTA
>JBGTIK010000290.1:0-16729 GCA_041745715.1 Phormidesmis sp.
ATCTCTAAAAATCCCTAAAACCTTTTATTGTCAGGGTTTACAGCCGTCTATAAACAAAAAGGCGTTAATCGCCTTGAAGCCTTTATTCCTCTGATGTTATGGGTTTTAGTCATCACTAAAAAGAAAATAGACAGCTACCTACAAAGGTCAGTAAAAACTCATTCCAAGAAATTAAAAAGGCAAACAGCGTCCCGACCACAACCCCCGGTAAAATCATCGGTAAGGTGACATTCCATAAAACCTGAAGCGGGGATGCGCCGAGCGATCGCGCCTGCGCCTCATAGCCCGGATCAAAATTGGCAAACACGCTGCTGAGCACCAGCGTCATGTACGGAATCATCGGCAGTAAATGCACCAGCACCACGCCCATAATGGTGCCAACTAGGCCCAGCCGAATCAGCACAAACTGAATGCCCATCAGCGTCGCCAGGGGCGAAACGATAATCGGCAGCAGCAAAAACAGCTTAATCATTGCCTTGCCCGGAAACTGCATCAGCCCCAAAGCCCGACCCGCAGGCAGACCGATTAACAGCGCCAGAACGGTTGCACTCAGCGCAATCACCAAACTCTGTACAAACCCTTCGCTTACTTTTGAAGTCGCCGACAGAATCGCTTGCCAGTGCTCCAACGTCCACTGCTGCGGCCACAGCGCCGGAAAATACCAGCCGGTGGTAAAGGCCCAAATCAGCAGCGGCAAGAATGGCAAAAACAAAACGCCTATAATTAGACCCAGCAAAGCATTTTTTGTCATGATTGGCCTCCTGACAAAAAGAATCGCCGTTTTTTCGCCCCTAACTGTAAGTAGAGGCCGCACAGTCCAATCGAAATCAGTGAGAGTAAAAGGCCGAGAGCGATCGCATTCGTCCTTTGATTGAGATCAACATTTGTAAATGCCTGATACACCAGCACCGGCAGCGTCAGCGGATAGGTAGAGCCGAGTAAAAACGGCACCTCAAACGCGCCAAACACATAGCCAAACACAATCAAGCTCGCCGAGAGAATGCCGGGTTTCATGAGCGGCAGCGTCACATTCCAAAAGCACTGCCACCGGCTGGCTCCGAGCGCTCTTGCCTGCTGCGCATATTCAGGCCGAATGCCGCGCAGCACCGCCAGTAAAATCAGCGTCATAAACGGAATCTCTTTCCATAAAAAGAGAATAATCACCCCCAAATTAGCGCCATCATTTACCAACAGCGGAAAGCCTTGATCCGACTCGATCCACCCTAAGGCATATAGCAGCCGCGATATCAGCCCACTGGGAGAAATCAGCAGTAGCATCCCGGCAATGCCCACCAAATGCGGCACTGGCAACGTTAGCTGACAGGCAAAGCTGGCCAACCGACTCGCTGATTGCAACAGCAGCGCTAGACCCATGCTCAAAAGAGTTGATAGGCCGGTTGCGACTAGGGCGATGTAGAGGCTAAGGGAGAGCGATCGCCAAAACTCTGCTCCGGTTAACGCTGCGCTGTAGGCGGCTAGCGAAAAAGTACCCTCACCGACTAATCCCAACAGCCCAACGCTTTGTAAAAAAGCCAAGATTAGCCCGCCGCCAAACAACAGCGCCACCAAGCTCAAAGCCGGTAACAGTAATAGATAAGCCCGCCAAGTCTGATCTTCCCAAATTTTTTCAAGCCAATTTTGTCTAACCTGTTCACTCAATCTCTGTTTATTCAATCCCTTGCTCATACCGCCACGCCCTCATCCAACCAAGCTATGATCGCTTCACATAGATATTTAAACTGAGCATGACTTTCTTGCAGTCGTCGGATGCGCTCCATCGAGCTGTCATTGTCGGCATCGGCATACCAGCGGCGGGCTGTGACCCAATAGCCCGCCGTCCAACAGAGCGATCGCACCGCTGGAAACGGCCCAAAAGCAGCAAAGTGATGCTTGATCGCCGTAGCTAGCGGCTCATCTGCTAGCGCCTCGTAATAGCGCTGCAAAAAGAACGCCCGATCCTCAAGCGGTAGCGCATAGCCCTGACGGCAGCAAATCGTCACTGGCGAGAGAAAGTGGCCCAAATCTCCGGCTGGAGAGCCAATTTCAGCCCATTCCCAGTCAATTAAATAAGCTCGCTGATCGTTAATTACCCAGTTTTCGTAAGTGTGATCGCTGTGCACTAGGCAGCGGTGAGGATAGTCGGTCAGTAAATGAGCTAAGGGGAGACGCGATCGCGCTTTCGCTAACAGGGCTTGAATCATCTGCGCGATCGCTGGATCGGCCTCCGCTGAATCTAGATAGGGCTGAGCGTACGCCTTGGATTCTTGATAAAACAGCTCTAAGGGTTGCTCAATTACTGGCACCAGCGGCGATAGTTTCGCCACTTCATACCCAGCCGACAGCGGCAATCGATGCAGATGAGCCAGTGTCTCAGCGCACTGCTGAAGATGAGCGCGGCTGTAATTGAGCGGTTCCCCGACTAAATAGTTGGTAATTAAATACGTGTAAGGAAAATCGGGCGCAGGCTGCAACTGTGCAAACTGTAGCTCATGGCCAATGCCCGTGCCTTGGATATAGTTTAGAATCGCCTGCTCAAAGCCAGTTAGCAGGCTAAAGTCTCCGCCAAATCGCTGATTGGGCGTATTTACGGCCACCCGCACAATTTGCCGCTGGTTCAGCCGAAAAATGACGTTGGCTTCGCCATGTGCCAAAAAGCTCAGCGAATTATCTTCTGGCAAATTTTTCAACTGCTTATATCGACCCTCTTGCTCAGCTCGGCTATCTGAAGATCCGGATAAACCAAAGCCGGATGAACCGCGCTGCAAATGAACGAACAAATCCTTTTTTAACCCATCCAAATCAAGCGATGACATAGACAAAAAGCATCGAATAAATTACTAACGTCAGCCCCAACTTACCCTGCAATCCTTAGGCTTTAATGAGTGTACGTTTAATTTATGGCCTCGGTCTGTGGCCATAGTGCCGATAGCGCCAATAGTCCTGCAAAATCTGGTCGTGATCAAAGCACAAATTACTCGGTACCTCCCAAGGATTAAATACCTTTAGGCTCTTTGCATCGTCTTGGGCTGTCGCGTCACCCGTTGCGATCGCAATAAACACAATGCTCAACGTATGCTGCCGATGATCGCGCTCCGGTGCAGAATACACCTGAAACTGCTCAATTAGCGTCACGGCCAAATGGGTTTCTTCCTGAGCTTCTCGCCGAGCAGCGGCTTCTACCGACTCACCATAATCGACAAATCCACCGGGCAGCGCCCAGCCATAGGGCAGATTTAACCGCTCAATCAATACAATCGGTCGATGCGGGCGATCTACCATCTCGATAATGAGATCAACTGTCGGCGCAGGGTTTCGATAAGCCATAGCTGCATCAAATCTATTCAAGTTTTGACATTCTCTCATTCTTCTTCCAAAAAGCAGAGTATAGGGCTCATCCGCCCGTGATAGAGTCTAATCGACCAACATAAAGCCAGTCTTGAAGCAGTATGTCTTTTTCTCGATCCAGCGGTATTTTGCTACATCCCACTTCTTTACCGGGCCGTTTTGGCATTGGGGATTTGGGAGAGCAAGCCTACCGATTTGTTGACTTTTTAGAAGACAGCCAGCAAACGCTGTGGCAGATTTTACCGCTTGGCCCTACTGGGCATGGTAATTCGCCTTACATGGCCTATTCAGCGATGGCCGGTAATCCGCTGTTAATCAGCTTAGAAATCCTTCAAGGCCACGGTTTACTGAGTGAAGATGATCTGGCTTTGACCTCATCTTTTGCTGAAGATATCGTAGATTACGAGTCGGTGTATACCTTTAAGCTAGATCGATTGCGCCGAGCCGCTGAGCAATTTAAAGCGACAGACAATGACGAAGCTCATGCCGACTTTGAGCGCTTTCGAGCAGAGTGCAGCGATTGGTTAGAAGACTATGGCCTCTTTATGGCTCTCAAGTCCGCCAATGGTGGAGTGCCCTGGACGCAGTGGGAACGTGACATCGCTCAACGTCAGCCTGCCGCGCTCGATCACGCCAGAGTGGATTTGGCCGCTGAGATTTTCTTCCATGAGTATATGCAGTTTGAGTTTTATCGTCAGTGGTCGGCGATTCGCGCCTATGCCAATGCTCGCGGAATTCATGTCGTGGGTGATATGCCGATTTATGTCGCGCATGACAGCGCTGATGTCTGGGCTCGGCCAGAAAATTTTATGCTCGATTCCGAGACGTTAGCGCCTGCTTTCATGGCTGGGGTGCCGCCTGATTACTTTAGTGAAACGGGTCAGCTTTGGGGTAATCCGATTTACAACTGGGAGACTGTGCAGGCCAACGGCTTTAGCTGGTGGTTACAGCGGCTGCGGGTGCTGCTGGCGCAAGTCGATATTATTCGGATCGATCATTTCCGTGCCTTTGCTGCTTTTTGGGCGGTTCCAGAAGGTGAAGAAACTGCTATCAATGGCAGATGGATAAAAGCGCCAGGGAATGCTTTTTTTGAAACGGTGGAAAAAGAACTCGGTCAGCTTCCGTTTTTGGCGGAAGATTTGGGAGAGATCGACCAAGATGTTGAGGATTTGCGTGATCGCTTCAACTTCCCTGGTATGAAAATCCTACAGTTTGCCTTTGGCGGCGACGATAAGAATCCGTATTTGCCCTTCAATGTAGATCGCAATTTTGTTATCTATACCGGCACCCACGACAACGACACCACCGTGGGCTGGTATAACCAATCTTCAGAGCACGAAAAGCATCGCCTCTCTGCCTACGTCGGGGCGTTTAATCCTGATACGGTGCACTGGGCAATGATCCGGCTAGCGATGGGGTCGGTCGCTAACCAATCGGTAATTCCTTTCCAAGATCTGCTCGGTCTGGGCAGCGAAGCGCGTATGAACACCCCTGGTCTTGCGGACGGTAATTGGGCATGGCGCTATTCTGAAACCATACTGACGCCTACTATTTGCGAACAGCTCAGGTACCTCACTGACCTGTATGGCCGAGCTAGAGACAAGAGTGCAGAATAAGCCTTATCATTTTTCTTGTGAACTACCTGTGAACTACAACTGATAAGGCAGCACAATGAGCGAACGATTAGATCGAGCAGAAGCAATATTGCTGGCAACTGCTGAGCGGCAAAACGAAATGAATGCATCGCTACAGCAAACCCAGAGTGCGCTACAGCAAACCCAGAATGCGCTACAGCAAACTCAGGCTGTGCTTGATCGGATAGCTCAGCAGCAAGCGATAAACACGAGCGAAATAGATACGCTCTTAGGCGCTGTTTCTACCAATGAAGTTGAGCTTCGTGCGCTTATTCAGCAAATGGCCGAAAGCAATCAGCTATTTGAAGTGCTAAGGCAAGAGGCTATAGCGGATCGTCAGAGATCAGACCAGCGCTTTGAAGCCATGCAGGAAAACATCCAGCGGTTGTTTTTAGAGCTGCATAGTACGAATCGGCGCGTTGATAATTTAGAGCAGGCGAGCTGATAGTTACAAAGATCTCTTAATTTAGTACTTCAAACCGAACCTCAAGACCGAACCTTGTAAAGGCGATCGCTTTGCTATTGTGATCTTAATAATGAGCAAATGAGTAAAGACCTGACTGGAGGCTATGTATGGCGGCAACTGACTTCAAAGATTACTACGCCATTTTGGGGGTCAGTAAAACGGCAAGTGCCGATGAGATTAAGCGCACGTTTCGTAAGCTAGCGCGAAAATATCACCCTGACGTGAATCCCAATAACAAAGCGGCAGAGGCTAAGTTTAAAGAAGTTAGTGAAGCTTACGAAGTGCTCTCTGACGACGATAAACGTAAAAAATACGATCAGTTTGGTCAATACTGGCAGCAGGCAGAGCGGGCGGGCAGCAGCGGATTTGGTGGCCCTGGTGCAGGTAGTGCAGGCGCTGCGGGCGGCTTTGACTTTGGCGCTTACGGCAGCTTTGATGATTTTATTAATGAGCTGTTGGGGCGAATGGGCACAAGCGGTGGGCGATCGCAGGCTTACAGCTATCAGCAAAGGCCCGGTACCACTGGATTTGGTAACAGCGGCTTTGGTAGCACCGGCTTTGGCTTTGATCCGAGAACTGCTGCCAACGGTCGAACAACTACGAGTCGAGGCAGCTTTGACCAAGAGGCCATCCTCAAGCTCAGCCTGTCGGAAGCCTTTCACGGCACCCAAAAGCGCTTTACTATCGGCAGCGAGTTGATTACTGTCCGCATTCCGGCTGGGGTAAAATCTGGCAGCAAAATTCGGCTCAAGGGCAAAGGCGCGCTCAACGCTCAAACAAAAGAGCGCGGCGATGTCTATTTGACCGTCGAGCTATTGGCTCACGGATTTTTTGAATTTGACGGTGATAATTTGGTGTGTGAGGTGCCAATTGCGCCCGATGAAGCGGTGCTAGGTGCCAAAATATCGGTACCGACGCCTGACAGCAAAGTCACCGTTAGCATTCCGGCGGGTGTGAAATCGGGGCAATCGCTGAGGCTGCGCGGCAAGGGATGGCCGACTAAGCAAGGCAGTGAGCGCAGTGACCTATTGGTAAAAGTAGTGATTACGCCACCTAAGAATCTGAGCGAGTCAGAAAAGTCTCTCTATGAGCAAATTCGCTCTAGCCGCTCGGCTGATCCGAGAGCTGACATCGCGAAGATCAAGCTGTAGGCCGCTTCACTTGCTGCTGACAAACGGCGTGTTCCAGAAGCGCCAGTTTTCTTTATTGAAGGGCGATCGCCAGCGGTAAATCAGCCCTGACTCTAGCATTTGTCGGGGCTGACGTTCGGCGGGGGCGTGGGGCCAAAAGGCAATTCCAAGTTCGCTGTTAAGTCCATGCTCATAATGAGCCTGCCGGTAGTTCAGCAGGTAGCGTTTACAGTCATGTTCGCCTTTCCAGCGCTGGTTACACTTCACCGTTTCACCAATATAAAGCAACAGCTTGTTACCCTCTGCACCAGCCGCGTAGTCAATCACGAAGTACATGGCGGCAACGCCAACATCATCAAACTGCCAGCGCCAAAATTCGGTATTTTGACGGCGCAGGCTGAACGGATCGAGGGTACTAACCGTCTCCTGACCAGCCTCATGATTGGCCTTGTTGCCGGTTAACTGTACCGCTTGAAACAGATCGCCCTGTTTAGCTAGCGGCGCTATTTGAAGATGGTTCTGAAAGCTGATAATGCGCTGTTTCCAGGCTTGTAGCTCACCGATGCCAATGCTAAGCTGAGGCTGAAAATTTTTGTAGGTGGAGTAGCTAGCGGCCTGCATGGCAGAGTCAGAAAGCAAAAAAGATTGTGTGCTTTGGGGCGTATACTTAGGCATATCTTCGGACATGTGCTTTCACTGCATGTAGCGCTAACTGTCAATTGTTTTTGCACTTTAGCACTATTTATAGAGGAGTCTCAATTGCTCCCTTTACAGGTTTCTACAGGTTTTACGGCTTGAAGTGACCGAACCCGCTTATGCAGTGATCGTTACCTTACAGACATTTAACCCATTCTTAAACTTATTCCCAGGCTTAACGAGTAGCTTTAAGAGTGAAAAACGCTGTCTAAATTTCTGCAATGGCTTTCGGGGCTGTGTTTTTGCACCGAAGCTGCTTTGGCAGTGAGAAGGATGGTTGATGCGATCGCTGCAAATTTGCTCATGGCGCTTTCTGTTCTAATCGAAGACCGTACTGAAGACCGTAATTTTTTACCTCGCTTTTACCGACTCGCAGCCGTGGCTGTTTTGTCGAACATGATGGTGCCGCTGTCCGGTCTTTTTGATGCCGCCTTTTTGGGGCACTTAGATGATATCGACTACTTAGCGGGCGTCATTTTGGGCGGGCTGCTGTTTGACTATATCTACCGGATTTTAAAGTTTTCGCGCAACAGTACGAATGCGCTGACCGCGAATGCTGTTGGCGCAGGTGATGATGAAGCGGTGCTGGTAGCGGTGTTGCGCTGCGGCCTGATTGCTGTAGGCATGGCCGGGGTGATTTTGTTGTTGCAATATCCCATTCACAAGCTTGGCTTTGCTCTGCTGTCGGGTTCATCAGCCATTGAAACGGCGGGACTAGCCTATTTTAATATGCGAATTTGGGGTGCGCCTGCGGTACTGCTGAATTTTGTGCTGATCGGCTGGTTTTTGGGCCGTGAGAAGAATGGGATTGTTTTTTGGATGTCGCTGGTCGGCAATGGGATGAACGTGCTGCTGGACTATGTGATGATTTTTCAGCTGGGGTGGCAGAGTGCAGGGGCAGGGATTGCAACGGCGCTGAGTCAATATTTGGCGCTGCTGGTGGGGCTCGTGGCTTTGGCGGTAACGACTGATTGGCAACTGCTTAGGCCCGCTTGGATGCAGGTAACGATGGATCGGCAGGGCTTACGTTCGGCAGTGGCGCTGAAGGGCAATATTTTGGTGCGGTTTTTGGCGCTGATTTCGGCCTATGCGATTTTTACGAATTTGAGCGCGGCGTTTGGCACCCAAACGTTGACCGAAAACGGCCTGTTGCTACAAATTGCGCTGCTGAGTCAGTTCACGGTGCAAGGGGTTGGCATGACGGCGCAGACGCTGATTGGTAACTTTAAAGGTCAAGGCCGCACGGATCAGATTTTGGCGGTGCTGCGGGTAGCGATGATAACAGGGGTGGCTATTGCCCTACTGTTTGCGCTTAGTGCGGAGCTTTTTCCAGATACGGTATTCAGTCTATTGACCAATCATGCAGATGTGTCAGCGGCGATGCAACAGTACACCATTTGGCTAGTGCCGCTATTGAGCCTGACGGCGGCGGCTTTTATGATGGAGGGCTATTTTACCGGCCTCAAAGATGGCACAACTATCCGTAACGGGGCGCTATTGGGCTTTGGAGTCGGGTTTATGCCGTTGACACTACTTGCTTACTATCAGCAGAGTGAGGCTTTATTGTGGGCTGCGCTCAGCGGCTATATGGGCGTATTGTTGGTGTTTTTGACCTATCGTTTATTCAAAACCCATTCGCTGTTGTTGGACAGTGCTGTCGAGACAGTGAGTGAGGTGCTGACACTCGATGCCACTGGAGTGAAAGCGATTTCTTCATAGCGGATTGAGCGCCTGAATCAACCCAGAATGTCATTGTTTTTCGTTCGTATCCGCGTATAAAACTCTTCCATAACTTCAATGAAAGAGTTGTCTCTATTCCAAAAAGCAGGAAAGTCTCCTTGCTTTTTAAGCAAAATCGCCGATACCTGTGTAGGTTGAGGGTTTTCAACCTCTGTGGGTAAAGCAACAGCCCCCTGCCAAAATGTTTTGATGGTAGCAGTTTGAGCAAACGTCTTGGCTGAGATGAGCTGCGGGCGGCTGTACAAACTCTCGGCAGGCTCTATCGGCTTAGGCTCGGCGGCAAGCTCGGCTGAAAGGGCGGTACCTAAAGGCGTTTTGGAAAGTTCTGCGTGCAGGTCTTCGCGGGAGAGGCCGCGCAGCTCAAAGAGTTTGATCGGGTCGCGGTCTAGCTCGGCGGCCACTAGATAGTAGAGTCCGGCAACGTGCTTGCAGGGGTTGCTCCAGTCGGGGCAGGTGCAGTGGCTGCTAAAGTCGCCTTTTTGGCTGGGTAAAAGGCTGATGCCTAAGGGGGCAAAGCTGGCTTCGATATTGTCGGGAATTTCGCCGATGAGGAGCTGAGATAGGGTGCTGACTTTGGTGGCCATGAGGGCGATCGCTGCCGTCCATTTGGCCCTGCTAATTGGCTGAAATTCAAGCGTGGTGGTATACAACGGCTCTTCATAGACGCCGTAATAGGGATTGACAGATCCGCGAACTTGAGCCGTGACCTGTTCGCTACTGATTTCAAAATGCTGAACTTTGCGGCCATTGGCGTAGGCGCGACCTCGGCTAAGGCGTCCAGAATCGGTAAACTGTTCGAGAGCGGTGAGGAAGGTTTGACCCCACCAGGTGCGGGTGGTTTTTGACATGAGGGTTGACTTTAAGAAGAAGGATGAAGGATGAAAAGGGAGAAAGGGAGCGAAGGAGAGAGGGGGAATTGTCTGGTCGATTGATTAGTTTATTAGCTAGTCCATTAAAGCGGATTTGTTGAGGGCGATCAGTTGTTTGAAGGCGTTGTTGTCGAGTTCGGTGAGCCAAGACTCGTCTGAGCCGATGATTGCGCCTGCGAGTTTCTTTTTGTCTTCAATCATTTGATCGATGCGTTCTTCGAGGGTGCCAATGGCGACGAATTTATGGACGAAGACGTTCTTTTTTTGGCCTATTCGAAAGGCTCGGTCGGTGGCTTGGTCTTCGACGGCGGGGTTCCACCAGCGATCAAAGTGAAAGACGTGGTTGGCTTTGGTGAGGGTGATGCCAACGCCGCCTGCTTTGAGTGAGAGCACGAAAATTGAGGGGCCGGTGTCGGGAGATTGAAATTCGGCCATCATCCGATCTCGCTTTTGCCGCGAGGTGCCGCCATGTAGATAGTAGGTGTTGTAGTGCTGCTCTTGTCTGAGATATTTTTCCAGGGCGTCGCCAAGTTCTCTGAATTGGGTGAAAATCAGCAGGCTGTCACCGTCGGCAATAGCTTCGGCGACCATTTCACTGAGGCGGCTGAGTTTGTGCGATCGCGCCTCCGTAAAGTCGCTGCCGTCTTGCAAAAACTGTCGAGGATGGTTGCAAATTTGCTTGAGTTTCAGCAGCGTCGAGAGAATGATACCCTTACGCTGAATGCCTTCAGCGCTTTGCAGTTGGTTTTCGACATCGCGGACGGTGGCTTCATAGAGCGAAGCCTGTTCTTTAGTGAGGTTGCAATACAGCTTTTGTTCTACTTTTTCGGGCAGGTCTTTAATAATCGCCTGATCGGTTTTGACCCGGCGCAGGATAAAGGGCTCAACGAGCTTTTTGAGCACGCCTGATTGAGTGCGATCATTGTCTCTTTGAATCGGCATCTCAAAGGTGCGACGAAACTGCGCCTGTTTGCCTAAGTAGCCCGGATTGAGAAAGTTGAAAATGCTCCACAAATCCATCAGCCGGTTTTCAACCGGGGTGCCGGTGAGCGCTAACCGGTGCTGGGCTGAGAGCTTCAAAATTGCCTTGGTCTGAGCGGTGTTGGGGTTTTTAATGTTTTGAGCTTCGTCTAGCACGATGCGGTGCCAGGTGACGCTATCTAGCAAGGTATTGTCTAGGCGGGCTAGAGAAAAAGAGGTGATGATCAAATCGTGGTTGGCGCAGAGTTTGTGAAAGCCTTTTTTGGTTTTGAGGCGATCGCTCCCATGATGCACAAATGCTTTGAGCTGAGGCGCAAATTTCTCGACTTCTCTGAGCCAGTTGCCGACTACCGAAGTTGGTGCGATTAACAGAGTCGGCGGCAAATCGATCCGCGCTTCAACTTCCTCTCCCGCTTCTTCAATGGCTTCTTCAATAGCTTCTTTTTCCTGCACCATGCGAGCAATCACCTGCACCGTTTTCCCTAGGCCCATGTCATCGGCCAAGCAACCGTTAAGCCCCAAGCTCTCTAGGTAATGCAGCCAAGAGACGCCGCGCTTTTGATATTCTCGCAGTTCGCCGTTAAGACTGTCAGGATTTTCAATGGGGACGAGGGCGCTTTTGTTATTGAGCTTTTCCATCATGGTGACGAGGGTGCGATCGCGGCTAAAGTCAATCTCAATATCGTCGCCCTGGTTTGCCGCCATCTGCATAAATTCCAGCAGCCCCATTTCAGGATTCTGGTCGCGCTGCTGCTGCCAAAAAGCCACCATCTCCTGCATTTTGCTCTTATCTAGCTCCATCCACTGCCCGCGAAACTGCACCAGCGGCGTTTGCGCAGCCACCAACTGCTGCCACTCTTGCTCAGTCACCGGCTCACCGCCAATCGCTAGCTCGTACTCATACTCCACCAGCGTATCCATCGAAAAATAGCTCTTCGACTTATCCGATTTGCTCGATGATTTTCCCTTTGCCTTTAGCCGCATCTGCGCTTTTCTTCTGCCCTGAGGCGTCCACCAAGCAGGCACAATCACCTTATAGCCCGCATCTTCCAGAATCCAAGCCGCCTCATTAAGAAAGTCAAATGCCGCATCGACATCTAGCACAATGCCAACCGGCTCATCGGTTTCAAGGCCATCGCGCAGCCGAGGATAAATCCGGGCCGCATCGCCTAAAATCAGCAGCAAATTCTGTTCAAACGTGTCTCCGAACTGAAGCTTTAGCGCCATTTGCTGAATGGGCTGCAATCGCCAGTAATCGCCCAAAGCAATCCGTAAAGAAGGATGTTCTTTAGGCGCAACTTTAAAGATAATTTGCCAGTTGTCTTCTTTTTTGTCAGGTGACTCTAAATGAAAGCAAAAGTAAAAAGGAATCTCGCTTTGCGTGCGGGTAATGCGATCATACCAAGCCTGCCACTGTTGATAGCGCTCTAAGCCGGTTCCGGGAACCCAGTGAGTTGCATGAATGCAGCTATGAATTAGCGAACCGTCAATGCGCTTATCGAAGGTTTGGGGCCAGGATGTGGTAGCGACTAAATTATTCAGCAGATAATCTGAACAATGTCTGAGCAGCGTTTCAGGATCGTAGTGACTGCTGGCGTCGGCTGCTTGCGCAAAGCCCGATGCGCAGATCAAAGGCATGTAGCTAACATAGCGCTGCAAAGTCTCTTCGTAAGCTTCGCCGACAATTTTCCAGTGAGGATAGATCTCAAACTTTTTTTTCTGATCTGCTTTGTAGCTCAGGGCCGGAATGTAGCGATCTTTAAAAATTATTTGCTTGAGCGCTTGGCTGTAGTGATACCAAAACAACAAATCTACGCCGAGCTGAACGTCGGCTAGCTGATATTGCGCAATGAAGTGAAGCTCTTTGAGCTGCGGAAAAAAGGCGCTAGCGCTGGAATGGTTGCGCCCGCTGGTTTTTCCAAATTGACGCCCTACTTTGTAGCAGTTAATTTCACAGGCTTCCCATTCGCAGCTAGCAGGCAGATCTATTTCAAGATAGCGGGCCATCTCTAAAGAGGGTAGCGGCTGCTGGTCGAGCGTGGGCAGATTAAAGAACTTAGGGGCAATGTCTTGCTTGGCTGAGTAGTGGGTAGCGCGAAAGCCTAGCTCGTTTTCTAAGAAATCTGAGAGTTCTTTTTGAGAGAGATGTTTAATCAGCGACCCTTTGTAGCTATGCGGTCTGTGGCTTTCTACCCACAGATATAAGGCTCCCTTTTGAATAAAGCCATCGTCTATATCTGGAATCCAGGTGCCGTGCAGAATATGCATTATTGATTGGGAGATTTGATTGAATAGATTTAGCGATCGCTAGAACTTGTGACTAGAAGCCATCCTCAAGTGTAGAACATTGTCTCTATTTTTTCTCTTGATTTTTGCTTGATTGCTGGTTAATTTCTGCTTGCTTTTAGAGCAAATGTACTAATATAGTGATTTGGAACCTGTTTTTATGGGGTAACGACTGGCGCTTATGACTAAGCTGCTGCTAATTGAAAGCCCTGGAAAGCTGAAAAAGCTGAGTCAAATTCTTGGCCCCGGCTGGATTGTGAAAGCGAGTATGGGCCATATTCGAGAGCTGACGAATGAGGGGGAAGACGCGCTGGGCTTTGATTTGGAAGGCAATCGCATTCACTGTCACTACGCGCCGAGAGATCCGCAGGCGAAGAAAACAATTGCGGCGCTGCGTCAAGCCGTGAAGCAGGCTGATACGGTTTATATTGCCACTGACCCGGATCGAGAAGGTGAAACGATTGGCTGGCATTTGCAGCAAGCTTTACGGCTGAAGTCACCGCACCGAGTGGTATATAGCGAAATTACGCCCGCTGCGGTGAGGCAGGCCGTGGCTCATCCGCGTGAGCTGGATCAGGCCCTGATCGCCGCTGGCAGAGCCCGTGATTGCTTAGATAAGCTAGTGGGCTACAAGGGCAGTCGGCATGTGGTATGGCCGTTGAACAATGGGGCGAAATCGATGGGGCGGGTGCAGAGTGCGGCGCTGCATTTGATTGCTCAGCGCGATCGCGAAATTCAAGCCTTTATCCCGCAAGACTATTGGAGCGTCTGGGTGAGCTACGAAGAGGGCTTTAAGGCGTTTTATCGACGCAATCCGACGGCCAAATCGTCAGCAAAACCGGCGGCTAAATCGTCAGCTAAATCAACCGCTAAATCAACCGCTAAAACTGGAGATGATGCAGACAAAGAGAAAAATACGGAGAAAACAGCGCCTGAATCAGAACGAGTGCTCACACAAGCAGAAGCGAATCGGCTTGTAGAAATTGCCCAAATGCATCCTCACCGCGTCATCAGCGCCGAGGGAACCCTCAAGCATCAATCCCCACCGCCGCCTTTTATTACCTCCACCTTGCAGCAGGCTGCGGGGGCCAAACTTCGCTTCAGCCCTGAGCAAACGATGAAAGTGGCTCAGTCGCTGTATGAAGCTGGGCATATCACCTACATGCGCACCGATTCTGTGGTGCTATCGGCTCCTTTTTGCAGCGCTGTAAAAGCTTATCTCAGCCAGCACGATCCGGCGAACGTGCCGAAAAAGACGACTGCGCATCGAGCGGTGAAAGGAGCACAAGCCGCCCATGAGGCGATTCGCCCGACTGATGTAAATTTGACCCCTGATCAGGCGAGGCGATCTCTCCCGACAGATTCCGCCAACCTATACGAACTCATCTGGAACCGAGCAATCTCTTCCCAATGCTGCGCTGCGCGATTGCGCAAAACTCGTCTCGTCACTCAATCGGGAGAAGCGTTTTGGGAAGCTCGCGGCCAAGTTATTGAGTTTGTAGGGTACAGCCATTACTGGCCAAATATCAGCGCCGATTCGCAGTTGCCTGCCTTGCAACCGGGTAATGCGCTGACGTTGCAACAGACCCAAGCTGAGCAAAAGCAAACTCAGCCGCCACCGCGCTACAGCGAACCGAAGCTCGTACAACTGATGGAGCGTAAAGGGATTGGCCGTCCGAGCACCTACGCACCGACGATTAAAACGCTGAAAGCAAGGGCTTACGTGCAGCTAGTGAAAGATAAGCTGCAACCCACAGAATTAGGACTCGCTTTAGATACAGCGCTTGAAAAACTGCTGCCAGATCTGATTCAGCCTGAGTTTACGGCGCAAATGGAAGCTGAACTGGATGCGATCGCTCACGGCAAACAGGACTGGCAGGCGTACCTAACCGGCTGGCACCGAGATTATTTTGGCCCAGCGATTGCCCAAGCCCAGGCTCAACTCAGCTCAGATCAGCCGCTACGAAACAACAAGCAGCCTGTCAAAAATCAGACCACAAAGCCTGCCAGCAAAACGAGCTGTCCAAACTGTCCAAATTGTCCAAACTGTCAGCAGCCGCTAACCAAAATTCCATCTCGCTCCAAAAAGCTCAAGGCCAATCACTTTCTCAAATGCAACGATCTGAGCTGCGATACGGTGATGTTTTGGAACCCGCAAAAGAAAAGCTACGAGCTGCCTTATAGCCCAAAAAACAGTCCCAAAAATACTCAGAAAAATAGTGGTAGCGCAATCGATCCATCTGCCTTTACCAATTATCCTTGTCCAAGCTGTGGGGCGTTACTCGTGCGCCATGCTTATCAAAAAGAGGGCATCGATAAAGTTATGCTGCGCTGTTCTTTAGTCGAAAATCGTCGCGGCAAATGTAAAGAGGTTGCCTTTTTTCAGGGACGTGAGGGGTTTTGGTCACCTAAGTTTGGCAATTTGAATGTTGTCGAAAACATCTGAAACAACCTTGAAAGGCTATGACCTATTTTGTGAGAGACAAGATCTTGATCGGCAAAAACTTGAGAGACAAAATATAATGTTTGCCTCTCAAGGCTATAAACGAGTCTGAAATTTCTCAGAGCAGTTTTGCTAGAGAAATCTACAGAATACCTACATTAGCTAACCCTAAAATAGCGCCTACGCCCATAATATGACCTAAGCTAGTGACAGCGAGTACAGCCGGTAAGCCCATGCCACCAAAGAATTCGGGTGATGGCAGCGCGGGGCCTGCGGTTTGTTCTTTCATGGCCGATTTGCCGATTGCGATCGCGGCAATATTACACAAAATCATCACAATCGCGACCTGAGGGCCCCACCCAATTGTTCTAGGAATAGCAACGGCCAACAGCATTAGATCAGTCATAGCATTCAAATCCTTGTACTAAAAGAACAACGTAAAACATAAGCCTGACCGACATAAAGCAGGCTAAGTTGCTAAAATAATATTAGGAATTTATGCTCAGCCATTACACCCGGAAACATATTGCAATTAATGTCCACAATTTGTGATGCGTCTCTCACAAAGGTCTTTTAAGCTGCTGTCGGGAATTCAGGGAGCTGTGCTTGGTCGGTATTAGCCTCACTTATCTGAGTAGGGTTTAAGTTTGTTTGTCGTAGATCAGCTTGATTTAGGTGGGAATCGGTCAAAATCGCGCCGTTTAAGTTAGCCCCTCTGAGGACAGCTTGACTCATATATGCGCCGCTGAGATTAGCATCACTAAGATCAGCGCCTCTGAAGTTTGCGCCAATGAAGCAGGCGCGCTGTAGATTTGCGCCTCGAAAGTCAACCCCGCAAAAGTTGCCGCCAAAAAAATAGCCATTACTCAAATTCTGACCTGACAGATCACAGATTTCATCAGGGTGGCTTTGTCGCCACTGATTCCAACTATCTATTCCACTGTCAAGTAAGGCCAAGTAGTTCATCGTTAAGATGCTGCAATGCGCAAAAGTATCTTAAGCAATAGTCCGGACAGAAAAGCGAGAGCAGTAGCCAGAAAAGCTATTCAGGCATTAAGGTTTTGTTATTAGAACAAACCACCTGAATAGCTATGGCATCTATCATACCGGGACTGCTGCGTAAAGTCGGTCTTTTAGCA
>JBGTIK010000291.1:0-7154 GCA_041745715.1 Phormidesmis sp.
ACTGACATTCGTTTCTCCGGACAGAGGTGTCCGTGAAAGAATACCTCAATATAACAGCTCAGGCCGTTTGGCGATCGCTGCTTCTAAATGCCCACAGCTACACCATCAAACCTCTACGTCTCGAAAACTATGATCATGCTCACCGGAATCAAAGCCTTTGAAGCCCGCTGGCAGTTATTGAAAGGCAACCACACCAGCGCCGCCGACAATCGTTTACTGATGCAAGCGATGGGCCGCCTTGTTGATAACTACGCCACTCAAGATGAAATCATCACAGAGCTGCCTGCGGCCCTGCAAGGTCTATTTAGCCGCTTAGTCGATGCCTACTTAAACGGATATTGGCTAGAAGATCATGAACTGCCGATGCAGCCAGCCGTTTCTCGCACTATCACACCGGCGATGCTAGAAGCTAGGCAGCGGCGTCAAAGCCCTTATCAGCAGCCCACGGTTGCCAGCGAAGCCGAAACTTACATCGTGCGCGATCGCGTCACACCGGATCTGCCCGCGCGTCTGCTCGTTCATGCCATCCAAATGGCGTCATAGCAAATTGCGCCCGGCAGTTCAGACACCCATTACGCCCAAACTACACATCAATACATGAACAATCGTTGGGTGGAGACGATATCTTAGTAGCGGTGATTGCAATAGGCCAAATCGCTTGTACGAACCCCTCCACCATAAGTATCGACCCCAGACATTTGCGCAGCTCGTCGGGCAGCGGGCGATTTCTGACACCCTCACGCATGCCTTGCAGCAGGCCCGAATTGCCCCCGCTTACTTATTTTGCGGCCCGCGTGGCACGGGCAAAACGTCCAGTGCGCGGATTTTGGCCAAGTCGCTGAACTGCTTGCAGGTCAGTGCGCCGACCGCTGATCCCTGTGGGGAATGCGATCTGTGCCGCTCTGTCAGTCGTGGCAATGCGCTAGATATTGTTGAAATCGATGCGGCTAGTAATACCGGCGTTGACAACATTCGTGAGCTAATTGAGCGATCGCAGTTCGCCCCCGTCCAGTGCCGGTACAAAGTCTACGTCATTGACGAGTGCCACATGCTCAGCACCGCCGCTTTTAATGCGCTGCTCAAAACCCTAGAAGAACCGCCCGATCGCGTGGTCTTTGTGCTAGCGACTACTGACCCGCAGCGGGTGCTGCCCACCATTATTTCCCGCTGTCAGCGATTTGACTTTCGCCGGATTCCGCTCCCGGCTATGATTAAGCACCTCAGCTACATTGCCACCGCAGAATCAATTCAAATTGCTGAGCCTGCCGTTCAGCTCGTAGCTCAAATTTCTCAAGGCGGACTTCGAGATGCCGAAAGTTTGTTAGATCAGCTCAGCCTTCAGGCCGATGAAATCACCGTCGAATCGGTGTGGGATTTGGTTGGAGCCGTGCCTGAGCGCGATCTACTGAATTTGGTGCGAGCCCTAGCGGCTGACGATAGCACCGCTTTACTAGAGCGCGTTCGCCAGCTCATGGATAAAGGCCGTGAGCCGCTGATTGTGCTGCAAAGCCTCGTGGGATTTTATCGCGATTTGCTGATTGCCAAAAGCGCCCCGACGCGCGATGATCTCGTCGCGATCACGCCGCCGACTTGGACCGAAATGACAGAATTTGCCAAGCAACTGTCTGCCGCGCAGCTATTAGCCAGTCAGCAAAAGCTACAGTCCGCCGAAGTGCAAGTCAAAAATACAACTCAGCCGCGCCTGTGGTTAGAAGTTACGCTCATCCAGCTATTACCGAGTGCCCTGGCGGCAACCACGCTGAGCCCGAAATCTCCTCAAACAGCACAGACAGCAGCCCGTTCTGTGCTTTCTGAAGTTAAGCCGCCTTCCATTTCACCGCCTGCTGAACCCGTCACGATTCCTCCCCTATCGAAGCCAGTAGAAGCCAAGCCAGTGGCATTCAAGCCAGCCGAGTCCAAGCCAATCGAAACCGAGCAGACAGAGCCAGAATCAGTCATATCAGAACCTGCTGAGATTGCTTTTGGTAACTTGAGCGATCTCTGGACTAAAATTTTGGCCGCCTTGCAGCCTAGAGGCACTCAAATGCTGATGTCTCAGCAGGGTGAGCTGTTGGCATTTGATGGCGTGAGTACAACTGTTGGGTTTCGTTCGGCCTCATTGCAAAAGATGGCTCAAGAGCGTGTCCCGAACTTAGAAGCGGCCTTTTTAGCTGTTTTTAATAGACCCATTAGAGTCTCTTTGAAAGTGGCAGAAGCTAAAAAGAACGCTGATAATCAAGCGGACGGGAATGGCCAAAATGGTCAGCCTTCTCAACAGCGTCAGTCGCCCGCAAGACCTTCAGCGCCCTTGCCGTCTGATCAACATTCACCGCCTGCACCGCCGCCGCCTAGTTCACCTAGTTCATCACCAGCCACTGATAACCCTCAGCCGTCAGATAGACCGTCAGAGGGTCAAGATAACGGTCAAAATAACCATCAAGATAAGGATCAAAATGGCAGTCAGACTAACAACAATAGCCAAGCTAATTACGCCCCGGCTTCTGAACCATTGCCTATATCTGAATCATCGCCACCAGCACCACCGGCTGATCGTTGGGCAGTGAATCAAGACTTGGATAGTATCAAGCGATTTGCTCAATTTTTCAATGGGCAAATTGTCAGTCTAGATGACGAATCAGATAGCGCTAGCGATCGCCCCTCAGGCGAGCAATCTCCTGATCCAGGGCCAGACGTGCCGTTTTAGAAGGTGCCTTTTAAAAATCTCTCTTTTTAAGAGCGCGATCGTCTAACTCCGCAAGCTCACCTGATAAGTCTTTTCTAAGCTGGCACGCACTTTTTGATGCACTGGATCAATGTCTTTGTCGGTAAGAGTGCGATCGCTTGCCCGATACACCAGCCTAAACGCCAAAGACCTTTGCCCCGATGGCACACTGTCTCCTCGATACTCATCAAACAGCATCACCGAATCCAGCAGCTTACCGCCCGACTTACTCATCACCTTTTGCAAATCTGCCACCGACACCTCAACCGGCGCAAAAAAGGCCAAATCGCGATCCGAAGCCGGATAAGTCGAATAGCTTGCAAACGTCACCGCTTGGCCGCTCTTGCCCGTCAAACACGTCACCAGCGCCGACCAGTTCAGCTCAAACACATACACTGCCTCTGGCAAGTCGCGCTGCTGGCAAAGCTGTGGATGAATTTGCCCAAATTTGCCCAGCTCGGTTCGCCCCCGCACCCACAGAGAAGCCGTACGACCGGGGTGCAGCCGCTCGTCATCACCAGCGCCATCGGCGCGGTAATCAACAACTAGGCCCAAGCTGTCAAATATCCGCTGCAAAGTGCCCTTGGCCTCAAACCAAGTCATGGGGCGCGCCTGATTGCTATTGACCCAACGCCCGCGCCGAGCATCGCCGCCGATAATCCCAGCAACTTTTAGCAATTCAATTGGATCGCCATCAGGATTATCGGCAGATTTATTAAACACATTGCCAATTTCAAAGGCATTCAGCGGCCCATTGCCATTATCCAGATTGAGCTTAAAAGCATCAAGCAAGCCCTCAATGAGATCAATGCGCAGAGCTGAATACTCCTTAAACAACGGATTGGCCAGCACCACCTGTTTTTCCGAGGTGGTATTCGTCAGCGAATAGTGCAGAGTTTCGGTCAGCCCTGCGGCTCGAAAGGCAGAGCGCAACTGCCGAGAAAGCGCCGCTTCTTCAGAGAGATAGCCGCGAGAAGTTTGGCTAGGCAAAGTGTTGTCAAAGCGGTCATAGCCGTACAGCCGCGCAATTTCTTCAATTAGATCGATCTCTCTTTCTAAATCTCGATAGCGGTAAGGCGGGACGGTTACGATCCAACTTGTTGCGAATTCAGGGCTTGCAAGTTCGCCATTTCCTTCGCCATTCTCTCCACTATTGCCTGAGGTCAATGCCGCTTGGCAACCCAATTTCTCTAAAAGCACTTCGACGGTGCTTTGATCCAGCGTTGTTGTTACACCTTCGGCGGTGACTACTCGACCTAGAATCTGATTGATCCGGCTAAACCGTAAGGAGACTTCGCGGGTGAAGGGAATGCGACCGATTTTAGTGCGGTCTTCGCTTTGACCCACTAGCGTGGCTCCGGCGATTTGTTGTAAAAGAGATAAGGCGCGATCGCTTGCCAAACTCAGCTCAGCCGGATTCACCCCGCGCTCATATCGGGCCGAGGCTTCTGTGCGCAAGCCCTGCGATCGCGCCGACTTACGAATCACCGCCGCATCAAAATATGCTGCCTCCAAAAACACTTTCTGTGTGCTTGCCACCACTTCACTCTCAGCCCCACCCATGACCCCAGCTAAGGCAACCGGCACTTTATTTGCCGTAATCAACAGCGTTTGATCGCCTAAATTGCGCGATTGATCGTCTAGCGTTACTAAGACTTCATCGGCCTCAGCAAAGCGCACCTCAATCTCGACAGACGGCGCTTCACTCACCGCACTCAGCCGATCCAAATCAAACGCATGGAGCGGCTGCCCCCACTCCAACAGCACATAGTTCGTCACATCCACCACATTATTAATGGCGCGAGTGCCCGCTGCCACTAACCGCTGCTGCAACCAAGCCGGAGAGGGGCCAATTTGAACATTTTCTAAAACGCTGCCAATGTAAATAGGGCAAGCTTTGGCATCGCTCAGCGCAATCGAAATTTCCGCTGGCAAACCCTGCGTTCCAGCGACCTTGCTAGCCGTCGGTAGCTTCAGCGGATTGCCCGTAATCGCCGAAATCTCACGCGCAATTCCGACCATACTCAGCGCATCAGCGCGATTGGCAGTAGAGGTCACATCCAGCACAAAATCATTCAGCCCCAGCAGCGGCCTCACATCTTGGCCGACAGTAATTTCTCCACTCTCGAAGCCCGCTTCATCGAAAATGTAAATTCCTTCTGACTCTTTCGATAACCCTAGCTCTGAAGGCGAACAAATCATGCCATTAGAAGGCACACCCCGCAGCTCTCTAGGCTTAATCGTCAGATCGACTTTGGGTAAATAGCTGCCCACCGTTGCCACCGGCACGCACATATCTGCGCCCACATTGGCCGCACCGCATACAATCGTAGAATTCTCGCCCGCGCCAATATCCACTGCACAAACGCTCAGCTTTTCCGCATCCGGATGCGGCTGACGCGCTAGCACCCGGCCCACAACCACGCCTGCGGCCCAGCTCTGGCGATCTTCAATTTCTTCGACCTCAAAACCGACCATCGTCAGCGCATCGGCAAGCGCTACTGGAGAAAGGTCAAACTCAACAAGCTCTTTGAGCCAATTAACAGAAATACGCATGAGCAATCCTGACGCTTGGGCGATCGCCACAACAATAAAAAACCCAGGGCTTAACCCTTCAGGGCGCTGACCTATCGTACTACGGCTTAACTCTCTTCGGCTTAACTCTTCCGGTCAACTCTACGGCTTAACTCTTTTCAGCCGTAATTCGGGAACACTGAGCCCACGGCCATGCCAAGCGAGTAAAATGACTTATTGCATAGCGACCGGCTGCTCCGCCCCCAAAAATCTGCCCAATGCGCGACTGTGCAAAACCTGTGGCAGTAAGCTTTGGCTGCGCGATCGCTACCGCGTTTTGGGCGCATTAGGGCGAGGCGGCTTTGGTGCGACTTTTTTAGCCCGTGACCAGTCCCTACCGGGCTATCCCTCCTGCGTCATTAAGCAAGCTCAGGCCCACCACCTCGGCCCCCAATCTGCTAGAAATTGCCCGCGAGCTGTTTCAGCGTGAGGCCAACATTCTCGGCAAAATCGGCAATCATCCCCAGCTACCGCGCCTGCTCGACTATTTTGAGCTAGGCCATGAGTTTTATCTGGTGCAAGAATACGTTAGCGGCGCTACCTTACAAAAAGAAGTCAAGCACGGCGGGCCTTTCAGCGAAGCGAACGTCAAGCAATTTTTGGCCGAGATTCTACCGGTTGTCCAGTACATTCACAGCCACAAAATTATTCACCGCGACATTAAGCCTGCAAACCTAATTCGCCGCGAGCAAGACAAGCAGCTCGTAATGATCGATTTTGGCGCAGTCAAAGATAAGGTGAATCCGCCGCAGGTCGATCCGAGCGATCAAACCGCACTGACGGCCTATGCAATTGGCACACCGGGCTACGCGCCGCCGGAGCAAATGGCCATGCGCCCCGTCTATGCCAGCGATTTGTATGCGATTGGGGTGACCTGCATTTATTTGCTGACGGGAAGGTCCCCTAAAGATCTGCCCTACGATCCGCGCACGGGTGAGCTGAGCTGGCAAGACTACGCAACCGTCAGCGACCACTTCACTAAAATCCTGCGCAAACTGCTCGATATCTCCGTTCACAGCCGCTACCAAATGGCCGAAGAAGTGCTCAGCGACTTGCAGATAGAGCCTTACTTAGAAAGTTTGACCCAAAACCTAGTATTTTCCCCGCTAGAGCTCGTGACTGCGCCATCTACCGCAGCAGACATCCGAATTTCACCTTCAAATCGGCTCGCAGAAGCGATTCGAGCAAGGCGAGATCGGCGCTCTAGCAAAACCGACGCTTACGGAGGAGCGGAGCGCAGACAGATCAAAAAATTCACCGCCTCAAGTTTAATAGAGGCTTATGGCAAAGGCTATCGAGACTTCTCTAATCAAATGCTCAACCATCTCGACTTACATAAGCAAACCCTAGTCGGCGCGAGGTTTGCCAAGGCTGATTTGCGAGCTGTCAATTTTGTTGGCGCTGATCTATCAAATACGAATTTGAGCTGCACTAATTTGAGTCAAGCTCAGCTAAAAAACGCTAATTTGACCGGTGCGTATCTCGGCAGAGCCAACCTTAAAGAAGCGGATTTACGCGGTGCAAATCTCACTCGCGTCAGCTTAGAAGGCGCTAAGCTCACTGAAACCAATCTCTGTGGCGCTGATCTGACCGGTGCAGCAATCAGCGATGAGCAATTAGCTGTGGCCCGAACTAACTGGTCTACAGTCCATCCTAATGGCCGCCGATCGTTTCGTTAGCCTAGTACTTCCGCTAATTGTCGCTAAGACAACTGGAGCCCAGGGTAAGCGCAAGAAAAAAGTTGGCAAAGTATGGTTGCTAGCGAGATCATGAAAGCGTCCCTCAAGCAGGTAGCGATGAGCCCAGGTTTCAGTCAGACCAACACCTCGGATAAAGCGGCTAAGAAAGCTCAAAAGCG
>JBGTIK010000292.1:0-2839 GCA_041745715.1 Phormidesmis sp.
AAAGGCCGTAACTTGAATCTCACCGATCTTTACGTGTTCCGCGAGGTGGATCAAAATCCTAGCGCATCACCTAACAATTTGGTGTTGATTATGAACACCAATCCGCGATCAGTTGCCAGACAGCAATATTACTTCAGCACCAAAGCTCGCTATGAGTTTTTGGTTTCGCGAGTAGCCGACAAAGATGCCACCGCCACAGGCATCGCAGATGTGACGCTCAGGTTTGAGTTTCTAGCGCCTGATGCTAACAATCAACAGCCCTACCGGCTGACGGTGATTGAAGGTGGTAACTCGACGATGCTTTCTGGGAAAACCACTGCTCTTAACAATCAGCCTGCCGTGAATTCAGGCACGGTTGGCAACTCCACGGTGAAAGTATTTGCGGGTCTGCGCGAAGATCCCTTCTTCTTTGATGTCGAGCAGTTTTTCCGAGTTCGGGCCGGGGCTTTGGGCATTGGCCCAGCAGTCGGCTTTCGCACTCCCGATAAGGCAGTGGATTTTGCGGCTGGCTACAATGTGAACGCGATCGCCGTCCAAATTCCCATCGCTCTGCTCAAAGGTAACACCCAAGCCACCACCTTCGACGTCTGGGAGACCATCTCTACCCCCGCTGGCAGCCAAAAGTTTAACCAAGTTGAGCGCCTAGCTCGCCCTGCCGTCAACGAAGGCTTAATTGTCACCAACGATTTCTTAAATACGCTCAACAGCGTCACCCCCGACTTTGAAGCCGCTGCTTTAGCTGGACAGCAGCCCGCTGCCGGAGCCGCTGCGCCGATTGTGGGTGAAGCCAAGCGCACCTTGTTAGCGCTTGGTAACAGCGATGCTAAAGCCAATGCTTTGCTAGGAGCCTTCTTGCCGGATGTGATGCGCATTGATACGACCGCCCCTAGCGGCTATGGTAACGCCTTGAATGCTAAAGGTAGCCCCATTCGCGGACGGCTGCTAATGGATGATGTTATCGATATCACGCTCTCCGTACTCACCAAAGATACGGCCAACCCGGTCACCACTGACAACGTTTCCTATGCAGGCACACCCGGCAACCCCGCTCAAGGCCACGATCCGCTAGTTCCTAACTTTCCGTATTTAGCGCCTGCAAACTAGCGATTTGTTTTTAAGTCGAACGTAGGTTTTAGAAAACTCTCTCCATAAATTTAAAGGTCTTTTTTAGATTTGTATAAACGGCTTCTCTAAAACCTACTTCTTCACTTAAATTTCCTGGTCTAATTTCTTCAACTCAACTCTCAATAAACTCTTTTCAGCGAACTATTGGGACTGTTTTCGATGCAGCTAATTCACTTCAACAAACTTTCTCCTAATCGTTGGAAAGCCCCCCAGATACTGCTGCTAAGCCTGCTATCAGCAACTGCTTTGTTTGGCGTCATTTACTTTCAGCAGTCGTTAGGTGCTCGCCTACAGCCCCGCTACCTGTATCCTTTTTCCTCGGCTCTAACAGCCGATAATCAGCAAACGGTAGAAAGCTCCATTGCCTTTTATCAAGGGCGAGTCCAGCAGCGCCCTGCCGATGGCCTAGATCGGGCCGCACTCGCAGGTGCTTACCTGAAAATGGCCCGTGTCACTGGAGCTGCTAACTGGTATTTGTTGGCAGAGCAAGAGGCGCGGCAGTCACTGGCCAACCTCCCTTTTCAAAATGATGGTGCGGTCATAGTTTTGGCTGAAATTGCCCAGGCCAAGCACGAATTTGCTGAGGCTATACGCCTCGTAGAAAAGGTATCAGGGGCCAAATCGCTTTCTGTTGTCGTCACCTCAAAACTCGCGATGGGCCAGCTAGCTGAGGCCGAAACAGCGGCTGATGGCCTTGTAAAATTTAGCCCTTCTCTCGGCAGCTTGAGCTTGCGCGGCATTACTCGGCTTGCGCGGGGCAATCATGAGGGGGCGCTGCGTGACTTTCAGCAAGCGATCGCAGTTGAAGAACCCACCGAGCAAAGAGGCTCCGCCCAGGTAAGAACCTTTTTAGGACGGCTCTATGCCCAGCAAGGTAATAGCGAGCAGGCAGAGCAGCTTTACCATGAGGCCCTGAAAATTGTACCGAAGTATCCGCTAGCGCTACAGCACTTGGCTCAGTTAGAAACTCGGATGGGCCACTATAGAGCGGCTAAACGGCACTACTTGCAGCTCAGAGAATCGGTTGCACTGCAAGGGATTGCTTTGCAAGGCATAGCGCGCATTAGCCACTTACGGGGCAACTCTGCCGAAGCTGACTGGCAAGTTGCTGAAACAACGCTCAGACAACAAATTGACGAAAATGCTTTAGGCCATCGGCGCGATCTCGCGCATCTGCTATTGGAGCGCGGTCATCAACAAGATGTAGCAGAAGCGATCGCCCTCATGCAAACCGAAACCCAAAACCGCCGCGATGCTGAAACGCTTGATATTTTCGCTTGGGCGCTGTCACGGGATGGTCAGTGGACAGAAGCTCGTGCAACGATTCGTGAGGCAATAGCACAAGGCGTTCAAGATGCTGGCCTCTTTTACCGGGCGGCTGAGATTGAAACGGCTTTGAACAACCCTATTCAAGCTGACAAGTATATTCGCTTAGCGCGATCGATAGATCCAGCTTTTGACCAGCAGGCTCGTCAGCGGCTGGGCCTAATTGCTCAATAAGCTCTAACTATTCCCAAAACAATCATGATCCGTAAACTATGCCGATATGGCCTGTTAATGCTGCTGAGTGTCACTTGTTTTTGGCTGGCGATCGCGCTCCCTAGTCAAGCCCACTGGGCTGATTTAGCGACTGCTGAAATTACCATTCAAGCCGCTGAAGCTCAAGCAGAAGCCCAAATTTCGCTCACCTATCCCACTCAGCTGACTGCCTTTG
>JBGTIK010000293.1:0-16233 GCA_041745715.1 Phormidesmis sp.
CAGTTCAAATGAACTAAGTCATAAAAATTCTCAATTAAGGTTAACTATTGAGAACCATGCTAGAAAAAATGGCTGTGATTCTTATTGCTTCGTTTAAATACCCAATGTGCCAATTGGAAGTGCGGAATGTCGGCTTGAACCATCCACTTGAACCAAAGGATTGATTGTGACCTCTCCAACCCAAACCTCACAGGCCCAAACCTCGCAGGCCCAAACCTCGCAGGCTGAATTCGTCACCTCGACGTCTCCCGATGAGTCCTCTGCTTTAAACCGTCAAATGCTGGCCATTCTAGACTTCGGCTCTCAATATTCCGAACTCATCGCCCGCCGCATTCGCGAAACTGAAGTCTATTCGGAAGTGCTCTCCTATCGCACCACTGCCGATCAGCTTCGTCAGCTCAACCCCAAGGGAATTATTCTTTCAGGTGGCCCTAGCTCTGTGTACGATAAGGGCGCACCCGTATGCGATCCCGAAATTTGGAACCTCGGCATTCCCGTTTTAGGCGTCTGTTACGGAATGCAGCTGATGGTGCAGCAGCTCGGCGGTCAGGTAGAGCGCGCTGAACGCGGCGAATACGGCAAAGCGGCGCTGCTAATTGATCGCTCAGCTGATTTGCTAGCAGATGTCACCCACGCTTCGACCATGTGGATGAGTCATGGCGATTCAGTCACCCAACTGCCCGAAGGCTTTAGCATTTTAGCCCATACTGAAAATACGCCGCAAGCAGCGATCGCACACCCTCAAAAGCGATTCTACGGCGTTCAGTTTCACCCCGAAGTAGTTCATTCCACCGAAGGCAGCGCCCTGATTCGCAACTTCGTCTACAGCATTTGTAACTGCGAGCCCACCTGGACGACTGAAGCTTTTGTCGAAGAAGCCATTCGCGAAGTCCGTGCAAAAGTCGGCAATCAGCGCGTTTTACTGGCCCTCTCTGGCGGCGTCGATTCTTCCACCTTGGCCTTTTTACTGCACAGAGCCATCGGCGATCAGCTCACCTGCATGTTTATCGACCAAGGTTTCATGCGCAAGCGCGAGCCCGAGCGACTGATTGAAATTTTCAACAATCAGTTTCATATCAGTGTGGAATACATCGACGCCAGAGAGCGGTTCTTAGCCAAAATACAAGGCGTCACCGACCCTGAAGAAAAGCGCAAAATCATTGGCCACGAATTCATCCGCGTCTTTGAAGAAGAATCCGCCCGACTGGGCCCTTTTGACTATCTCGCTCAAGGCACCCTTTACCCTGACGTGATTGAATCCGCCGACACCAACGTCGATCCACAAACCGGAGAGCGCGTCGCCGTCAAAATCAAAAGCCATCACAACGTTGGTGGCTTACCCAAAGATCTGAGATTCAAGCTGATCGAGCCCTTACGCAAGCTGTTTAAAGACGAAGTGCGCAAAGTCGGCATCGCCGTCGAATTACCTGACGACATCGTTCGCCGTCATCCTTTTCCTGGGCCCGGCCTAGCCATTCGCATTTTGGGCGAAGTCACCCCTGAGCGCCTGCACATTTTGCGAGAAGCCGACTACATTATCCGTCAAGAAAGTCGCCGAAGCGACAGTTATCACGATTTTTGGCAAGCCTTTGGCGTTTTGCTTCCGGTTCGCAGCGTTGGCGTCATGGGCGATCAGCGCACCTACGCCTACCCGATTGTGCTGCGCCTCGTCAGCAGTGAAGATGGCATGACTGCCGACTGGTCAAGAGCCCCTTATGAGCTGCTAGAAAGCATTTCTAACCGGGTGGTGAATGAGGTAGAAGGCGTGAACCGGGTGGTGTATGACATTACCTCGAAGCCGCCAGGGACGATTGAATGGGAATAAAGCAGCGGAATAAGGCACATAGGGTGAGAGTAAGGCGGTGCTAATGGCGACCTGCTGAAGTTTGCGGCACAATATATGACAAGCCCTATGACAAGGTATCCTCATGAATCCCGACACCCTGATTGAGTTATTTCAGAAAAGCTACCGGGTTACGCTCGGTGCGGCCTCTACCGCAGTTGAAGCGGTGAAAGATCCGCAGCAGACGGCGGATGATTTTTCGACGGTGGGCACTGACTTTCAGCAGCTTGCCGATAAGCTCGAAGTCCGGGGCGCACTCACCGAAAAAGAGGCGCGTGATTTTGTCGAAAGGATGATGAGTCAGCTCCCTGAGCCTTTCCGCAGCGTCTCTTCGAGCTTTTCGGCGGCCTCTGAAACACCCACTACCGTAACGACAGTGGCAACGCCTGTCGTTGATACTGAACTGCAAGCGGAAGTGAGTGCTTTAACGGCTGAACTCATTGCCATTCGCAAAGAAATTGAAGATCTAAAGCAGAAAGGCATGTAGTTCTGATCGGCTCAGATCCCAGCTAAATCCCAGCTAAATCTAAGCTAGTGCTGATGTGCCCAGATCGGGTGGAACATCTTGCCAGCGGCCTTGACCGACAGCGCGGATGGCCTGCTTAAGCGAGACATCGCCCGTGTAAAGGGCTTTACCGACGATGACGCCAGAGACGCCAGAGGGCACTAGGCTGAGCAGCTTTAATAGGTCTGAGACTGCGCTGACGCCACCAGAAGCAATTACAGGCGTATGAATGGCATTGGCTAATTCTCTCAGCGCTTCTAGGTTGGGGCCGGTGAGGGTGCCATCTCGTTTGATGTCGGTGTAGATGATAGCGGCGGCTCCTAGATCAGCCATCCGCTGAGCGAGATCGACCGCCATCACTGTGGAGGTCTCTAGCCAGCCGCGCGTGGCAACTTTGCCGTCACGCGCGTCAATCCCGACGATGATTTGACCCGGAAATTGGGTGCAGAGCTGACCGACTAGGTCAGGATTTTCGACGGCAACGGTGCCCAGAATGGCGTACTGTACGCCTAAATCAAACAGGGCGCGGACGCGATCGCTATCTCGCAACCCGCCCCCCACCTGAATGGGAATGCTCACAGCTTTTGTGATCGCTTCAATCGCCTGCCAATTTTGGGGCTTTCCGGCTTTAGCGCCATCCAAATCGACCAAATGCAGCCGCGTGGCCCCTTCAGCTTCCCACTGACGCGCCACCTCTACAGGGTTTTCGTTAAATACTTGTGACTGCGCATAGTCACCTTGAAACAGCCTCACACAGCGGCCTTCGAGCAGGTCAATAGCGGGGATGACATCCATTTATTCGTCTCACGGAACAAGCCAGAGAAAAGGCTTAAAAGTTGTAGCAATTGTAGCAATAAAAAAAGACCTGACTCGAAAGTGCAGGCCTTTAAAAATGTGTATTAAGGAAGTAATTCAGCGATTTAGTGCCACATTACTAATGCTAGTATGCCCGCCCGACGCCGCCTAGCTTCTCGGTAGATCTATGCGCTTAAGAATTTGTTGAATTTGAGAGCAGTCAGCGGGGCGCGGGTGCGATCGCAAATACCCCTCTAAATCCTGCTTGGCTAAGTCATAGTTCTGCAATTCGTAATGCAATAGGCCGCGATCGCGCACTTCCTGATACTGCTGCGGCGCTAAAATCAGCAGCTTATCGAGCGTGGCTACGGCCTGATCGAGCGCCTCTAGCTTTAGATAGACCCACTTTAAATTCATTAGCATTCTCGCCAAAAAAGCCTTGGGCAACACCCCGCCGAGAAACTCTAGTCGCCACTCACTCTGCGGCCCATGTAGCTGATGAAACTTGGCCTCACAGTCGGCTACAAACAAAATCTCGCCCTGATTAAACGGATCGACAAAGACCTCCATTTCATGGATTACCGGACGCACCAAAAAGTGTCCCGGCATCCCCACGCCTACCATCGGAAACTTGAGCCGATGCGCAATTTCTAAATAGACCAGCGATAGCGTAATCGGAATTCCCAGCTTGCGATCTATCACGCAGTTGAGGCAGCTATTGTCAGGGCTATAGTAATCGCGCTCATTGCCCGAAAATTTCAGCTCATCAAAAAGGTAATGGTTAATGCTCTGAATGACTTTGAGCGGATACTGGTTTTTAGGTAGGCGCGATCGCACATCCGCTGCCATATCATCCAAAATCTCTAAATACTGCTTCGGATCGAGATCCCAATACTCCTCTTGCGCAATATAAAGCGCCGCTGCTGCGAGATTAATGCGCCCATTAGCTTTTTGCACTTCTTGGTAAAAGCGCTGACCAGCAGCAGAAAGTCTCATAGATTCAGCTCAATAACGACGCGCTGCTTTGATTTAAAGCAGATCTATTGTATAGCGAAGGTTAGCAGGCAACTGTATTTGTCAAATGAGAGAATTCGCTAACAGGCTGAGCTAATAGACCGGGCCTAACAGGCTGAGCTAATAGACTGGGCGCTGCCTGAATCTACAAAATCACGATTGACTATCCGACTGACTACTCGCTAATCGATTCAGCGCACCTGCAACATCTACCCCCGCAGATTGCTTCAGTTGGGTCATAAAAGCAGTCGCCTGCGTCGCCAAATTGCCGGACTGAGTATCAATGATGGTAACGTTATTGACCGTTACGTCAGGTACGGTCGAAGTCAGGGTCTTGAGCAGGGTTTCTAGCTTTTGCAGCAAAAAGATGTCGCGGGCCGAATCGCCCGCACTCGCCCAAGATTCGGCCAGCTTGAGGGTACCTTCAGCCTGAGCTTTGCCTTCTTCTAGAATGGTGGCAGCGTTACCCTGTGCTTGGGCGATCGCCCGCTTATAATCCGCCTCAGCTGGGGCAATCACATCCGCTTTGAGCTGCTGCACCACCTGTTTAATGCGCTCTTCTTGCACCGGCACATCGGCCTGAATGCGAACCAATTCCGCCGCAATTTCAGCTTCGGCTTCGGCGACTACTGCTGCTCGCATCGTCAGCGCATCCTGCGTTTTTTGCTCAGCCGCCGCTTCAGCAATGCCGATATCGCGCTCTAACCGGCGCACGGAGGTAATTTTCTTGTTCTCAGCCGTTTGCACTTCTGATTCAGCCTTGGCTTCGGCTTCGGCAATGCGAGCATCTCGCTGCAAGTCAGCCTGCTGCTTACGCCCAATCGAATCGAGATAGCGCACGTCGTCTGAAATATTTTGAATTTGCAGCGTATCTAGTACCAATCCTAGCTTTTCGAGATCTTCTTCGGCTTCATCTAGCAGGCTTTTGGCAAAGGCAATTTTGTCTTCATTCACCTGCTCAGGCGTCAGGCTAGCGAGCACCCCACGCAGATTGCCTTCGAGCGTTTCTTTCGCAATTTTCTCAATTTCTTCGCGCGGTTTACCCAGCAATCGCTCAATTGCATTGTGGATCGTCGGCTCTTCACCCGCAATCTTAATATTGGCAACGCCATCGACTTTTAAAGGAATCCCGCCTTTGGAATAAGCGTTTGAGACTTTTAGCTCAATAATCATGTTCGTCAGATTCATTCGCATGACTTTTTCGAGCAGGGGGGTGCGAATGCTGCTGCCGCCTTTGACCAGGCGATAGCCGAGCTGGCGATCGCCCTGCCGCTGCTGACTGCCCGCAAAGATCAAAATTTCATTGGGCTGACAAATGTAGTAAAGATTTTTGATGATGAAATAGCCCGATCCCGAAGCGAGAGCAGCAATTAATAGCAATACCGGCATAGGTCATTTCTCCTGAAAAATAGGGCCAAAAAACTAAGGACGTTGAGGATCAAAAAGTTGGAAAAATCAGCGCGTTAATAGAACATCAGTGCGACTGATCCGAACCGCTTAAGCTCAATTCATTAAGACTTGTCTCATTCTGGTTTAGCTCCCGCAGATGACGCTCCTGTAAATTGCGCTTACTCAAAGTGCCAATTACATCAATGCCGAGGGTCTGCTCCACCTGCACCAAAAACTGTCGAACTATTTCCGGGTACACATTCGCTAAGCTAGCAATCGATTTTCCGTCACCGCTATCAATCACATTGATATTTTCGAGCTGCATTCGGCGAGGAATGGTGGCGGCTTCTTTGAGCACCATGTCAATTTGCTGAAGCAAGAAAATTTCGGTCGCATCGACTCCGGCCTGCTGCCAAACCTGAGCCAGCATCTGGTTTACAGCCGCTGCCGCCTTGGCATTTTCAGCAAATTCAGCCGCCGCGCCTTTGGCTCTAAAAATTTGTGCTTCTTTTTGCGCTTCTGCGGGTAGCACTTGCTCCGCTTGCAGGCGTAGACGCTCTAGGCTTGCTCTCACCGTTTGCAGCTGTTGCTCAGCGCGGGCGCGGGCTTCTCTAGCAGCGGCGGCGGTGCGCTCTTCTTCCGATTTGGAGCGCTGATCGAGTTCGGCTTTGATTTTTCTGAGCTGGTTTTGCTTGCCCTGAATCATCGTTAGCGCTTGCGATTTAAACATTTCGGCCCGCTTTTGACAGTCGGCTTCGATGCGCTCAGCTTCACCGAGCGCTACGGCTTCAGCAATTTCGGCGTCGCGGATGATTTTGGCAATTTGGCGGCGACCAATCGAGCTGAGATAGTCTACGTTGTCGGTGACGCTTTGGACTTTGAGCGTATCGAGGTGCAGCCCTAATTTATTGAGATCGCGGGCGACATCTTCAGCAATTCGCTCTGCAAAGTTCAACCGGTCTTCATTCACCTGTTCGGGGGTGAGGTTGGCCACGACGCCTCGCAGGTTGCCTTCTAAGGTTTCGCGCACTACGCGGCGAATTTCGGAGCGATCGCGTCCCAAAAACCGCTCAATCGCATTGCCAACAACAGTGGGCTTGCTCGATATTTTTACAGTGGCGATCGCCTGAATATTCAGCGGCGTTCCACCCTTGGCATACGAATTCTTCACCTCTACCGGAATCGGCATCGTGGTCATGTCCATTTTTTCCACCCGTTCAATCACCGGCAAAATGAACGCGCGACCGCCAAATACCACCCGGTAGCCCACTTCCTTGCCACTGTTCTGTTTGTATTTACGGCCAGAAATAATCAAAATTTCGTTGGGCTGACAAATTTTGAGGCAGGTTTTGAGTAGCGCGATCGCACTCCCTAGCACAATAAACGTCACCCCAACCGCACCGCCCAAGCCTACAAGGCTCATTGTCGTTGGGGCAATTGGTGCTACGGGCTGACTTATCTGCGCCTGTAGCACTAAAGATTGATTTGAATGAGCTGAACGCATGACTAATCGCTCCGTAAGATCAAAAAAGACAGATTAAAAAAAGATCAAAAGACATCAAGTCAACCTTGAGATCAATAGAAATTCCGAAAAAATGAGCTGAAGGCTCCCCCTTAGCCAATCCCATGATCCGCTGAAACCACCCACAGCCGGTTTTCGCTGCGACCCACTACCAGCACCGGATCTCCAGGATGAAAATCCCTCTCCTCATCGGTTTGGGCGACTAAATGCAGTGTACTGCCGCCCACTTCCAAAATCACCTTGCCCTTGCTCTCAGCATCAAATGGCAGCTCTACAATCCCAGGTAATCCAGCAAAATCCTCATTGCGCATCAGGCTATCCACCTGACGATCTTTCAGTCCGCGCAAAATGCTCACCAGCACAGCCCCGCACACGACACCTGTCGCGATCGCGACCATCAACACAGTCCCAGCGGGCTTGCTAGCTTCTAACCAAGTAATCAGCAAGCCGGTCAGGCCAAAAAAGCAGCCGCCAAACGTCCAAAACTTAAAGCTCAGCAAAATCGATAGCCAGCCCGGTAAGCCTCTTCGACGCGGTGCGTCGGCGCGGAGTAAATCCACATCGGTATCGACCTGAAGGTCTGACCCGACTGCGGCATCAGCATCCACGTCGGCGTCGGTATCGATATCAAAGTCCGCGTCGGCGTCAATATCAAAGTCCGCATCAGCATCACCCAGGATATCGCCACCGCCCGCAATCGAAAGGACGACAAAGGCACCGCCAATAATGAAACAAAACCAATAAACTGATTGCACAGTATTTGCTCTGAATGTTTGTGCTTGAAATTGTGCGCGAAAGTAAAGGTCTGAAGCTCTTTCTATTTTTGTCTATAGATACCGCTAATATTCTCTCAATTCCAGAGAATCTTTACAAAGTACCCTTAAGGGTTCATTTTCACAGAAATTTAGACAAAAAAAAGGGAACGCCCGGTTAGAGCATTCCCTTTTTCACTAAATCAAATAAACTGATTGCGGTTAGTAATCTATTCGGGCTTCGCCTCCGGCATCAGGCACTTGTCAGAATCACAGCCCGCTGGGCCTGCTTCTACCAGTTCACCCGCGTCATGACTTTCTAAGGCTGAGTGGAAGTCTTCGGTGGTTCGACGCGATCGCACTGCCGCCAGCATCTCCTCATACTCTGTTTTGCTAATCGGCTCAAACGGCAACCTTGGGAAGGTCTGCACATCGTCAAACCGCGCCAATAGCGCCGCTGAAATGTAGCCTTCATCATTGGCAATAGCCGCATAAATCCGCTCAGCTAGGGGCTCTACCTCATGCTCCCGCAGTTCCACCGTTGCCGAAGTATTGTGCGCCGTATAGTGCTTCTGCACCTGCATATAAAAGTCAAACTGAGCCAGCGCCGAAAAGCTCTCAATCGCCACTTCATCAGCTCCTGGTAAATTTGCCCAGTCAACTTCTACCGGCAGTTCCACGAGCCACTCTGTGCAGCGCGGATCAAACGGATCGTTCAGCAGGTTCCCGTTCTCATCTTTGTCCGATTGCGACGGAATCACCGAATAACCGTAAGCAATACAGGCCAGCGCTACCGGATCATCCTTGCGAAAAGTAATCCGGCGAATAAAGCGCTGTGCCTTCGGCGGATGCCAGCCGGAAGATGCGCCCGTCAGCAGGCTTTTGGTGCCAGCCGGTTGAACCGTAGTGCAGCGGTTAGGACGGCGGATGTTATGGCGATCGCAATACTCCCAAACGGTTTCATGCACCACCTGCTTCCACCGACTCAAATACGCCTGCTCACGACTCTTAAAGTCCATGCCCTGTATCGTATCGGGCCTGCCAGCAGCAAACCACTCCAGCCACTCGACGCCAAACGCCTTCACACAGAAGTCAAAGAACCCAGTAAACGAAACCCCCACAATCGGATCTTCTTGACGAGAGTTTTGGTAGCGAGCCTCGATAAATTCATGATTGAGTAAAGCGGCAACAGATATAGCCCCCGCCTTAAACGCATCCTCCTGTTCTTTGTGATCACTAGGACTAAGTTGATTAAGATGAATTTCAGCTAGATTGCAGTGAAAGTCTGAACCCAAGATTTCCAATAGTTTTTTTTGCTATTTTCTAGCAAAAAAAAGGATTCGTTTTTTGTTATCCCAAGGGCTCTTTATCCCCTGGTTCTATAGGTTCAATTCCCTATAGTTCCGAGTACCTTTTCTGCCAAATTTGAAAGTAACCCAGCATCTCTTTGCGGTTCGTTTGTCTTCCCAAAAGAGCTTTGCTCAGCGTTCGTTCGTCTTGAATACCGTGAATGGATTCGACCTGCTCATAAAACGGCTGAAGCACAGGTCTTATCTTGTTTAGCTTGCACTTCAAGATCGCTTCAGTATTTTGTCTGGCAAAGTCTAACGCTAATAGTTGAATAGCCTCAGAAGCTTCCGGAGAAGTCTTTCCTCGAACATCACTAACAGAACACTTTCGCGAACAGTATTTTGGAGGATTGTACTTTCGATACGTCACCTCATAACGCTTGTTGCAGTACCGGCAGGTTTCAAAAACCTGATAGTAGCGTTCGTCGTTATATCGCTTTAGATTCTCTGTCTGACGCTGAACTTTATCACTATTCCTTCTAGAAGATTCCCACTTCTTACGATACTCAGGGTTTTGCAAACGCGCCTTTGCTTTCTTTGCAATTTTAGAACGTGTTTGATTTGACTGCTTTACACCGTAGCGAGAATTATTCTCACCCGACGTATCCATTCCTAATCCTTGTGCAACCTGCTTCCACTCTCGCTTTAGCTGTTCAAACACAAAAGGTGTAGGGCCGATCAGCCTTCTCAAGTCAGGCTCTTGAACTATTTGTACGCTCAGTCGATAATCCGCTTCAAAAGCTTTGATTCTCGGCAAGTCAGTTTCGTAATTGAAACTACCTTTTATCTCTACATACCGACACTCATCTGTTAGATAGAAGTCAGGTTTATAAGAACTACCAGTGGAAAGCTCAAAGGTTTGAACTTCGTAGTCCCAGTTCGTTCCGATGTAGTCGAGATAACGTGCGTAGATATACTCCAAAGTTGACTTCAGATAGTAACCCTTGTAATGACCGCAATAGGTTCTTCCGTTCACGCTTGTCTATTCATTTGGTAGCCCGGCACTCTTGGAAGCTTATATTCTTCTTACTTTATCAGTATGCATGAACTAACAAACGAAGTTTCATCTTCTACTCTGTACGGTGCTAGGCGACGTTACTCTTGCCTAGTTACCACGGGATTAGCATCTCAGCCTTCCCCGTATTTGCCGGGTTTTTAACGTGAGGCAAAAATCACTTACCACACGGATTCAGTCCATATCGGGACATCCTCTGGTCTAGCTCTAATTCAATCTCCTTATTATTGAGGTTGATAGTAGTGGTCATGTTTACGTGTGAGTCCTCCTAGTTTGTATTAGAAACATCTGACATGCCGGAAGATTTTCGCTCCAGCAAGCACGCTTTTAAGTACCCCCGTGCCGAATCTTCCGACTCTCGATAAAGCTCTAAGAAGTGCTTCTTTTTCTCAGGGCTATCGAGCAAATCTGAATTAGAACGTGCGATCGCCTCACCCGCCCATTGAATAGCACCCTCTCCCGAATGAAACTGCTTTCTTACAGCCGTTTCAACATCCTCTCGGGAGAGCTTTTCATGGTAAACCCGCGTATGGTTGGCCATACGCAGCACATCGCGAGTCGGATCAATCCGCCAGTTACCCGCCTCATCCTGCTGCCACAGGTTTTCCTTTGCACCCGTCGCCACATCATCATTACTATCGAACTGACGCATCCCGGCGGATCTTCGGATGTTACCGGCCACCACACAAGCCGCCGCCTCATCGATCAATAGGCAGCACTCAATCGAATTGAGCTGACGGCCCAGCGCATTGTTTAAAATTTTGGCGCAGCGCTCGTACAGTTCTGGTAGCTTCACTGGGTTAGCCATGCCGCCAAAGCCTTTGAGCCGCTCTCCCGCTGGCCGAATATCGCTGAGATTTACAATCGCTTCGACTTCACCCTCAAAGCGCTCATCGGTAGAAAGCTCTAGCAGCGTTTGGTATGACTTCACCCAGCCCTGACGGCTATCGCCTGCGATAATTTCAACTCGATTATTAGCCACATCGACTTTAATTTCGGCTTCTTCTCGGCGCTGACCGGCTGGGGTCGTACCTACATCGCCGCGCATCGTCACCGTAATTTTGTTACGGATTTTGGGCAGTTGGCTGATGTACTTAGGCTCTAGCACTGCGCCGGTGCCGCAGCCCATCATTGCCAAGTCCATCATTAGGCCAAAGGCGCGCCAGTCTACGACGTTGGTGCTGGTGCAGTTGTATGCGCCCGAAAAGTTTTTGGGGTTTTTGCTCCACTCGGTGCCACCCACCCACATCCAGCGACCTGAGGGCATGGCTTTGAGTTCGCGCTGCATTTTCGCCACCAGATCGCGCTCTGCGTCGGTAAGTTTGCCGAGTTCTACTAAGCCTTTGAGTGTGCGATCGCACACTTCCTGCCAAGACTCTCTTTTGCCATCTACCGAGCGACGGCTATAGGTACGGTAAAACACCGGATAGGCCGCTGGCGCTGTCTCTCGGAAAGGCCGCTTAGACAGGTCACGCTCAAGTTCTTGAACCATAGCTGATATAGAAATGGGGATTATAGAGATAGAGCCTAGCACCTTCGGCATCATTTTTCTAGTGTCTTCCCAAATCAGATAACGCTACATGTGGGGGTTTTCCTTTGCTTTTTTGGCTTTTCAATAGCTGCTATGACAGATGTATGACAGATGAAGTGAATCAATCGCGATTGAATTTGCACGCTAACGAACCTTTATTGGGAAGTAATAAATAAAGCCTCCCTGTAAAACCACCCAAAATTACTATGCTTACTCTTGGGATCACCATCCCAGTACGCAATCGCAAAGCGTTTACCACCGCAATTTTGCAGCAGCTCAGCGAACCAATCGCGACTCAGCCTGCTCAATTTGCCAATAGTGCCAATAGCCAGAACGCCAGCATCCAAATTAATATTCAAATCATTGTGGTCGATGACGCTTCAACTGATGGCACTGCCGAAGCGATCGCCCATCATTTTCCACAGGTTCACTTGCTTCACGGCGATGGCGATCTGTGGTGGACAGGCGCGATCGCTCAAGCCATGACCTACGCCACCCAAACGCTCAACGCCGACTACATCATTTGGCTTAACGACGACATCACGCTAGCCGATGACTTCATGACCCAAGTGCTGACTTACTGCCAGCGGCCTATCGCTAAAAATCTAATTGGTGGCATCATCTGCGATCGGCACCATCCTGATTGGATTGTTTTTGGCGGCGTGATTGCTAGCCAGCTCATCAATGACATTAGCCAGTTTAGGCAGCCCGTCTTAGCAGTTGATACGCTCAACGGTAACCTAGCGATTTTGCCCGCCCGCATCGTCGCTGATATTGGCCTTCCCGATATGGATCGTTTCCGCCATTACGGCGGCGACTTTGAATACATTTGCAGAGCCAAAGCGAATGGCTACAGCGCTCAATTGTCGAGCCATTTGCGGGCTACAACTGATTACCAAGCAGCGGACGTGATTCGCTACATGCCGCTGTGGATTCAGTGGACTACCAGCTCAAGCTTAGCCGACAAATGGCAGGTATTGCAGAAGCTTTCGAGTCGGCGATCGCCCCACAACGTCGAGCATATGGTCAACAGCATCCACCGCGCTCAGCCCTCTGTGCCTCAGTGGAAATACGCCGCCTTCTACTGCCGCAAGCTGATCAAAATCATCGGCACCGAACTCATTCCCGCCACTGTCAAAAAGCGCCGCATTCAAGCCTACTTTCAGCGCCAAAACATTCCGTCCGACATCGCTCAAGTCATCCTCAATTCAATCGTAAAATCCTCATGAAAGTTCTCCACCTCAGCACTGCCGATGCCAATGGCGGCGCGGCTAAAGGGGCTTACTCAATGCACAAAGCGCTCTGCGAAGCTGGGGTGGATTCTCACATGCTCGTCGCGGATAAATTTACCAGCGATCGCACCGTCACCGGCTCCACTGGCATCACCGGCTCTCAAAAAGTCCAAAAAGGGCTTTGCCAAACCCTCGAATACTGGCCGCTCAGACGCTACAAAAACAAGCGGCCCGGCCCCTTTTCCGCCGCCGTCTATCCTAGCCGGATCGCCGCCCAAGTCGAAGCCATCGATCCCGATATCATCAATCTTCACTGGGTTGCCAAAGGATCACTGCGCCCATCAGATCTGCAAAAGTTTCAGCGCCAGCGCCCTCGGCACCTAGTCTGGACGCTTAGAGATATGTGGCCCTTTACCGGCGGCTGTCACTATTCTGGCGATTGCAGCGCCTACCAAACCGGCTGCGGCCAGTGCCCGCTACTAGGCTCGTCTGACCGTCACGATTTGTCCTACCAGGTGTGGCAGCGCAAATACGCCGCCTGGAAAGATCTCACTGTTAATATCGCACCCTTGAGTGAATGGCTAGCCGATTGCGTCAGACAGAGCAAATTGTTCGCTCATCAACCTATTCAGGTAATTCCTAACGCTATTGATACGGATAAATATCGACCAATTGATCGCGCTGTAGCCCGCCACCTGCTCAAACTTCCTCAAACCAAAAAGCTCATTCTTTTTGGGGCGCTACAACCGACTGCTGATCGCCGTAAACGATTTCACCACTTGCGCAGCGCCTTTCATCACCTAGCCGATCAGCCCCAATCAAACCAGCTTGAAGCCGTGATTTTCGGCGCAGACCAACCCATTGAAGACCCCCATAAAAATTTGGATCTCAAACTGCCGACAACATTTCTCGGTCGCCTGCACGATGATCTGACGCTTGCCCTCGCCTACTCAGCTGCCGATGTCATGGTGATGCCCTCTATTCAAGACAATTTTGCCAAAACAACGATTGAAGCAATGGCTTGCGGTATTCCGGTCGTCGGCTTTAACGGTACTGGCTTCAAAGATTGTGTGGTGCATCAAAAAAATGGCTACGCCGCCACCTGCTTTGACCCGATTGATTTGGCTGAGGGCATTGCTTGGGTGCTAGCGGATAGCGATCGCTACGAAACCCTTTCCGCCCATGCTCGTCAAACCGTCGAAGCTAAATTTAGCCTGACTCGTCAAGCCGAACAGTATCAGCAGCTCTACAGTCGGCTCATGCAGACTGAGCGGATTTAGAGATTTGCCACTTTTTTAGATTCGGTTATCCCTATTTGCGCAGATAGCTAAAACTCTGACAATGAACTTAGATATTCACCCACTAGGAGCTGACGCTAATATGACCACCGTCTTAGAACAAGGCAACATTAGCATTCATACCGAGAATATTTTTCCTATTATTAAAAAGTGGCTATATTCCGACCACGAAATTTTTATCCGTGAGCTGATTTCTAATGGCGTTGATGCGATTAGTAAGCTCAGTATGCTATCGCGATCAGGTGAGTATAAGGGCGAAACCACCGCAGAAATCACCATCGCGGTCGATAAAGACACCAAAACGCTCAGCATTAGCGACAGCGGCATTGGCATGAGCGCCGATGAAATCAAAAAGTACATCAATCAAGTCGCTTTTTCGAGCGCTGAAGAATTTATTACCAAATACAAAGACGACACCGATCAGCAAATTATCGGTCACTTTGGGTTGGGCTTTTATTCTTCATTTATGGTGGCCGACCGGGTAGATATCGATACGCTCTCTTGGCAAGAAGGCGCACAGGCGGTGCACTGGTCTTGTGATGGCAGCACCTCGTTTGAATTGAGCGAAAGCGATCGCACCCAACGCGGCACCACCATCACCCTCCATCTCAATGACGACGAGCACGAATATTTAGAAGACGTTCGTATCAAGCAGCTCGTCAAAACCTACTGCGACTTTATGCCCGTGCCCATCAAACTGGGCGACGAGGTGATTAATAAGCAAGACGCGCTCTGGAAAAAATCACCCAGCGATTTGACGGATGAAGACTACCTGAATCTCTATCGCTACCTCTATCCCTTTGAAGAAGAGCCCTTACTGTGGGTGCACCTCAATACCGACTATCCGTTTGTCGTCAACGGCATTCTGTATTTTCCTAAGCTCAAGCCCGATGTAGAGCTAAACAAAGGCCAAATCAAGCTGTTTTGCAATCAGGTCTTTGTCAGCGATAACTGCGAAGAAATTATTCCTAAGTTCCTCACGCCCTTGCGCGGTGTCATCGACAGCACCGATATTCCGCTCAACGTATCCCGTAGCTTTTTGCAGGCTGATCGCACGGTGCGGCGGATTGCAGACTATGTGGCCAAGAAGGTGGGCGATCGCCTCAAAGAACTCTATCGCGACGACATTCCCGAATACATTCGCACCTGGCAAGATCTCGGCACCTTCGTCAAATTTGGCTCTCTCAACGACGAAAAGTTCAAAAAACAGGTTCAAAACTACGTTATCTTCCGTTCTACAGCCGACTTAGCCAAAGCCGACGAAGCCGACGATAAGCCCAAAGTCGAAGTCGAAATTGCAGGCCAAACCGACGGCGACGATGCCTGGGCAGAAGTCAGTGAAAAAGGCGAAAAAGTGGCCACTGACGCCAAAGGAGCCTTCTACGCCACCATCAAAGAATACCTAGAGCGCAACCAAACCAAGCACGAAAACCGCATCTACTACGCCACCGATGAAGTTTCCCAAGCGACCTACATCAGCCTGCTCAAAAACCAAGGGCTTGAAGTGCTGTTCATGGATTCATTCATCGACACTCACTTCGTTTCTTTTCTAGAGCAAGAATACTCAGACGTAAAATTTTCAAGGGTTGATGCCGATCTCGACAACACCCTGATCGACAGCGATCAGGAAAACGAAATCGTCGATGCCACTACCAATAAAACCCGCAGTGAGCAAATCAAAGAGGTCTTTGAAAAAGCGCTCAACCGTCCTAGCATCAAAATCCGCACTGAAGCCCTCAAGTCAGCCGATAATTCAGCTCCGCCAGCTATGGTGCTCGTGCCCGAAGAGGTGCGGCGAATGCAGGAAATGAGCGCCTTTTTGCAGCAACAGGGTGTAGAGTTTCCCAATTCGCACACGCTGCTCGTAAATACTTCTCACCCCTTAATCAAAAACGTCGCTAAGCTGGGTCAGGGCGCAATCATTCAAGCGGATGGTGGCCAATCGCCTTCTGCTCAGCTAGCCACGATGATCTGTGAGCAGGTGTACG
>JBGTIK010000294.1:0-17216 GCA_041745715.1 Phormidesmis sp.
TACCTGTTTGTAAAAGACGCGGATCGCCTCTGATGGGCTCAGACCAAGATGAGCAAATACAGACTCGGCGGCGGCTTTAAGATCGGGAGGCATTTTGGATTGGACGACGGCTACGGGCGTTCTCGCCCGCATAGCGGTTAGATGCACCTCGGTTGAGTTGAGGATAGGTTCAGTTGAATCCATTGATATTTCACCGGTGTTATGTATTAAATATCACGGTTCCCAGGATGTGTATGTGATTTTCTTGCAAGTATTCCGTGATGGTAGGCTAGTCATAGTGATTACAAGACTCGGCTGGCGTTAGCAGGTGCTGTACGGCGCGAACGATGATTTCAGACTGATCTGTCCAGATGAAATGGCTGCTTTTGTCAGCAAGTAGCTGCGTGCATTGGGTCGATAGCGTCATAAGATCTCGGTGAATTTTGTCACGGATTGTTTCAATGCTAGCGGAGGGTAAGCATTTTGTGATCCAAGAAGGCTTGAAAAAGTAACCGGCTTTGATATCTACGACGGGTAAGATTCCAACGTGAACAAGCTGCGAGATTCGTAAAGGTCAAGACATTTTGAGTAGGGTTTTTTCGGGGAGGCCGTCGGTGAGCATCCTGCCACCACATCGCTTCACCTAATAGCTGGCGCGATCGCACCAGCAAACAAATCCCGGAGGGGGGCTGCTGGTTTTCGTGATGGCAGGCGATCGCCTGATACAGCGTCGTCATAGCCAAAATCGGTAACTGCCAAAGGCTAAGGATGATAGCCTATCAGCGAATTTCGGTGACTAAAGCGGACGATAGGTGCGGTAGTTAACATTCGGGAAAATATTGTCAATTTCTTCGACCTTTTCTAGCCAGCCAGCATCGATTTTTTCGGCGCGAATATCTTCCCATAGCTTGTTGAAGCGCATCAGGTGCGATCTAGTTCTTCTAATTGCGTAGGGGACCATCGTCCCGGTACGCATAATAAAGGCCCAATCCGAAGCCTGTGCCAGCAGCAGCTCTCTCGCCGCCTGATTCAACGCTCGCCACTGCAATTCATCTGCCGGTTCGCGCTTGGCTAGCTCAATCATCCGCTCCGCCGCTTTGTGCAAATGCGGATACACCCAAGCATTTTTTTCATTCAGCCAATACTCATGAAAGCCCTTGTAGCCCCAGCTCGACTGTGACGGCCTCGCCACCTGCTGCGTCGGATTGTATTTCAAATAGTCGGCCAGGTGAGTCATTTCATAAGTGCTCTGATCATGCCAGCTCTTACGGAAAAAATAATCCAAGAACCACGGCCCTTCATACCACCAGTGGCCATACAGCTCCGCGTCGTAAGGTGACACCACAATCGGCTTGCGCTGCATCATATTGTGCAAATTGCCGACCTGCTGCTCCCGGTTGAACATAAAGTTGCTCGCGTGCTCAGCCGCTTTTTCTCTGGCCCAGTACGGATCGTACAAAGACTTCTCTGACAGGCCCAAGCCTTTACCGGTAATTTTATGATATTTGATGCCGACATTCTTGCGCTGACCGTTGGGCATCACATAGGGCTTGATGTACTCATACTCAGCGTCCCAGCCCAAATCGCGGTAAAATTCCCGGTACTCCGAAGCGCCCGGATAGCCCACCTTAGAAGACCACACCTGCTGCGAAGATTCCTGATCGCGCCCAAAGGCCGCTACGCCAGATTCGGTGTAAATCGGTGAATAAGCGCCATAGCGCGGACGCGGACGCGCGTACAAAATGCCGTGACCATCGGTGAGAAAGTAGCGCAGGCCCGCATCGGCCAGCATTCGCTCCAAGCCTTCGTAATAGGCGCACTCTGGTAGCCAAATGCCGGTCGGTCTACGGCCAAAGTTGTCCCCGTGGCTCTGACAGGCCACCTCAATTTGAGCCCACACCGCTTCGGGGTACATCTTCATTAGCGGCAAATAGCCGTGAGTAGCCCCACAGGTCATAATGTCGAGATTGGCGCTTTCTAGAAATTTTCTAAAGCCCTTGGTCAAATCACCGCCGTAGTGCTCCCACACTTGGCGCACCTGAGCAAATTCTTTGGCGTAATATTCGGCTAGATACTTAATGTGGCCGTTGTGAGCGTTGCGCTCGATTTCCATCTCTAGCAGCTCTTCTAGCTGAGTGAGATGCATGTCATAGCGTTCTTGCAAGAGCGGATCGCGCAGCATAGACACCAGCGGCGGCGTCATGCTCATGGTCATTTTGAAGTCAATGCCGTCTCGTTTGAGTCCCTCAAACATCATCAATAGGGGGACATAGGTTTCGGTGATTGCTTCAAATAGCCATTCTTCTTCTAGTACAAAGTCGCTTTCGGGGTGGCGAACAAAGGGAAGATGGGCGTGAAGAACGAGCGCAACATAACCAATCGACATGGGGAAAGGTGCCTAAAAAAAATAAAAATGAAAACTTTTTACAGCGTTTCATGACAGCGTAAAAAACGTTCAATTCAGCTCTAATTCAACGCCCTTCGCTTAAGTGATTGTACGGCAAAAGCCTCTGTAACGATAAGCTGAATCTCGGCTGACGCTTGAAGTAATTCTCGAACGAATCTCGGTTAAATCTCGCTCAAGTGTAGTTAGATCGGTTAGCGGGTCTGGGCGCAGCGTGGGCTAGGCCGATACCAAATCAATGACTGCTGGGCATTGCCCCGCCAGCGCATCCAGCCTTCAGTGACGGTCGCGCCAGTCAGCGGCTGACAGCTGGCTGTCGTTGGCCTTGTCACCCGCACTTGCATCCAGTCACCGTCAAAGGCTAAGAGCTCAATCAGGCTATCGGTAGCAACTAGGCTGAGGATATTGTTGGTTGCTTCGGGCTGCGATCGCAGTGCCTGAGTCCTTTTACTATCCAAAAAATAAACCACCTTCTGAGCTTCCAAGCGATCCGCCCAAGTTTCAATCGTCAAAGGCATTTGCCCCAAGTTCAGTAGCGAGGTATGCACCCAGGCGCTGCCGCCCGGCGTGTACTGCACCCGCGCCCAGCCATCTGGCCGAATTTCTAGCACCGGAAAGGTGCGCAAATTGTCGTAGGGGCGCACCATCCCAAAACCTGCGTCTCGCCCTATTGCCAGAGGCGCTTGGCCATTGAGAATCAGCCAGCCCTGATAGATCCAGCCCCAATGATCACCTCCCGCTGAAGCGTACAGCGGCAGCGCTACCGACTGTAGCCAGCTCACATCATCCCTGAGCAGAGGCTCTACATTCAGTGGGCGTAACTGGCCCACACCGACAATCGGCGCGTCTCCTCTAGATAAATCCGTAATGCCCGATGGCACGGGAGAAAATGGCTGAGGCGCTGAGGTGGGGAGTGGGGGCGGCGTGAGAGGACTGGCTGGTGCGGTGATCGCTTGACTGATGAGCAAAGGACTCTTTGAATATCCAGAGGGTTCGGCTGGATTGAATGCGATCGCCACATCACCCAAAAACAGTGCCGCTGCACCTAACACGATTGGCGCTGTTACCCGTAGGCAACGATGCAAACAGCGTGATTTAGAGCGTGATTTAGAGTACTGAGGTGACAACAGCAAAGTCATAAAACCGGTTTTTAAAAAGCGATTGCTCTAGTATTCCTGCAAAGCTCTGTTCCTGCAAATCTGTTCCTGCAAATCTGTAGGTGCGGACAGCTGAAGTATTTTTAGCCTGCTAACGAATCTTGCCCAAGCTACTGACCAAATCTTGCTGCATCCGATCCAAATCCGCTTCTACGGTCGTCAGCGACTCTTCTAACTCACGCTGTAAGCTGGGCTCTAGAGAGATTTCGCCTTCTGCTTGCGATCGCAGCAGCTTTCTAAACGCCAATAGCTGCCCCGCCTTTAAAGCTAGCTCCATCGGCACCTTAAAATCAGGCAATACGCCGCTCCCTTCCCAGTTTTCGCCCGTGATTGAGCTGATTGCTTGTCCCGTCGGCACAAACATCCAGAAGTGATCGTGCAGCCTAAAGCCCGCTCCCGGATTTGCACCGCCCGCCGTAGTTTCACCGACAATCACCGCTCGCTTCAAAGCCTGCAAGTTATAGGCAAACTCTTCAGCCGCCGAAAACGTCTCTGGCCCAATCAGCACATACACCGGTTTATCGAGATAGCGCTGCCCACTCACATGAGGCAGCGTCCAAGATTGCTGCGTGCGATTTACCTTGGGCCAGCATAGATTAGTCAAATGCAGGGCCGGATAGGCCGGGAGCAAATAGCTCGTCAGCAGCGCCACCATACTGGCAGAACCGCCACGGTTATGGCGTAAGTCAATAATCAGAGCGCTGGTATGAGCTAAAAACTGCATGGCCGCTGCCGCTGTCTCCCCGGCAAATTCGGGTGGCTCAAAGCTAAATAGCTCTAAATAGCCAACATTGCCTCGCAGCCGCGACACTTGGTTGAAATCAAAATTGCGCAGCTCACTCAAACGGCGCTGCTGAGCAAGTTCTGCGGGTGGGATTTCGGCCTGTGGCGCTAAGTGAGGCAGCACCGCCGGACTAAAATACACTTTAAGCTGCTGATCGGCGCTGAGCGTCTGAAGCTGAGCGGTGAGGGTTGCAGCTAACTGAGCGCCGCTGTTAATAGCCTGATAGCCTTCATCTTCAAGGCGGCGCTGAATGTCTTGCTGAAGCTTGAGCGCGACATCTGCAAAGGCATACTCATTGAGCCGATGAGCTACGGCCTGAAAAACTGCGGTGCGAGTCGCCTCATCTAACGGCAGATCGTAAGCTTGCTGGCTCGCTGGGTTAGACGCACTCATAAAAATCACTCCTCTAAATCATTCCGCCTTTCCACCGCACAAAACTTCTCGACAATCCGCACAAAGGTTTCAACACCTACGCCGAGCGCCGTTTCATCAAAGTCAAAGCGAGGATGGTGGTGTGGATAATCTAAGCTTTTGGCTGCATTGGCTGAGCCTAAGAAGAAGTAGCATCCTGGCACCTCCTGCAAAAAAAACGAGATGTCTTCTCCGCCCATAGTTTGGCATTCGGGCACGACGCCCATAGGCGTTTCAATGACTGACAAAGCCACTGAGCGCACGAGTTCAGAAATCGTCTCGTCATTAATCACAGGCGGATACAGCTTTTGGTAATCGAGATCGTAACTTGCGCCATGCGCCCCGCAGACGCCTGCTATCACCTGCTCTAACCGCTTAGGAATCAGTTCACCATAACAGGAATCAAAATAGCGCACCGTCCCACTTAAAAACGCACTGTCAGCAATCACATTGACCGCTGTTCCCGCTCTAAATTCACCCACGGTGACTACCGCCGACTTGAGCGGATCAATATTGCGCGACACAATCGTTTGCAGCGCGGACACAACTTGCGCTGCGACCACAATTGCATCCACTGTCTGCTGTGGAATTGCGCCATGACCGCCTTTGCCCTGAATCGTACAGGTAAAAAACTCGGTTGCGGCCATCATCGGCCCGCTGCGCACCCCTAACGTGCCTAATGGCAGATTGTTCCATAGGTGTAGACCTACAAGCGCATCTACTTTTGGATGCTGGAGCGCGCCTGCTGCAATCATCGGCAGCGCTCCGCCAGGGCCTTCTTCAGCGGGCTGAAACAAAATTTTGACCGTGCCTGCAAACTGATCCGGGTGTTCGCTGAGATATTTAGCGGCCCCAAGCGCGATCGCGACGTGCCCGTCATGGCCACAGGCGTGCATTTTGCCGTCATGCACAGAGCGGTACGGGACTTGATTTTGCTCCTGCACGGGTAGAGCGTCCATGTCGGCGCGAATGGCGAGGACGGGCGCGACGGAATCAGCAGACTTGGCAGAATGGCCAGAGATAGTGGCAACGATGCCAGTTTGAGCGATCGCACTTTCAAACCCAATGTTCCAGGCTTGTAGGCGATCGCTAATAAACTGCGCCGTCATCTCTTCCTCAAAGCCCAGCTCAGGCAGCTGATGAAGCTGCCGCCGCCAGTCGACTAGCTGATCTTGCAGCGCTTTAATCTCAGGGCGCACCGCCGAAAAATCTCGAATAGAAGCCACCGCCGAAGCGAGATTCATCGATATACTCATGCCCAAAATGCCTTCGGCATCAGCCGCTCCAAATCCAGCTGGGCCGCAGCATCGGCTAGCACTGCTGGATCGTTTAATTGCTTTAAATAAGGCACTTGACCCAATACGGGCAATTGGGTCAGCGACTCAATCATGTCAGCCGGAGCCCAGTGATCGATTTGGCTCTGTGTATGCGGATGGGTGCAGTTCAACACAATGCCCAGTAGCTTCACCTGCTTTTGCTGAGCGAGGGCCGCGTTGGCCACCGCCTGGGCGATCGCTCCCAACCTCACTGGCACCACTAATACCGTAGGCAGCCGCCACTGCGCCGCAATGTCGGCCACCGTCAGCGCCTCAGCCATCGGCGAACCGAGCCCGCCCACCCCTTCTACCAGCACCCAATCCCGCTCAGATTCTAACTGTGAAAATACCTGCCAAGCTTTGGCAATATCTACCCGCTTACCTTCTAGCGCCGCTGCTAAAGGTGGCGCAACTGGCGTTTTGTACCATAGCGGATTGAGCTGCTCAGGCGTTTGGTCGAGCTTGAATAGGCGGCTGTAGAACTCGCGATCGCCCGTACCGGACTGCACCGGCTTACACACCCCTAGCCGATAAGCCCAGCAGTACTTTTGCCAATAGGCAATGAGCGCCGCCGTCAGCACCGTCTTGCCGCTATCTGTATCTGTTCCAGTGACTAATAACGCTGCCAAAATCCCCTCTCTCTACACCCATCTCCCTGTCTGTGCCGTGGTTATTGCTGCGGCACTTGGGCACTCGCTCGAATCTCCATCGTAAACGCTGCCTCTTGATCGCTGCGAACATCGACCCAATAATCGCCGCCCGTAGGCAAAAAGCCTTGCCAAGAAACAATCCCACTCGCATCTGGCACCAGTTCACCGCCCGGCATCACCACATCAAAGGTCACCGGCCCCTGGGGCGGATCGTTGACTTTTACGGTTAAAATCTGGCCTTCTTGAGCATTCACAATGTAACGGCGAATTTGTCCCGGTGCGACGCTATTGGCAACCAGCACCCCATCTGAACCACTGGGGAACGACACCCGCTGAGACAGCACTTCTGGCTGCAAAGGCGGCGGCGTGGCATTGTCGGTTGGGGTCGGATCTGGGGCTTCGCTCGGTTCAGGTTCGGGCACTGGGCTCAGCTTCACATTGAGGCGATAGTCGCTGCTCGTGACGCCGGAAGCAGTCGTCAGCTGCACCGTGTATTCGCCGTCTTCTTCTAATACGCCTTCCCATTGATTCACCTGATCGGCTTGGGCGCTCACAGGCTCACCATTTGGCCCCAAAACGCTAAATCGAACGTCATCTCTAAATTGCTCCACGCTCAGCGTTTGACCAGCTTGAGCGCTCAGCGGATAATTCACCTTATCGCCGCCGCGCATGGTGCCTTCTAGCGTTTTAACAACGTCTAGTTCTAGGTCTAGCGGCGGCTGGTTGTACTCCACCGGCTTGGGGGTCGATTGTGTCGGGGTCGGGGTTGGGGTCGGTTCGCTGGTCAGCGGAGGCAAAGAGGTGATTGTGGGCGTTGGAGTCACAGTATTGTCTAAAGATTTCACCACAGCCCAGCCGCCAAAGCCAGCGATCGCTGCCAGCCCCACCGCCAATCCACCCACCGCCAAAGGATTTTCCAACAAAGATGGCTGCGAAGGCCGCTCCGAAGGCATCACCATTCGAGTATTCGGCTGATTCACCGTCGTCGGACGGTTCACGGTTGGATTCCCCGGATTTACGCCCTGAGTCATCCCCTGGTTGGTAAAAGACTGATCGGGATTAGCGCGGCCTATAGCTATGGTTTTCATTTGCGAAACCGGCGGCACTGCCCTAGCTACTTGACTGGGCATTTGACTGGGCATTTGACTGGGATTCGCAAAAGCCTGACTAGGTGGGATACTTACACTATCTTCGATGCGGCCAGATTGCAAGGCTTGAGTCATTTGGCTAACGGATTGGAAGCGATCGCCCGGCCTATAGCTCAGCGCCTTATTCAGCACAGCCGCTAACTCTGGGCTCACCGCTACTTGATTCTGCCAAGTCCAAACTGCATTCACATCATCGAACAGCTCCTGCGGTTCCTTGCCCGTTAGTAGCACCACCGCCGTCACTGCCAGCGCATACAGATCGCTATTCGGATAAGCCCGCCCCGTCTGCATCTGCTCACTCGGCGCGTAGCCTGCCTTGCCGACCGTCGTCGCATGAGAAACCACCCCGTCTAGCTGCATCCGGGTCACAACTTCTTTCACCACGCCAAAGTCAATCAGCACCGGCAGTCCATCCTGCTGACGCAAAATAATATTATCCGGACTCACATCTCGATGAATAATCCCTTTCGCATGGATATGCGCCAGCACTGGCAAAAGCTGCTGCAAAAACTGTCGCACCTCAGTTTCTGAAAAAGTCCCGCCTAGCTGCTTACGCTGCTTTAGCACCTCGTGATAGGTCGGCCCCTGCACATAGTCCTGCACCAAAAACAGCCGCTCTTCTTCTTCAAACGTCGCTCGAAACTGCGGAATCTGCGGATGTTTGATCTGATACAGCACCGCTGCTTCACGTTGAAAGAGCTCAGTTGCCTTATCTGAAAATCTATCTGCTCCCTGCGTCGGCGCAAACTCTTTAATCGCACAGCGCTCATTAAACCGGCCCTGATCTTCCGCCAAATAGGTTCGGCCAAACCCGCCCTGCCCCAGCAATTGAATGATGCGATAGTGATTTTGGAGAATAGCTCCTATAGCAATAGCAGGTTGCATAAGCTCAAAATTATTTCAAAAATTATCTATATATAGATATAGGACAATCATAAGCAGATCGCTTCATTAGTCTACTCCATGTTTTTACGGATCAATGGCCGAAAATGCCGCCCCCCCAAAAACGTCTCAAAAACGAAGAAATACCTCTGTACCAAGAGAATCTGTAAAGCTACGGATTTATCTCTCTCAATCGTCAGGGAATGATGAATTTAACTGATTACCCTTTCAATGCATAACGCATGACTTACGGCACTTCTAGCGCTTCGGAGCCCGATCCAGCTAACGACAACCCCATCCAAACCCGGCTCTCTTGCCTCCTAGAAGGACGCTCTCCGGCTCAGCGTGACCAAGACCGTGCTCAGGTACTAACCCGCCTCAACCTGCTAGAGTCCAATGTGATTCCGGTTTTTGATGAAGCTACTCAAACCGTCTCCCGGCAGCTAGCCATGCCCATTTGCATTCTCAGCGTCATTGACGCTGACTTGCAGCGGTTCAAATCCGTAGTCGGGCTCTCTAGCTTGGGCCTAATGAACCATCTCGCCGTCGCCCGCAGCATTCCTCGCGCCGAATCATTCTGCACCCATGTCATCGACAGTGGCAAAACCTTTGCACTTGCAGATGCCACCGATCACCCTGCCTTTTCGGGCAGCCTGTTGGTTCAGCACTACGGCATTCAGTCTTACTTGGGCGTGCCGCTAATCACTCACGAAGGCTGCTGTATTGGCACGCTTGCTATCATGAATTTGCTGCCCCACGACTTTACGCAGCAGGAAGTCGCCTTTCTAGAAATCAGCGCCAGATGGTGCATCAGCGAATTTGAAAAGCAGCATATTTTAGCGGCTCTACAAGCCAAAGATCAAGCGCTTCAGTCATCATCAGCTAGCAGCCTACGTGCCAGCCGCTTAACCGAGAATCAAACCCACAACACCAACAGCTCACCTAGCCTACCTAGCAGCAGTGCTACCGCCTCCTCGCTGCTTTCAAAGATCAACCAAGTCCGTTTCGACCTGATTGTCCAACTAACGCAAGATCTGCGAAATCCACTCACCTCGATCACGGGTATGGCCAACATGCTCAGCCGGGAGATCTATGGCCCGCTCAGCGAGAAGCAACAAGAATACGCCAAAATTGTTCTCAGTAGTTCTCAGCAGCTACTAACGATGGTTGACGAGATTGTTGAAGTTGGCGATCTCGAAGAAGGCGGCTATCAGCTACTCTTATCCACGGTCGATATTGAAATGGTCGCACAACAGGCACTCGCTGCTCTCAGCAACTTAGCCAAGCAGCAAGACCTTCTGCTTAAGCTCACTGTCGAACCGGGCTCTCGCCTTTGGAACTTAGATAAACGAGTCATTAAACAGCTCATTTATCATCTTGTTTTTAGCATCATCAAAATGTCTCCAGCCGGGAGCACCGTCCGTCTGCACATTTCCCGTCGGGAAGGCGGAATCAGTATTGCCCTTTGGGTTTCTAACCCTTGGCTCGGAGAAGACTTGCCACAAGCTGTGATTGCGTGGGAAAAAAGTGGATTTTCTTTAGCCTTAATGAACCAGCTAGAGAATAATTCTGCCGCCACCGAAGTCATGAATGAAGCTGCTGTTACCTCTGCAACCGAAACAATCACCCGCTCATCGAAAGACGTTTTTCAGGTTTTAGCTACAGCTCAAAAAGTAGACCTTTCTCGCCAGACGTTAGGGCTCTTGCTCAGCCGTCATCTCACCGAAATTCACGGTGGCACAGCCTTTGTCCAAGGGTCGTCAGCCAATGGCTATCGCTACATTATCACCTTGCCTTCGCTTCAGCTCTGTGTGTGAGTTGGCGCACTGAGTCGGCGCACTGAGCCACCGCCCAAACTGACACCGGATCGCATTATCTAAATGTTGACAAGAGTTAACCCGAAAAGAGGACACCCCCATCCCAGTCTTTCAAGACTCAAGATGAGAACGCGCGTTGAGATAAGCGTAACGTTGCTTTAGCACCTGCGGCACATTCTCTTCCTTCCATTGCGTGCCCGTAATTTTGATGCGTAACCCAATTTGTTTGACCGTCGATTCAATCGCATCCAAATCCAATGGAGATCCCTTCTGCCTGCCAATAGTCGTAGTCAGCGCTCTCCAAGCCTATCAGCGACATCTGTTGAGCTGTGTTCGGCAAATCAGGAAGAACGCATCGCTGCCACCCATTCCTAAATAAAATCAATAAAATTATTGAGCGCTGTTTCGTTTACCAACTGGAGCCAGCAAATCAAGGCGTTCGATCAGTCGGGTTGGATCGGCGGAATATATTTTTGTCATAAGATATGTGGTCAAAGCAACATAAAAATGAAATATTTTGTAACAATTCGGGCCTTTTTGTAACGGCATCTATTGTTTTTGTTAAGGCTACTCTATCTACGTATCTTTCTTGAGTGACAATAGAGGCTCTTTATACTGAGAGGGCTCAGCCATTTAGGCGGAGCTTTTTTTCAAGCCTCTGTCCACAGCGTCCTGTTATGCGGTGGATTTTCTGTCTCCGGTGGTTTTTGGCCTTCGGGGCCCAGAAAGGGCAGCCAGAATAGGTTGCCTTCAATCGTTTCTGTTACTGTTTTTTTACTGCTCTTTCCTCAGGTTTTATTCGATGGGTCCTTTGAACCAAAATGTAAACAAATCTTTTAATCGGTCTACATTTTCGCCGCCTAAGCAGGGCCTTTATGATCCGCAGTATGAACATGATGCCTGCGGCGTGGGCTTTGTGGTGCAGATGAAAGGGCGCACCTCTCACGATATTGTGCAGCAGGGGCTGACGCTATTGCTGAATCTTGATCACCGGGGAGCCGTTGGAGCGGAGCCGAATACGGGCGATGGGGCAGGCATTTTGCTGCAAATTCCGCATCAGTTTGTGGCCAAAGCAGCGGCGGCAGAAGGGTTTGATCTGCCAGCGGCAGGCCAGTATGGCGTGGCCATGATCTATGCCAGCCCAGATGCAATAGCTCGCGCTAAAGGCCGCGATGTCTTTGAGCAGGTGACAGCTGAAGCGGGGCTGAAGGTGTTGGGTTGGCGAGATGTGCCGACCGATAATGAGTCTTTGGGGCCGACGGCGCAGGCGAGTGAGCCGTTTATGCAGCAGGCTTTTATTGGCTTAGCAGAGGGCACTGTTGACGATGAATGGGCGCTGGAGCGGAAGCTGTATGTGGTTAGGAAGCGATCGCACTCCGCTATCCGAGGCGTCATCAGTGACTATTGGTATGTGGCCAGTATCTCTTGCCGAACCATTGTCTATAAAGGAATGCTGATGCCTGAGCAGGTCGGGAAGTATTACCTGGATTTGAACGATCCTGAGATGGAGAGTGCTTTGGCTTTGGTGCATTCGCGCTTTAGTACCAATACTTTTCCCAGCTGGGAGCGATCGCACCCTTACCGCTACATCGCCCACAACGGCGAAATCAACACCCTGCGCGGCAATATTAATTGGATGACGGCGCGCCAGTCGATGTTTAGCTCAAAGCTATTTGGTGAAGATCTAGACCGAGCTAGACCGCTGATCAATGTGGAGGGCAGCGACTCTACGATTTTTGACAATACCCTGGAGCTGCTGGCTTTGAGTGGGCGATCGCTGCCCCACGCCCTGATGATGATGGTGCCCGAACCCTGGTCAGGCCATCAGAGTATGGACGCTGAGAAAAGAGCCTTTTATGAATACCATTCTTGCCTGCTAGAGCCTTGGGATGGCCCCGCTTCCATTGCCTTTACTGACGGCACTCAAATGGGCGCAGTGCTGGATAGAAACGGCCTGCGTCCGGGTCGCTACTACGTCACCAAAGACGACCGGGTGATCATGGCCTCTGAAGCAGGCGTGTTACCTGTTGCACCAGAAGACGTGCTGTACAAGGGACGGCTAGAACCCGGCAAGATGTTCTTGGTCGATACTAAAGCCGGACGCATTATCGACGATAAAGAAATTAAGCAGCAGATCACAACCGCTCAGCCCTATCAGGATTGGCTAGATCAGTACCTCGTGCCTTTAGATCAGCTACCGGTTTCAGATACCTCCCATATAAAAATAACAGGAGAATCAACAGAAACCTTAGACGCCGATGCCGTAACCTTGCGTCAAATGGCCTTTGGCTACACCTTTGAAGAGCTGAGAATGCTGTTAGCCCCGATGGGTCAAAACGGGGTAGAAGCGATTGGAGCAATGGGCACCGATACGCCTTTGCCGGTGCTCTCCAATCGGCCTAAGCTGCTGTACAACTACTTTCAACAGCTCTTTGCGCAGGTCACTAATCCACCGATTGACTCGATTCGAGAAGAGATTATTACCTCAGCCACGACAACTATTGGCGCTGAGCGCAATTTGCTAGAGCCTGATCCTGAAAGCTGCCACCTGCTTCAGCTCAAAACGCCGCTGCTAACGAACGCTGAATTGAACAAAATCAAGTACAACAGTGAATTCAAAACCACCGTACTGCCAATTTTATTTGACCCAGATACGGGTGAAGCGGGCCTCGCTGGAGCGATGGAAGCGCTTTGCATGAAGGCGGATGAAGCGATCGCTGCTGGCCACGAACTGCTGATTCTCTCCGACCGCGATCTGGCCGCAAATCGCGCCCCGATTCCGGCCTTACTCGCCGTTGCCGGACTGCATCACCACCTCATTCGCAACGGCACTCGCACCCGTGTGGGCCTCGTGCTTGAATCGGGTGAGCCGCGTGAGGTGCATCACTTTGCAGTGCTGCTGGGCTACGGCTGCGGGGCGATTAACCCCTACATGGCTTTTGAAACGTTCCAGCGCATGATCGATGAAAATCTGCTGCGGGGAGTGGAGTACACCGCCGCCTGCAAAAATTACATTAAGGCGGCGACTAAAGGCGTGATTAAAATCGCCGCCAAAATCGGCATCTCTACGCTGCAAAGCTATCGGGGAGCGCAGATTTTTGAGGCGATTGGACTAAATCAGTCCGTCACTGAAAAATACTTTACCTGGACAGCTTCGCGCATTCAGGGCGTCGGCCTCGATGTATTGGCGCAAGAAGCGATTATTCGCCATCGCCACGCTTTTCCTAATCGGCGAACAGCAACAAACTACAATGCGGCCACCTTAGAAGTAGGCGGCGAATATCAGTGGCGCAAAGACGGGGAAGCGCATCTGCTGAGCCCGCAGAGCATTCATCTGTTGCAAAAGGCCACTCAAGAAGGCGACTACGAGCTGTACAAAAAATACGCGCAGCTCGTAAATGAACAGGGTAAGAACTTTTTCCGCTTAAGAGATCTGTTGGACTTTCAGCCGCAGCAGCCGGTGCCGATTGACGAAGTGGAGTCGGTCGAAGCGATTATGAGCCGGTTTAAGACCGGGGCGATGAGCTACGGGTCGATTTCCCAAGAAGCGCATGAGACATTAGCGATCGCCATGAATCGCATCGGCGGCAAGTCCAATACGGGCGAAGGCGGCGAAGATCCCGAACGCTACGTCTGGACAAATGATCAGGGAGACTCCAAAAACAGCGCCATCAAACAAGTGGCCTCAGGGCGCTTTGGTGTCAATAGCCTGTATCTATCGAAGGCCAAAGAGCTGCAAATCAAAATGGCTCAAGGCGCAAAACCCGGCGAAGGCGGACAGTTGCCCGGTAAAAAGGTGTATCCGTGGATTGCCAAAGTGCGCAACTCTACGCCCGGTGTGGGCCTGATTTCACCGCCGCCGCACCACGACATTTACTCCATTGAAGATCTCGCTGAGCTGATTCACGATCTCAAAAACGCGAACCGAGAAGCGAGAATTAGCGTCAAGCTGGTTTCTGAAGTAGGCGTCGGCACCATTGCCGCTGGTGTGGCCAAAGCCCATGCTGATGTCGTGCTGATTTCGGGCTTCGATGGCGGCACGGGTGCGTCACCGCAAACCTCGATTAAACACGCTGGTTTGCCCTGGGAGCTGGGCCTTGCCGAAACCCATCAGACCCTGGTACTCAACAACTTGCGCAGTCGGATTGTGATTGAAACCGATGGGCAGATGAAGACAGGGAGAGATGTGGCGATCGCCGCCCTCCTCGGCGCAGAAGAATTCGGCTTCTCTACCGCGCCGCTGGTCACCCTCGGCTGCATTATGATGCGCGTTTGCCACCTCAACACCTGCCCGGTCGGGGTGGCCACTCAAGACCCTGAGCTGCGCAAACAGTTCAAAGGTGACCCTACCTACGCCGCTAACTTCATGAAATTTATCGCCCAAGAAACGCGAGAAATTATGGCCGAACTCGGCTTCCGCTCTCTCAATGAAATGGTAGGCCGCACCGATGTTCTCGCCGCCAAGACCGCCATCGATCACTGGAAGGCCAAAGGCATCGATCTATCGACCTTGCTGCATCAGCCTGAAGTCGGCCCCGAAGTCGGCCTTTACTGCACCGAAGCCCAAAACCACGGCCTCGAAAACTCTCTCGACATGACCCGGCTGGTAGCTCTATGTCAGCCTGCGATTAAAAAAGGAGCATCCGTCAGTGCAACTCTGCCCATTCGCAACATTCACCGCGTCGTCGGCACCATTGTCGGCAACGAAATCACCAAAAACCACGAACAGGGCCTACCTGAAGACACCGTGCGGCTGCACTTCCAAGGCACCGCTGGCCAGAGCTTTGGGGCCTTTATTCCACCCGGCATGACCCTAGAGCTAGAAGGTGACGCTAACGACTACATCGGCAAGGGACTCAGCGGCGGCAAAATCATTCTCTACCCGGCCAAAGTCTCTAACTTTGTCGCCGCAGAGAACATCATTGCGGGTAATGTCGCCCTGTACGGAGCGACTCAAGGCGAAGCCTACATTAGTGGCCGTGCAGGCGAACGCTTCTGTGTACGCAACTCAGGGGCAACCGCCGTTGTCGAAGGCGTTGGCGATCACGGCTGCGAATACATGACGGGCGGCAAAGTCGTGATTTTGGGTGCAACGGGTCGTAACTTTGCAGCAGGCATGAGCGGCGGCGTTGCCTATGTGCTAGACACCGCAGGCGATTTTGCGACACGCTGCAATACCGAAATGGCGGGACTAGAGCGAGTAGAAACCGATGAGGAAAGCGCCGAACTCAAAGCAATCGTTCAGCGCCACGCTGACTATACCGGCAGCGAACAGGCCAAAGCCCTCTTGGCAGATTGGGACAGCGCCTTGCCCCAGTTTGTCAAAGTCATGCCCCGCGATTACAAGCGCGTATTGCAACACATTCAAAAAGCCTTAGCCGACGGCCTCAGTAACGACGAAGCCATGTCAGCCGCCTTTGAAGAAAATGCCCGCGATATCGCCCGTATCAGTGGGGGCTAGAGGCCAGGATTTTAGCCATATCTCAACTGTCTTTGATTTCTCAATTCTTCTCACAAAATATAATTTTCACAGAACAAACCTCATGGGAAAACCAACCGGCTTTATTGAATATCTTCGTGAAGCACCGTCAGAGACTTCACCCAAAGATCGCATTCGCAACTGGCAAGAATTTCACCTGCCCATGCCCGAAGAAAACCTTCAAACCCAGGGCTCACGTTGCATGGACTGCGGTACGCCTTTTTGCCACACGGGCGATCTTCTCAGCGGCATGGCCACCGGCTGCCCGATTAACAATCTCATTCCCGAATGGAATGACTTAATCTATCGCGGCCTCTGGCGAGAAGCGCTAGACCGTCTGCACAAAACCAACAACTTCCCCGAATTCACGGGTAGAGTGTGCCCTGCTCCTTGCGAAGGCTCTTGCGTATTGGGCATCACTAACCCACCCGTGACCATCAAAAACATCGAATACTCGATTGTTGAAAAAGGCTGGGCGGAGGGCTGGATTGTGCCGAATCCACCGACTCAGCGCACGGGCAAAAAGGTGGCTGTCGTAGGCTCTGGCCCAGCTGGATTAGCCGCTGCCGATCAGCTCAACAAAGCGGGGCATTGGGTCACTGTGTATGAGCGAGCAGATCGGGCGGGCGGCTTACTTACCTACGGCATCCCAAACATGAAGCTCGATAAAAACGACATTGTGCGGCGGCGATTGGATGTGCTGGAAGCCGAAGGCATTACCTTTGTGTGCAATACCGAAGTTGGCAAAGATTTACCGGCTGAAAAACTGTTGAGTGACTACGACTCAGTAATTGTCTGCACGGGATCTACTCGTCCGCGTGATTTACCGATTGAGGGTAGAGAACTCAATGGCATCAACTTTGCGATGGAGTTTTTGACGGCGAATACTCAAGCCGTGTTAGATGGTAAGCCCGGTGATGACTACATTTCAGCAGCGGGTAAAGATGTTGTGATTATCGGCGGCGGCGATACCGGCACCGACTGTGTGGCGACTTCTGTACGTCATGGGTGCAAGAGCATTAACCAATTGGAGATTATGCCCAAGCCGCCGGAAGTACGTGCTCAGAGCAATCCTTGGCCTGAGTGGCCGAAAATCTATCGCTTAGACTACGGCCAAGAAGAAGCAAAAGCCCTTTTTGGCGAAGATCCGAGAGGCTATGTGACGACTGCCACTAAGTTTGAAGATGAC
>JBGTIK010000295.1:0-27546 GCA_041745715.1 Phormidesmis sp.
AGCAGTTCAAATGAACTAAGTCATAAAAATTCTCAATTAAGGTTAACTATTGAGAACCATGCTAGAAAAAATGGCTGTGATTCTTATTGCTTCGTTTAAATACCCAATGTGCCAATTGGAAGTGCGGAATGTCGGATCAAAGCAAACAACGAGGCGTAAGCGTGACTGCATTCTACGCTGACGAACAGTTTCCTTTGCGCACAACCCAGCATCTGCAATCTTTGGGTCACGATGTACAAACAGTCCAAGCAGCAGGCAATGCAAATCAGAAAATTGCCGACTCTGACGTACTAGCATTTGCAACTCAGCAAAAACGAGCCATCCTCACTCTAAATCGGCGCGACTTTATTCGACTGCATCAGATCAGTTGCAAACATGCCGGAATTGTTGTTTCAAAAGACGATACAAACAAAGTTAAACTGGCTGAGAGGATTCATCGGGCTGTGGAAGCGAATGTGCCCTTGGAAGGGAAATTAGTACGGGTCATGAAGTCTGATTAGGGATAGATGGCAGGGCTATGTTGCTTGCTCTTATGAATCGGCATCTGTGGCAAAATCAATCGTCTCAATGTGAGGCATATAACGCCTATGCGGATACCCTCTAAAAACCCGTAGATCGACTATTCTCAGTTTCTGGCTATAGCTAAAAGATTTTAATGATTGAACTTCAGCGGCTAGATCATTTGGTGCTAACGGTTGCTGATGTAGAAGCAACCTGTGAGTTTTATTCAACGGTTTTAGGGTGTCAAGTAGTTCGTTTTAAAGTAGCGGGCGGTGAAGAAAGAGCCGCTCTGCAAATCGGCGACAGCCCGCAGAAGATCAATTTGCACTCAGTCGAGCATCCTTTTCAGCCCGCTGCACAAATGCCTCAGCCCGGTTCAGCCGATTTGTGTTTTATAACCTCTACGCCGTTGATAGAGGCGATCGCTCATTTCCACAATTTAAATATTTCGATTGTCGCTGGCCCCGTACAGCGCACTGGCACGCTTGGCCCTATCCTATCTGTATATATCCGCGATCTGGATAGCAATTTGATTGAGGTAGCCAACTCGCTGAATGCAGATTCGCTTTGAGCCGTTTACTGTCCATAAGCGCGTACCGCTGACGATTAGCCGAGGCACTAGCAGCGGTTCGACTAATCTGTGGGTGCGCATTGAGGCCGAAGGTATTGAAGGTTGGGGAGAAGCCTCGCCCTTTTCGATTGGTTCATTGACTCAAACTCAGGCCGATATTACCGAAGATTTAGCCGCATTGGTGCCGGTATTAGCGCCCTTGCATCCGCTTCAGCGCCAGATAATTGAAGACAAGCTGCTGGCCTCATCTGCCTGCTCAGCTGCGCGCGCCGCGATTGATACGGCCCTACACGACTGGCTCGGTAAATGCATCGGTCTGCCGCTGTGGCAACTGTGGGGATTGGACTGTCAGAGAATCGGCCCGACTGCTGTAACCGTGGGCATTAGCTCGCCGACAGAAGCAGTGGATCGGCTGCAAAAATGGTGCGATCAGCAGCCGGTGGCCTCAGTGAAAATAAAGCTGGGAAGCCCTGCTGGAATTGGGGCTGATCAGGCGATGTTTGCGGCGTTATTACCACATGTGCCAGCGGGCGCAAAGGTGAGTGTCGACGCCAATGGCGGCTGGACGCTAGCGGATGCCCTGACAATGGCTGAGTGGCTATCCGCGCGCGGGGTGACTTATTTGGAGCAGCCGTTGTCGGTTGATGATGATGCGCTATTGCCGGAGCTATTTGCGCGATCGCCGCTCCCCATTTTTATTGATGAAAGCTGCTTTACTAGCGCTGATATTACGCGCTTGGCTCACTGTGTGCAGGGCATCAACATTAAGCTGATGAAATCGGGCGGGCTAACGGAGGCACGGCGGATGATTCATACGGCTCGAAGCTGTGGATTGCAGGTGATGTTTGGCTGCTATTCGGATAGTGCGATCGCTAACACCGCCCTTGCCCACCTTTCGCCCCTAGTCGATCATCTCGATCTTGACAGCCATTTCAATCTCAAAGACGATCCGTTTATCGGCGCTGTTCTGAGCGCTGATGGCGCTTTATGCCCTAATACTCAACCCGGCCTCGGACTTTCCTTACATGCTCAATCCTGATGATCGCCTTGCCATTTTGATGCACAACGGCATGAAGGGGGCTAAGGGCAAAACCGGCATTTCCCTTTTGCGCTACAGTCAAAACCCAATTGTGGCGGTGATTGACGAAACGGCGGTAGGTGAGTCGGTGGCGGCGCTCACCGGGATTGATCGCGAGGTGCCAATTGTGGCGTCCTTGCAGGCGGCTTTGGCCCTGAGTCCCACGGTATTGGCGATTGGGCTAGCGCCTTCGGGGGGAAAACTGCCTGAGCCCTGGTACCAGGAGGTGAAGCAGGCTGTCAAAGCAGGACTGTCGGTGATGAATGGGCTGCATACGCAGATGAATGAGGATGCGGAAATTGCGGCAGCGATCGCCTCTAACCGCCCTAACCACCCTAATCAATGGGTGTGGGATATGCGCCAAGAGCCTGGGGGCCTGACAGTGGGCAGTGGCAGGGCGAGATTGCTGGGGTGCGATCGCGTCCTTACGGTCGGTACTGACATGGCTGTGGGCAAAATGTCTACCAGCATTGAACTGAACCGAGTGGCCAAGGCCGCAGGACTGCGCTCTAAGCTAATTGCAACGGGGCAAACCGGCTTAATGCTAGGCGAAAATGGTGTCCCGCTCGATGCCATTCGCGTAGACTACGCAGCGGGCGCTGTAGAGCAGTGCCTAATGCGCTATGGCCCAGACCACGACATTTTGTTTATTGAAGGTCAAGGCTCTCTGCTCAACCCGGCTTCAACCGCGACGCTGCCACTTTTACGGGGCTCTCAGCCGACACATTTAATTTTGGTTCACAAAGCTAACCTCACCCACATTCAGCACTTTTCTGATTTTCAAATTCCGCCGCTGCCAGAAGTCGTGAAGCTGTATGAGGCTGTGGCCACAGCAGGCGGTACGTTTGCCCCGACGAAGGTAGTAGGGATTGCGCTGAATACGTTTGGGCTCAGCGAGGTAGAGGGGAGAGCGGCGATCGCCACCGTTTCACAAGCAACCGGCCTGCCCTGCACCGATGTAGTTAGGTTTGGCGGCGAACCGCTATTGGCTCAGATTGCTCGCCGCTCTTAACGAATGGCTAAACCATTTGACTGAATATCTGTTCAGATCACTGCCAAGACGGTTTCCGCGACGGCTTCGGAGTTCGCACGATGATTCGCTACAATTGGTGCATGTTTGCGACCCTTTTTGTCATGGTTTCTGGTCATGATTGCCGCTAAGTCTTCACCCTATCTTTCTCCAGAGCAGTACCTTGCTCTAGAAGCAACTAGCGCCGTCAAACATGAGTATATTGATGGCGAAATTTACGCGATGGCTGGGGCAACGGATGTCCATGTCACGCTGACCGGCAATCTATTTGCGGCACTGCTTAGTCATTTAAGGGTCAGCCATTGGAAGGGTAGCGGTTGCCGGGTGTACTTTTCGGATATGAAAGCTCGAATCGAGGCTATCAACCGATATTACTATCCAGATGTGATGGTTACCTGCGATCGCAAAGACCAAGACGAGCCGACATTTAAACGCCATCCCATTCTGATTGTAGAAGTGCTTTCGGACTCAACCACGAGCTTTGATAGAGGTGACAAATTTGCCGACTATCAAATGCTCGAAAGCCTCAAAGAATACGTGCTCATAAATACCCATCGTCAGCGGGTGGAGTGCTTTCGGCGCAATGAAAAGGGGCTATGGGTGTTGCAGTCCTACGCACCGCCAGACACTCGCTTTGAGCTGAAAAGCGTTGACTTTATTGGTGAGCTAGCGGCTCTATATGAGAATGTGAAAATTACGCGTGATCGCAGCGAGAAGGATGCGTAACCACCGCCTCGGTTCTCACTACTTCCACAATTTTGCCTGCATCTATACAATTGAAATAGCAGTAAGATCACAGCAGCTAGCGGTAACATCCTTATGAAGCTAAAGCGTCCTATTTTAGTCGGTGGTTTGGGTTTGTCAGCTAGCTTATGGCTGCTAGATATTGTCGGGCATTCTCCTTTGGCAGATGGTTCTAGCATGTTAGGAGCCGTGGCGCTCGGTTCTAGCTTATGGTGGCTCAAACAGCGCACTAGCTCTGCGGTCGAAATCGCACCGCCGCTCGCACTCGGCCCAGTCGATAGAGCAGCGATTGACACAGTGCTAGATCAGGCCGAGTCTCGCCTAGAAACGCTAATTGAAGAATTGCCAGAAGGCGTTAAAGCTGATAAAACTCAGCCTATCTGGTCAACTATAGAGCAACAGCGACAGGCAGCGGTTCAATCGCTAGCTCAACTGGATCGTGAATCGTTGGCGATCGCTATCGTCGGCAACAAATCAACCGGCAAAACAGCTTTGTTGAACCAACTAAATAAAGTATGGAAACCTAGCGAATCTCAGAGCGAATCTCAGAGCGAATCTCAAGTCGCCATTGTTGAAGTGCCCGGTGAAGAAACTTTGCCACCCGCTGATGCTGACTTGATTCTATTTGTGACGGCAGGCGACTTGATGCAGTCGGAATTGCAGCGTCTACAGTCTATCCTAAAATCTGGCTATCGCATACAGCTTGTGTTCAACAAACAAGATCAGCTTGCGCCTTTGGATCGTCAGTCGGCGGTGCAGCGGCTGCAAACAAGAATCGAAGATTTGGGCATCGGGATAAGTGCCATATCCGCCCGGCCTAACCCCATAACAGTGCGCCGCCATCAAGAAAATGGCGATGTTGAAGACTCTTTTGAACAACCCGCTCCTCAGCTTGAAAGCCTGACGACTCAGCTCACTCATTTGGTCACAGCCGAAGCCTCGCAGCTCGTAATGACCACGACCTTACGACAAGCCAAAGCACTCATGGCATCTGCTCAAAATCTTTTGAATCAGCATCGGCGGCAGCGGGCAATGCCGCTCGTGGAGCAAATGCAGTGGATAGCAGGGGGCAGTGCCTTTGCTAGTCCTTTGCCAAGCCTGGATCTATTGGCTTCTACAGCTATTAATGCTCAGATGATTGTTGATCTAGGGGTAGTGTACGGCCAAACATTTTCTTTAGATCAGGCGAAAACAGCGGCAGGTACTCTCGCTGAGCTGTTGGTAAAATTAGGGCTCGTCGAGATTTCGACGCAAGCGTTCGGCAGCTTACTCAAAACTCACGCGGCTACCTATGTTGCCGGGGGAGCTGTACAAGGTGTGAGCGCAGCTTATCTCACTCGGATGGTCGGCTTGAGTCTCATTGACTTTTTTGAAGAGCAAAGTCTGCTGGCACCTGATCAGCGAAAGTTTGCTTTTACTGACATGGGCTCACGCCTGCAAACGATTTTTCAAGCTACCAAGCAAACCGCTGGACTTCAGCCTTTTATTCAGCAAGCACTCTCTCATCTGCCGGCCCTATCTTCTAGCTGGACTCCATCTGAACCACAAACCGTGAAAGCGGCCTAACATCACTCATGCCGTCGGCCCTATGCCAGCAGATCTGCAACCAACCGATACGACAACTCTGAATCCGCTGGTTGAACAAGCCCGGACAAGTCTGCGCCAAGCGATAGATCGCTACATTCCGCAGCTTAAAATGACCCGGTTAGATGCTCAAGAATTAGCCCGTCAGGCGGCGGTCAAAGCTGGAATCGATCAGCTCACAGCCCTGATGAATAAGCTGGATAGTTCGCTGTTGCGAGTGGCCGTCTTTGGCTTGGTCAGCAGAGGAAAATCAGCTATTATCAATGCGCTGCTGGGTGAAAAAGTGCTTGAAACTGGGCCGCTAAATGGGGTGACTCAGTGGCCCAGATCGGTTTATTGGCGGCCAGAGATAGTGTCGTCTGATCAGACTCTTGACCAGACTCTTGAGCAAACTAAAGAGCCGCTTAAGCTAGAGCTGATAGATACGCCAGGGCTGGATGAAATTGAGGGAGAAGATCGAGGGGCGATCGCTCAAAAAATTGCCCAGCAAGCCGACCTGATTTTATTTGTTGTTTCCGGCGATGTGACCCAAACTGAATATCTGGCTCTGCAACAACTTTATGCTACCCACAAACCGCTGCTGTTAGTGTTTAACAAAACAGATCTCTATCCACAAGCCGATAGAGACTCAGTAGCTCGAAATTTAGAGGCGCTGTGGCAAAAAGCTGAAAGCAAAGCGGATCTTCCCGATGGCGTTCGTCTCTCTCATGGCCAATATGCCAACAGCATTGTCAACCGGATAGTCGCCGATGAGATTGTGATGGTTTCTGCTGATCCTGCCCTACTGCAAGTGCGCGTAGAGTGGCCCGATGGCCGCGTCAGTGAAGAGTGGGAAAGCCCTCCGGCGCAAATAGAGCCGCTAAAGACAGCTTTGTTGAACCTAGCGCAAGCAGACGGCGCGACTTTAATCGCTTTAAACGCGCTGCACCAAGCCGGGATGATTGAGCAAACTTTGGTTCGTGACACCGCTGAACTCAATCAGGTAAATGCCGATGAGCTAATTTGGAAGTATGCCAAGTACAAAGCTATTGCCGTCGCCCTCAACCCTGTTGCCATCATTGACATGCTGGGCGGCATCGGCTCAGATATCGTGATGATCCGTGCCCTCTCGCGGTTGTATGGATTTCCGATGACCCGGTTTGAAGCGAGTAAGCTATGGCAGTCGATTATTGGCAGCTCAGGTACTCTGCTGCTGAGTGAGTTTGGCACTAGCCTGCTATTGGGCTTCGGCAAAAGTGGTGCGGCAATTTGGAGCGCTTTTGAGAGTATTTCGGGGCTGACGGCCTACGCGGGCGCAATGACGGCCCAAGCTGGGGCGGCAGGCTATGGCACCTATGCCGTGGGCCAAGCGGCTAAAGTGTACTTACAGCAGGGCTGCACTTGGGGGCCAACGGGTGTGAATACGGTGATGCAAAGCATTTTGGCTAAGGCCAAGGCTGATTCCACGCTGGAGCGCTTACACCATGAGATTAAAGCCACGATGGCGAGCCAACTGGGCACAGTCGATCCGTCAAGCGGGTAATTCGGGTGAATCGGGTGAGTCTAGATTACGGATTGAATTTAGCGGATCTTCCGCATCCAGGCTAGAACCGCTGATTGAGCTGCCCGCAGTGCCCCCAAATTTTTCTCCAATCCAGTCAAAATTAATCTCTCTGAGATAGTCAACGACCCAGGTTGCGCGCCGTTGAAGCATGTGATTAGGGTAGGTATGGGCGACGCCCACGACTGGAATGCCCGCATTTTTGGCCGCTTCTATGCCCGCAAACGTGTCTTCAATGGCGATGCACTCATTAGCGGTAAGTTTCAGCTCTGGGTACGCTTGGTTGAGCTGATCAATAGCTTGAAAGTAGCTGTCGGGGGCGGGTTTACTGGCTTCTGCTGAAAGGCGATCGCCCGCGACGACGATGCTAAAGTGCTGACTCAAATCGGCGCGATCTAGGACGCCAATTACTTGCGATCGCTCCACCCCGGTCACCACCGCCATCTTCATTGGGTTGGTTCGGCAGCGAAAAATCAGATCTTCTAGCCCCGGATAAATCGGCAGCTTATCCAAGCTCTCTAGCCAAGCTTGGTAAACGGTAGATTCTTGATTCAGCAGTTTCGTCAACAGGGCCTCGCTAGCGGTGCGACCCCGTTGGGCAAGCAGGGCTTTGAGGCAGGCGCGATCGCTCCGGCCCAAACACATCGCCGTATAGTCGTCTCGATCAGGCCGCAAATTTTCAGCCAGCAAAATTTGTTCGCTCAGCGTTTGGCGAATCTCTTCATCATTGATCATGATCCCGTTAAAGCTAAATAAAGCCGCTTTGAGTACCATACACAGTGCTTTTCTGCTCTAAAGTTTTGCTTACCTTTGTCTAGCGTACAAGATTTAACGCCGTAGCCGCCTGATTGGTAAGGTTCTCAGATTGGGATTAATAATGGCAGCTGGCCCCCTAAAATAAGAGTCGGCACATTTTTTCTAGTTCCTGATTTCGTTGCAATCAAACCCTGGGAAACCTTGGGCAAACACAATATCGATAGGCTTTGGTAGCATGGCTTGCCCCGTCTCGCTGCTTGAGCTTTGTGCCTTGTTTACCTGCACGTACTTCACATCGTTGGCAACGAGAGCGCTTTACACTGTCCTTGTTGCCAACGATGGGCTCGTATTATCACTTCAGTTACTTCTACTTCAGTTGAGAAGATCATCAATGCCCCTACCAACTGCATCAACCCATATCAACCGCATTTCTTTGAACGGCGTCTCCATCGACGGCGCTTCTATTAACGGCGTTTCTATTCCTATGCTGCTCGACTGGTGGCAGCACCGCAAGCGCGTAGCCAATCGTCGCAGCAATCTTCACCGCACCTTACTTAAAGGCGATGAACATTACTTGCGGTCTTACTACCGGCTGATGGAAGTGTATTCGGTCGTCAAGTCAGGCGGCGTCAATGCTCAAGTAGAAGCCGTCAAAGCATTTTCAAAACGAGAATCAGCGCTGCTCAATCAGCAGCTGGCGCAAGTAGCCGGGGATGAAACTCTAACCACCCTCGACAAGCAGCAGACCTGCAAAAAAATAAATCAGGAGTTGATTGAACTAGAAGCTGCTAATAACTGGCGATTGCAGACCCTGAGTGCAATTGATCCGGCAGAAGAGGCCCTAGTCAAGCAGCACTTGTCCGCTATTGAAAGCACGCTGATGTCGGTTCAGTGCGCTTGACTTTCAAGGTAAGCCGTAGATTCTAACTTTTATCTCCCATAGCGGGCCAGTAGCTAAAAGACTGCTGGTTCGCTATGAGCGTTTGGCAATCAGGCACGAGTCTCGTTTCTCATCCGCAGTATGCGAATAATTACGATGGTTCGTATCCTTATCTTTTAGGCGTTATTTTCTTTGCGATCGCTCCACCGCCCGCAGCATATGATACGTAATCAGCAGTTGAGTCAGCGCCAAGGGATAGCTTTGCAGCGTTTCTCCCGTCGTGCCCACGACTTTACCCACATCTTCATTACCCTCTAGGCTGCAAAACTGACCCAGATAAGGCACTTCTTTACACAAAATTCTCTCTAACTGCTGCACCTGCTTGGCATTCGCATGGCCATCGACACAGAGTACATCGACCGGCTTACCCATATCGCGGTCTAAATTTAGCCGAATCGCATCGCCTAAATCATTGCCATTATCATCCAAAATGTGCGTGAAATCAGGATGAGGTATCGTTGGCCTTAGCACCAGCTCTACATTCAGCAAAAGGTCATTGCCCTCCTCACTCTCATCACTGGGCGGAATAAAAGAGACAATCATATCGGCCCACTGCCGCTGCGGCCGAATAAAAGCTTCAGAATCGGGCTCACGCTGGCGCAGCGCCTGCAATACCTGCTCATCGGTGTAGCCCCGCTTACGGGTGTCACGCTTGATTTTCCACTTGGCACGCAAATCTTCAGGCGGTGCCAAATACACCTTCACATCGTAAGCACTCCGAGCCAGATTGGTAGAATAGCCCAATAGACCTTCAACAATCACAAATTTCTTAGGTTGGATGTACTCAGGTGCATCAAATCCACCCGTCGTGTGATTGTAAATAGGCTTTAAGATCGCCTTGCCGTTTCTGAGATCTTGCAGGTGCTGCTCGATAATATCGAGGTAGTTGCAGTCAGGATGAAGAGCCGAAATGCCCATTTCAGCCCGCTGCTTGCGATCATAGCGGTGATAGTCGTCGGTGCAAATGGCTACAACGTTTTCTTCCCCCAGCACTTGCGCAATGCCGCGCGTTAAAGTCGTTTTTCCAGCGGCGCTATCGCCCACAATGCCAAGAATAATTGGACGCTCAGCCATAGTTCCTCCTAGGGGTTTTTCTTTTTAGAAAACTTTAAATTCTCTCAACACCTTCTAATTCTAGAGAGCAACGGTCATTGACTCAAGCTGCTATAACTTTCGCATAGTATATAAGTAGCGATGCCCTAGGATTTGGCTTTTCTTTTGACTGCTTTAAACATGGCTAATTCCGTGCCTTCAAGTGCTGCTAGTTTATGGGCGGCCTCTCCTTTAAGCCGACTTCAAGTACCGGAGCTATTGGCCCCTGCCGGCAACTGGGATTGCGCCAAAGCCGCCGTAGAAAATGGCACGGATGCCGTTTATTTTGGCTTTGATCGCTTCAACGCGCGAATGCGGGCAGATAATTTCACGGTTGATGATTTGCCCGCTCTGATGGCTTTTTTGCACAGTCGCGGGGTGAAGGGGTATATCACCCTCAATACGCTGGTGTTTCCGCAAGAACTAAAAGCAGCGGCGCACTATCTCCGCCAAGTCATGGTCGCTGGCGTAGATGCAGCAATTGTGCAAGATGTCGGCATCTGTCGCTTGATTCGTCATCTCTCGCCCGATTTTCCGATTCATGCATCAACCCAAATGACCATTACTTCAGCGGCGGGGGTCGCGTTTGCGCAGGCGTTGGGCTGTAATTTGGTGGTGCTAGCTCGTGAATGTTCGCTGAAAGAGATCAACAAGATTCAGCAACAGCTGACCGAGGCTGAGCCAGCAAACGAATTGCCGCTCCCCTTAGAAACCTTTCTGCATGGCGCTTTGTGTGTGGCTTATTCGGGTCAGTGTTTGACCAGTGAATCGCTTGGCGGCCGCTCGGCAAATCGGGGTGAGTGCGCGCAGGCGTGCCGGATGACGTATGACCTGATTGCCGATGGTGAGCCGGTGCCGTTGGGCGATCGCGCCTATCTTCTCAGCCCTCAAGATCTCTCCGGTCTGCCGGTGGTGCCCGATTTAATCCAAGCGGGAATCAGCAGCTTGAAAATAGAAGGCCGCTTAAAAACGCCAGAATATGTCGCCAACGTAACGCGAGTGTACCGGCAAGCGCTAGATCGCGTCATTGCAGAAGCTGCTTTACAAGAATCTTATCTGCCTAACGCTGAAGAACGCTATGCACTAGAAATGGCATTCTCGCGCGGGCTGTCAACTGGCTGGTTTGAAGGCATTAACAATCAACAGCTTGTCCATGCCCGCTTTGGGAAAAAACGTGGCGCGTATATTGGAAAGATCTCTCGCATTGAGCAAAATAAAAGAGATATGAAGCTGGTGATCACAACCCAAATTCCTGTTAAGTTAGGGGATGGTATGGTGATTGACAATGGCAATCCGGAGCAAGATCAAGGCGGACGACTGTATGCGGTAGAGCAAAAGGGAAAAGAGACTTTCATTAGCTTTGGCCGCAATGATATTGAGATGAGTCGAGTGAAGGTGGGCTATTCCCTTTGGAAAACGAGCGATCCTGATCTAGATAAAGCCTTGCGCCAAACTTACAGCGGAGCAACGCCTCGCTTTAAGCGACCGATTGCCATAGCCGTCTCTGGATCGGCGGGTGAGCCCTTAGTCGCGATCGCCCAAGACACCCAAGGCCATCAGGTACAGGCAACTTCAGAGACGCTGCTTGAAATTGCTCACAGCAATCCGCTCACCACCCAAAAGCTGATGCAGCAGTTTTCTCGCTTGGGCCATACGCCCTTTGAGCTATCGCAGTTAAAGAACGAGCTTCGCGGCGATTTGATGCTGCCGGTCAGTGCGCTAAATCAGCTTCGCCGAGCGTTAGTTGAGCAGCTTTTGACAGTGCGATCGCGCCCCCGACCTTGGACAATTCACCCTCATGCCTCGCATCGCGATTTGTTGCCTGATTTAGCGGCTCTAGAAATCTCAGAAAAGAGCATGGAACCGCAATTGATTGCGTTGGTGCGATCACTCCCTCAATTGGCAGCAGCCCTAACAACCGGGCTGCACACGCTATACTGCGAATTTGAAAATCCGGTGCGCTACCGTGAGGCTACGCAGCAAGTCCGTGAGTTCAATGCCAGGGCCGCCAGTCAAGTTGAGCTGTTTATTGCCCCGCCTAGAATTACTAAACCGAGCGAATACTACATTCTCGAACAGGTGCGCAAAGCTGGCGCTGATGGTTATTTGGTGCGCAACTACGACCATCTCGAATACTTTAAAACAGAGCGTTGCGTCGGCGATTTTTCACTGAATGTGGCCAATCCGATTACGGCTGATTATTTCAAAAAAGCGCATGGGTTAGAGCGCCTCAGTGCTTCTTATGATCTCAATGTGCAACAGCTCGAAAATCTGCTCGAAAAGTCGCCGCCGCACTGGTTTGACCTAACTATTCATCAGCATATGCCGATGTTTCATATGGAGCACTGCGTTTTTTGTGCGTTTTTATCCACCGGGACAGACTTTACCAACTGCGGTCGGCCCTGTGATACGCGTGAAGTGAAGTTGCGCGATCGCACCGGCACCGAACATATTCTTCAAGCCGATGCAGGCTGTCGCAACACCTTGTTTAATGGCCGCGCTCAGACCGGCGCTGAATTTATTCCCCGACTGATAGATAAAGGGGCCCGCAGCTTTCGGGTTGATTTTTTAAACGAGACGCCAGCCCAAGTCATCCAGATTATTCAAGCGTATCAGCGGCTGTTGAAAGGCGAGATTAGTGGCTCTGAGCTGTGGCGATCGCTCAATCTCTCTAGCCAGCTAGGCGTTACTAGAGGCACCCTAGAAAACAGCCATCACTGATCTCACTTCCCCCTCAGCCGAAATAGAAATAGCTGCGCTGACGATACCCAAAGAAAATACCTCAAAAAAATACCTCAAAAAAACTGTCGGATCCCGTCCGGTTTTGACACTGCTTTTTAACACTGCTTTTTGACCCTGTTATGGTGAGGCGTTACCCCCTTCGTGACTCAGCAAAAGACTCAGCAAAATCTCAAACGTTTCTGGAAGCCATGTCTTCTATTCTTAGGGACGCTGTGGGTAACCTTCGCGATTTGGCAGGCTCCTGTCGTTCCGGCCCGCGCCACTGACCAAATCAGAGGCATCTGGATGACCAATATCGGCGCAGCACTGATGTACTACACTCAGCAGGCCGATGAAGCCGTAGCTGACTTGGCGGAGCACCGGCTCAATACGCTCTATCCCTGCGTTTGGAATCGCGGCTACACGCTGCATCCGAGTCAGGTCGCCAAAGCCGCTGGCGGCATTTTGAAAGATGTCACCACCGATATTCCTCTATTGCCGCAAGACGATGTGCTCAAGGGCTTAGTGCATCAGGCCCACCGTCAGCATTTGCGGATTTTGCCTTGGTTTGAATACGGCCTCATGATGCCTGAAAGCTCGGCCATTGCCCAACCCCATCCCGACTGGCTCACCACCACTCGCTTGGGCAGCACCATGCAGCATTCGCTCACGCCCAACCGACTGTTTCCCAAATCCCTCCAAAACTTTCAGCTAGAAATAGCCGGTGGCAACCTCGCTTGGCTCAATCCCTTTCACCCCGAAGTGCAGCAGTTCATCACCGATTTAATCGTCGAAGTCGCTCAGCGCTACCCGGTAGACGGCATTCAGCTAGATGATCACTTCGGCTTACCGGTGACCTTTGGCTACGATTCTTACACAGTAGAGCTGTACAAGCGTGAACATGGCGGCATCGCGCCCCCAGGGGATTTTAATGATGCCGAATGGGTTGCTTGGCGGGCCGAGGGGATCACGCAGCTGCTCGCAAAAATTGCCACCGCCCTTAAAGCCATCAACCCTAACGCGATTCTTTCCATTTCTCCTAATCCGCCTAATTTTGCTTACAGCAAATATCTACAAGACTGGCGGCAGTGGGTGGATCAAGGTTTAGTCGATGAGGTGGTTGTACAGCTCTATCGAGAAGATCTTTCAACGCTAGAAAATGATTTGTACAACAGCGGTTTTTACGATTTGCAGACTAAAGTGCCCATTGCTATCGGCCTGTACACGGGGCCATTTTTAAAGGCAAAGTCAGTAGATGTACTAGATAAAGAAATTCGCACCGTGCAAAAAGCAGGCTATCGCGGCGTGGCGTTTTTCTGCTGGGAGACGACGCTATGGGCCTTTAGAGGCGGCGGGAATGAATCTATTCAGCAGGTGCTGAGCGCCCGGTTTTCTTCATGAGCGCCAATGCTCACACTACCCGACTCCCTTTATCATTGAAATCATTGAACTGTTAGCAGTCTTGCCCAAAGAAACGGGCAGCAATTATTCACATGGCAAAAAAATCGAAGGGGTTTGGCGAACTGCTTAAGCAGCAGCGCAAAATAGAAGGGGGAGAGCGATCGCTGCAAAAAATTCACCGCGAGTTTAGCCAAGGCCCTCTAAGTGAACTGACCTCTGAGATAGTGATAGAACCACCAGGCGTGGCCAAAATGTCTGATGTTCTAGATGATTTTATAGCGCCTTACAAAAACGATGAGATGACGCTGAGCCAACATCAAAATTTACTAGGTCTTGGGACACTCTCGTGGAATCTAGCAATTCTTGAACAGCAAGATTCTGAGCACAAAACCGACAATACCCGCCAAAAAGTCCTGGATAAGCTTCTAAATGAGCAGTTAAAGACGAATGATCCTGAGTTCAGGGCAGACACCGAATCATTGATCGACGCGATGATCGCTCGAAAAAAAGATTTTTTTGCTGACAACCAACGCCGTATTCTCAGCTATCAACTAGAGGATTTGGGCACTGAGTTCCATCTGTCCGTCGCCTCGACGCTGAATAAGTAGCGCCATTCAAGGTATTGCTGAGATCGTATCGGAGATGAATTTACTGATTGGCAGACGATCTATCAGGCAAAATAATGTAAAGTATCAGTCAGATAGTCTTGCTTTTTTTACCCTATCTGTGCTCTGACGAGCGGTTATTCCTCTGCATACTCGCTACGCTAGGGTTAACTTTGTCAGTGCCGATAGCTCGATTTAGTTAGCCGAGCTCTATCTGCGTACAGCCCTACCCGATGAGATCCTTATTTCAGTCCTCATTTCAATCAATCGTCAGGTTCTTCCAGCGCCTATTTCAGCGGCCTCATCAGCGACTCTTTCAGCAGCCATCTCATCTGCGAGAGGGAGGCTCGGCTGCGAGCATATCGCCAGAGTCGGCTGCGCTCAGGCGGTTAATTTATCAAGCGACCTATCATTTCTCTTGCCACAAGCGCACTCACGCTGCCCAAGTAGGGGCGCTTTTGCGGCAACAAGACGCCACATTTTCCTACGAACAATATAATTTCACTAAGCTCATTGATTTGCTCGAAGCAGTGCCAGATTTGGTGGCGCTTGAAAAAGTTGATCCCGACCCCGAGAATCCAAATTCTGCGCCTGTGTACTACGTGCGCTTGGTCATAGATACGGGGCAATTGCTCAGCCAAAGCCTCCAAAGTCTCCAAAGCGATGAAAGCGATGAAAGCGCCGATGGCTGGGCGCATTTAGACAGCCTGCAAGCAGCGATGCAGATTCAGCAAAGCCAGATTCAGCAAAATCCTCCTTTTCTGCCTCAGCGATACGGCTATCGCACCTTTAAGGCTTTTTTAGAAGGCAGACTCGACCTCATCGAATTCAAGGCAAACAGCCCTAGCTATGTGCGGCTGATTCAAGAGACCAACCAACCGCGTCTGGTGCCTAAGCCTAAGCGCATTATTAGAAAGCCTGCTGTTAACAAGTTAGAAGGGCCAAGATTGGATGGGCCTAAGTTTGGCGGGCTCAAATTGGAGGGGCCTAGACTTAATGAAGTCAACGGCAACTTGGTTTCTATTCGCCGTCCGGTGACACCTTTATTGCAGTTTGCCGGGTTTTCGGTAGAGGTCTTGCATCAAAAGGTCAGTAAGTTGGCGGCGATCGCGCTGCCTGAAAACTGGTACTTTGGCCCTCAACCACCAGATCTTTTTGCCTATCCCATTCTCAAAAGCTACCTGCGCTACACCTTCATTCGCTTGCAGCACGAAGGCAAAGTGCTCGTGAGCGCCAACGACCAATACCGCGCTTTCAATACTGGCTTGCTCGATACCTTGCTGAAGCCTATTTACGCCCTTTTCACCCAATCTGGCAGCGCTGCATGGCTTTTGGACTTTTGCATTGCCGGTGAAGGCTACGCCGGAAAAACCCTCGTTGCCCAATTCGCGCAGCTACCGATTGCCGCCAACTATCTCGAAAACCCTAACAATGCCTTTTATCACCTAGCCGCCGGAGCCCCTCAAGTGGATTGGCAGCACGTCGTCAAAGATAATATGGCCCGTTTGCCGCTGGCTTTTTTACAGCAATATGCCCCCCTAGGCTTCACGCCGCGCAGCACCCAGGGGCTAACCACGCCTGAGTTTTTTAATTACAAAGGGGCTTTCGTCGAAGCGCTAGAGGCCGACCCGGCTAGCTATCGGAGAATTGTCAACAAGTTGGAAGAGGCGCTCGTGCGTACCTTGAGAAGAATTCAGATCAACTACAATACGGCGGTGCCGACCTACTATCCCAAAATCAACAGCATTGATCTATTACTGCCGATGTGTCTAGTCGATGAAAGTACGGCTGATTTGGCCCTTGTCGTCAGGCGTGAAGCCTCTCAAAAGTATATCGGACACACTATTCTAACCATGCGACAGGCGTATAATAATGCCCGCCTAATCTGCAAGTTGGATGAACATTGGCTGACTCGCTCAATGGCGCTAAGCCAAGGAGAATTCGATGAGGATGAAGAAGAGTTTGAGACATCAGAAAAAGCGCTGCAAAACCGGTGATGCCCTGAAACGGATGAGTAAATCGCGAGCAAAGCGATCTGACGCTCCAGGATCATTCGAGAAAGTGCTATGATGTGATTGGCTCGGACTCATGCAATTGCAACGCCCAAATCTTGTCAGGACCTGACGGTAGCAGCAATACGGGATGCTTGTGATAGGCGTGGACTCCGGGCCTTTGTTTTTTGAACTTTTTGAGCCTTTTTGAACTTTCTTTAAGTTTTTTCTGACCTTGCCCTTAAAGAGCCTTAGAAAAGAGGATCAGAAAAAAGCCTTAAAAAGAAGTTTAGAGGGCGGTTTAGACGGTCATATTAGGACGGTTATAGCGGTAGTCATTTCAGCTCAGTTCTACGTATCCTAGTAAACACATCACCACGGCAGTGACTAGATAATCGTAGGAGAAGGGACAGATGGCAGGCTTTGGTAGTTTGGTGCAAAAAGCGTTTTACCTGGGCGTCGGCATTGCTTCTTATGCAGGCGAAAAAGCGGGCGGAGCCTGGGGAGACTGGCATAAGCAGGCGCAAAAGCTAGTCGATGAACTCGTTGAGCGTGGTGAGTTGACCGCTGAAGAAGCTCAAAAAATGATGAATGACATCGTAGCGAGAGCCGAAGTGAGCGCCGCCAATGCCCCTCAAGGCGCTGCATCATCCTCTAAATCCACGACGGAACCTCGGCAAATTCAAATTTCTGATGAAAGCGAGTCGCCTACTGAAGAAGAGCGACAGGCTGAAGCCCTGCGTCAAGAAGTTATGCGTCTGCGCGAAGAGCTGAAAAGATTGAAGTAGGCTTTTAATCAAGCCCTTTGACTTAACTCACAAAACTCAACCAACAAGACTAACCTAACGAGTGAGCAACAAACACTATGGATGATTGGTTCAAGCAGCTACAGACAGAATTCAATGAAGCTGCCCGAGACTCTAGCCAATGGTTTAGCGATCTGTCTGAGCAAGCTGAGCAGGCGGTAGAACTATGGGTAGAGGGCTCAGTTAAGTTATTTGAAGATATTGATAGAGCGATCGCACCCACGCTAAACAACCTGGCTGAGCAGGTTGACGGCAGCCTAGACGGGGGGTTAGAAGCCATTGATCAAGTTATCGATCAACAAATTGCGCCGTGGATCGAACAAACCACTGCGCCCGTAACTCACACGATCAACCCCTGGCTGCAAAATCATCCCACCTGTATTGGCTGTCAGCACTATCACGGGTCGTATTACGGCGAGGCGATGCTGGTGTGTGGAATGCACCCCTATGGCCCGGACGAAGAGAGCTGTGAGGACTGGGAATCGGTTTGGGAGAAGTCGGAGGAGAAGTCGGAATCTAAAAGGGGATAGAAGTGACCGACGGGGCCTTGACCTTGGCCAATGCTGAGGGCATGGTGTAGAGCTTGGGTGACATAATGCTTGGCAGCGATCGCGGCGGCTAAGGGCGCTAAGCCTTTGGCCAAGTTGGCAGTGATTGCGCTCGAAAGCGTACAGCCCGTGCCGTGAGTATTGGGCGTATCTACCTGCTCAGTAGTGAGCGTTTCTAGCTGGTGACCATCAAACCAGACATCGACCCCGCACAAGTTGCCTTTAAATCCGCCCCCTTTGACGAGAACAGCGGCGGGGCCAAAGGAGTGGATCTTTTGGGCGGCTGTTTGCATGTCGCTGAGGGTGGTTATGCTCATCTCAGCTAGCATTTGAGCTTCGTAGCGATTGGGCGTCAGAATGCTGGCAATCGGCAGGAGCTGGCTGCAAAGAGCAGCGATTGCACCATCGTCAATGAGCTTTGCGCCCGTGCGCGACATCATTACCGGATCGACAACGAGTGACGCTATAGGACTCTCTTTAAGATGAGCGGCGATCGCTTCGATAATCCTTTGATTTAGCAGCATTCCGGTTTTAGCCGCTTGCACCCCAATATCGCTGGTAACCGCTTCAATTTGAGCGATCACCGCTTCAGGGAGCAAAGCATCGACACGGGTAACACCCAAGGTATTTTGGGCCGTGACACAGGTCAGCGCGCTCGTGCCATGCACTTGATGAAAAGCAAACGTACGTAAGTCGGCCTGAATCCCTGCACCGCCACCGCTGTCGGAGCCTGCAATCGTCAGTGCGACCGGGACAATCATCGATTGCGGCGGCGCTGAAGAAACTCAGGAATGTCTAGATTCGGTGAAATGATCGGCTGATTGGTGGCCGGGTCGGCTTCGGTTTCTGTTGCTGTGCCGGGGCTTTGAGTCGTGTCAAAAACGCTAGTACCGGGGGCGCGCGTAATCGGCGTAACGCGGCTAGTCGTCATCGAAGGGATGCTGCGAGCATCGTTACTAAAGCCCGTAGCAATCACCGTGATGCGCACTTCACCCTGAAGGCGATCATCAATCACCGCACCAAAAATGATATTGGCGTTAGGATCAACCGCTTCATAAATAATTTCAGCCGCCTGATTGACTTCGTGCAGCGTCAAATCGCTGCCGCCAGTGATGTTGAAGACAACGCCGCCCGCGCCGTCAATGGAGGTTTCGAGCAGCGGTGAAGAAGTAGCCGCGATCGCTGCTTCTCTTGCCCGTGACTTACCCGAACCGACGCCAATACCCATCAGCGCCGAACCGGCATCAGCCATCACGGCTCTGACATCAGCAAAGTCAACGTTGACTAAGCCCGAAATTGTGATGATATCGGAAATGCCCTGCACACCTTGACGCAGGATATCATCAGCGACTCGGAACGCTTCTTGCACCGGCGTCTGCTCCGAAATCACCGTCAGCAGCTTGTCATTTGGAATAATAATCAGCGTGTCTACACTCGCCTGTAGCGCCGCAATCCCGCTTTCTGCCTGCGATGTGCGCCGCCGACCTTCAAAGGTAAAGGGCCGCGTCACCACCCCGACTGTTAGCGCTCCAGCTTCTTTGGCTGCTTCGGCGACGACCGGAGCAGCGCCTGTGCCGGTACCACCGCCCATACCGGCGGTAATAAAGACCAGATCAGAGCCTTCGACTACCTGGAAAATTTCATCGCGCGATTCTTCAGCGGCTTTTTGGCCAATGGAAGGGTTGCCGCCTGCGCCGAGACCGCGCGTCAGCTTTTGACCTAGCTGCATGGCATTGGTAGTGGATGAATGCGTTAAGGCTTGGGCGTCTGTGTTGACCGTCCAAAACTCAATGCCAGCGAGTCCGCTGTCGATCATGCGGTTAACGGCGTTGCAGCCACCGCCGCCCACTCCAATCACTTTAATTTTGGCGACGCTGCTGGGTATAATATCTGCGCTCATCGGCCCTTCCGCTGACAGTGCATTGCCATTATTACCTGAACTAGACGTTTTTACACCTAACCCATCGTTCGCATAAGAGTTTGTGTGAAGGGATGCGTTGTTCATAGGGTGAGCTGATGATATGAATTTAGATAAAGTATGTATGGTTCAGTGGGCAATTATAGTGTCTAATCTGTAAAAAATATTGGTTTCTGACACTATAAAATCTTCTAAAGCTTTTAAAACTTGTTAATTCGGCCTGCCCATCTGACGTGTGATCTGATCTGTATTATTTGGATTATTGGGCCTGTAATCTAGCAAGGTAGGAGTTAGCTTGGAAAATCTAAAGCGAAAGTCTAAAGCTCAAGCCTGAGCGATTATTTAAACTTTTCCTTATATAGATTTAACCAACTATAGGGGAACTTGCTAAAAAAGCCAAACTCTGCGGTCATTTCTGTGAAAATTCAATCACGGGATTGTCGGGGTCTTGTAGGTCGATGTACTGGACTTTGGCAGAATTGACCTTTTCGCGGAGCGATCGCATCTGATCGAGCGTTGTCATTTGCCCCGCGAAGTCTTCGCCGTAGGAGCCAAAATGCACGGTGCCCAAGTCAGTCTGCAAAATTAGATTACTAGGCATTGTCCAGTCAATTGCGGTGACACTCACCGGGCTACGGCTGATAATTTGGTAGAGCGATCGCCAAGCCGCCTCATCGCCGGGGCGCATTCCTTTCACGCTCAACTCCGGCAAACTAGCGTCCGCGGCGCCCAAGTCCTGAAAGCTATTGCGCGGCATCCAGTAGCCTTGAGCATCGATCAAGCCGGGTTCGACGAAGGGCATAGGATGGTTGGCTAGAGTCTCAATCGGCTGAGTCGTATCGGGAATGGTCACCGCTACCGGCAAGCGCTCAGTCACTTTGACCGTCAGTTGAGGTGGCACTAGCCGCCGACTGACGACCGCGCTTTTAATCGGCGCATAAGCCTCTAGGCGCTCGGCCAAATCGTTGGGTTTTACCTTCAGCAACGACTGCGGATAGGGCACCGGCAGCAGTGCTTTAACGTTGGCAGCCGAGAGCCGTTGAGTGTTGCTAATCTCTATTTGTTGGTCACTTTTGATCAGCCAAATCGGGGATGTAGCTAGCCACACGGTGCCAGCCGCGAGGCCGGTCATCGCTAGTGATCGCCAGATAGCTTTCAATAGCTTAGAGCGCCGTCTAGCCCGCAGCTGCTTGCGGCGCTGCGCCAAATCCTGCGATGAAGGTCCAGAAGTCGGTGAAAGGGCCGAGGAAAGGGCCGGTGAAAAAGAGGCAGCCACAGTCCCGTCCTTCATCCAGGTTTCGCTCGTCAAAGCGTCACCCACTGGCGCATCATCCAGGGTCTGATTGCTAATGGCAGCATCTAAAGATCCGCTGGATACACTGGTAGAAAGCACACTGATTTGAGAGGGCATAATCATTCAGCAAAAAGAAATGCAGTCAATGTGTCTGAGATATTGCGTCTATTGCGTCTATTGCGTCTATGAAGAAGATATTGCGTCAGCAGGTTACCCATTTGCAACTCAAACCGATCAGCCGAACACACTTTTTCGTCACCGCATTGAATATACCGACAAACCTGCCATTTAGCAGTGCTATTTTTGGCCGGATTATAAGGAGCCACGCTATTCACTCAAGGCAGCGCCTGACAAATCAGACGGCATTAATGCGGCAAGTTCCATTGGCGCTGCAAAAAATCAAACCACCGATAGGCCATCTCCGCTTCAGTGAACGGAATGCTGAGGTGACGACCATCTGTAAGCGTAAAGCCTAACGCGAATCGCCCCTTGCTCGGCAGACTATCTATATTCTCAAGATTCACAAGCGGCTTGGCATCGACTTCGAGGGCTGCTTTTGACACTGCTTTCAAATCTAGCGTCTTGGCCTCTACGATGCCTTGGCGAGTTGGCAAGCCCCAGGTGAGCAGATCGCCTTGCTGACCCAAAGCCGCATAAATATCGTATTTCGCGCGTTCAAACTGGTTAGCCCAAACTTTGTAAGCCTCTATTTTGTGATACTCATGCCAGCCCGCCCCCGCTAACGCAATGAAGACCCCTAGCAGCGGCAGCCACATTAAGCCATGAATCATCGATCTTTCTCCTTGAGTAAATCTAGAGCAATCAATCTAGAGCTTTAAAGACCTAAATTTGTTAACCCGCTGATTTTGTTAACTCTTACAACGAATCAAACTGGTTTTGACATCAGTCACTCATCTTCATGAAAGATGAATGTCAGTCGTTGTCCCGATGCCTCAAGCTGACGCTTGACGATGAGGCTTGCGGCTGCGCGTCATTTATATTTTTCTTCGGAGAGCATATCTAAAATGTTGCCTTTATTAGCGCCTGTACTTGCTATTGTCCCTGACACCATAGAATGGGGCCCGAATGTTGCGGTTGTGATGATCATTTGTAATCTATTGGCGTTTGCGCTGGGCAGGCAGTTCATTCAAATCCCGGACGCTGATCCCGCCTCTGGGGTCTTTTTGGGATTAGGACTACCCGCGTTGATTGGCGTGACTAGCCTGGGCCATATTTTGGGCGTTGGAGCGATCTTAGGCTTTGCCGCTACTGGCTTGCTATAACCTGGGCTTGCTGTAATCTGGTCGAACTTTAGACGGTTTACATGCGCTGATAGAAGCCTTCAGTCAAGGGTGTATTTGGCTGAAGGCTTTTGAGCTGAGTATTAGCGCTCACTGAGCTGCAAGTGGGCTTTGAGTGGGATTTGGGTAAGCTGGATTCGGGTAGACTGGAATTAAGTGGGCTCACGCGTTACTGCTGTCAATGACAGCCTGCAAGCGCTGACGAAATGCCCCTTTTGGATGACCGCCTTTGACTTCGCCGACTACTTTAAAGTTGCCTTCAAGATCGTCGCAAATGAGGTAGGTTGGCCAGCCCATATCGGCTTTATCTGGATATTGGCTGAGCAAGACGCTGCGGTATTTGCGATAAGTTGCGGTATCCTGCATCTTGATATCGACAAAATCTAGGGTTAGCTCTTGGGCAACCTTTTGATCATAAAAGGCCATTTTGTGGCAAATGCCGCAGTCTTCAGACGAAAATTTCAAAACAGATCGAGGCATGGCTCTTCGGCTATTGTCAGCGATTATATGGACAGCGATTATATGGACAGCGATTAATGGACTTTGCTATTTTCTCTTGCCCCTTTCATGATTGCAATCTACCCAGGTAGCTTTGACCCGGTTACGCTCGGTCATTTAGACATTATTACTCGCAGTAGTAAGCTCTACGAGCTAGTCATTGTCGTAGTTTCACGAAATCCTAGCAAAGATCCGCTGTTTACTGTTGAACAAAGAATTCAACAAATTAAAAGAACGACACAGCATTTGCCGACGGTTGAGGTCGATAGCTTTGACGGATTGACAATCACTTACGCTAAAAAACGTCAGGCAAAGGTATTATTACGAGGTCTGCGGGTGCTCTCAGATTTTGAGAAAGAGCTTCAGATGGCCCATACCAATAAGACCTTATCGGATGATATTGAGACGGTCTTTTTAGCGACGTCTACGGAGTATGGCTTTTTGAGCAGCAGCCTTGTCAAGGAAATAGCTAAGTTCGGTGGCCCGATCAGTCACCTTGTGCCCCAGCATATTGCTGTTGATGTAGAAAAATGTTATGGCAAAGCCCTACTTTGAATAATAATGGACTTTGAATAATAATAGAGTTGGCACCTGAGGCCATGTATCTGAGACGGTTCTGAGACAGTAAAGCCTTCTGAAAATCTCTTAGCGAACAATTTGTGAATACTCCAGCGAACGGCAATTACTATACAAATCCCACCTCTGAGCGCTTCAATATCCAGCAAGAGCTGGATCGCATTGAAGAAATTGTGCTGGAGAGCATTAGGGTGCCCCTGTCGAGCAAGACGCTGGTATCTGAAGATGAGTTGCTCGATCAGCTCGATGTCGTGCGGGTAAATTTGCCAGCAGCGGTACAAGAGTCGGTGCAGATTGTGCAGCAGCGCGAAGAAATTTTGATGGAAGCTGAGCAGTACGCTCAGGAAATTATTACGGCGGCTGAAAAGCAGGCAGCGGCGATTCTTAATGAGATGTCGATTATTCGGCAGGCAGAGGCGCAGGCGGCGCAGGTGCGGGCCCAGACGAATCAGGAGTGTGAGACGCTGCGATCGCAGACCCTAGCCGAAATTGAGCAGCTGCAAACTCAAGCCCGCCAAGAATGGGAAGAAATGCGCGTACGCACAATGAATGAGGCGAAAACCATTCAAGAAGACGCCGACACCTACGCCGATCAGGTGCTAGAGAATATGGAGCGGCAGTTTATGGAAATGCTGCATGTGCTGCGCAACGGTCGTCAAAAAATTCTTGGCACCCAAGCCCTAGACGCTGAAAGCGCGATTCCGGCTACACCCATCAACCCGCTAACGGGTACAGCGCGCCCTTTGAGTCGGCGCGAAGCCGCACCATCAGATCGGCTTGAGCGACCTCTGTTGCAGCGATCGCCCCGACCGCGTCAATGACCTTTGGCGATCTCACATGATTGGCTACCTCAAAGGGATTCTCGCTGAGAGTCAAAAGCTGCCGAATGGCCGGGTCATTTTGACGGTAGAGGTGGGTGGGGTGGGCTATGACATGCAGATCAACCCTCGGACGCTGAGTGTGCTGCCAGCAGTGGGCGATCCGGTCAAAATGTTTACCCATCTGCAAACCCGTGAAGATCTGCAAGTGCTGTTTGGCTTTATCACCCGATCTGAGCGCGATGTGTTTCGGCTATTGATTTCTGTGAGTGGCATTGGCCCGCAGATGGGTATGGCGCTGCTCGATACGCTAGGACTCAATGAGCTAATTCAGGCGGTGGTGAACGGCAATGCGCGGGTGCTATCGCAGACGCCGGGCGTGGGTAATAAAACGGCTGAGCGGATTATTTTGGAGCTAAAAACCAAGCTGAGCGAGTGGCGGCAGCATTCAGGCATCGTCGCCCCGACCGGGGGGCCAGTGTCGGCAGTGCAAGAAGATGTGGAGACGATGCTAATGGCTTTGGGCTACAGCAATAGTGAAATTAGTCAGGCGCTAGCGGCAGTGGGCAGCGGCACGACGCTGAGTAAAAGTGAGAATACTGAAGCCTGGATTCGCGAGGCGATCGCTTGGCTCAGTCGCTAACTATTCTGGACATTACGGATTTTCTTGAGAAAATAATTAGCTTTAAGCCGTAAAGTCACTAGCTGGTTGTGATCTCAAGCAGGTCGCTGCAAACCGCCTCAGTGGTTAACTCACTAACGTCTGGCTAATATCTGATTAACAGCTAACTAGCCGTTAGCTAATCTGTGGCCCACTGCGATTGGCCATCAGCTCAAAAATGGACGTTTGTGATGACAACTCCTGGTTTGATAGCAGGTCTCACCCCTGATTTTGAGCCTAGTTCGCCTTTGCCCCCGATAGCCCGCTGCTACCTGATCTAAGAGAGCGCCTTCTATTGGGATTGATACCTTTCCCGCTGAGTTGAAACTTGTAGGCATAGGCCAACAAAAGCAAGGCGGCTGAAGCGCTCATCTATGGAATCTTATGGGGAATCTTTATTGAAAATCTCATGGGCTGTAGTCAGACAGAGAGATAGACTTTAGCGCTTCTAAAGCGCCTTCTAAAACGCCTCCTAAAGCTTGGCTAAAGTCTACCGTTACCGAACAGACTATGACTTTCCGTACAGGGTCGATTGTAGGGAGTCTATTGTGGGGCAGGTGCAGGAGCAACATCGGGAGCCGGTTCAGGAGCTGCGGTAGGCTCAGGGGCAGCAGGAGCAGGCTCAGGGGCAGCAGGGGGCTGAGCGGGCACTTCATTAGTGATATTCACATCAGGAACGTTTACATCAGGAACGTTTACATCAGGAACATTGATTCTAACGTCTGGCAAGGTTACGTTAGGCGCAGCGGGTGCAGGCGCAGCGGGGCTTTGCTTTTCGATGATAGTAGTTTCCTTCTGAATTTGGGGGACGGCTACGGGGACGAGATTGGTGCGATCGCCGCTCAAAAAGTAAAAAGCAGCACCGATACCCGCCGCTAAGACTGCAACAATCAAACCAAAAATCACACCACTTGCTGCTTCGTCGTTAGCTTGAGCCTGAGAAACAGCTCTTTCTTGCCTACGCAAATCTCTTTGCCGGTAGTCTTCATCATTGCGGCCTTCAACATAGCCATCGCGGAGCGCTATCTCTTCAGGCGTAGCTTCTCTACCACTGATGCCTTGTAAATTTTCACTGTCAGTTCGACCGTCAGTGTGGTCATGAATAGCCATAGTTGTTATTTCCTTTCAACGATTCTCAAGTTTTTAAGTCGTGATGAACCCCTTAATCAACAAGATACACTCCCGAATTCACTTGCACAATTCATTTAGCACAACTAAATTTTTCATAAGTGATTTTGCCCAGGTAGGTAGATGCGTCTACTCTTGTTTCAGCGCCCCAGCATTGGGGATAGGTGCAGGGGCGCAAATTCATCCTAACAACAGAATAGTCACCGTTTCTGTGCTAATCGCTCCCCCCAAAGAAATACCTTGTATAGCTTCAAGTAGTAGGAGATCTAGCAATATCCCTATCTGCGTTATAGATTACCTTTTTTTAACAGGGGTGATTCAATCTAATTAATCAGTGAATGATTGCATATTTTTGCAATCATTCACTGACACAAAGTAGGAGATATTGATATGTTGAGTTGGTCGTTAACTTTTTTAGTGGTCGCGATCATAGCGGCAGTTTTGGGCTTTAGCGAGCTTGCGGAAGGTGCTGCTTGGCATCGCTAAGATCTTGTTCTATGTATTTTTGGTGATTTTTGTGATCTCATTAATTACCGGCGGGATGGGGTGACCTCGAGTCTAATCCTCGCATAGGATTTTTGAATGGCTGCCTCGTAACTTGATGACATAAAACTCTCAAAAGAAGCCTACGCTCTGCACCCGTTCACAAAGCATGGACTTCTTGTATTTGCTGGGTTTGTACTCATCAAAGGCAGCGCTCGTTCAAGTAAAAAACAGCAACCAAGCCCCCGCCATCGAGAGTAAGCTCAATGCCAGTGTTTTTTGCAGGCTAATAACAAGGAAGCAAACTTAGGAACTTACCTTTCTCTATACAGCCTACTCAGCAGGCGGTGCTGCTGGCTGTTGCGCAGGCGTTTCGGACGCTTCGTTGATGATATTAACGTCAGGCACGTTCACTTCAGGCAGGTTCACCTCAGGCGTTTGCACGTTAACGTCAGGGAGATTTATTTCGTTAGTGGTTTCTGTTTCAGTTTGCGGAACAGCTACTGGCACAACGTTGTTGCCGCGATCGCCGCTCAAGAAGTAAAAAGCACCCCCAACCAGTGCCGCTAGCAGAGCAATAATCAAACCGAACACCAAACCGCTAGCAGCGCTGTCGTTGGCACCAGCAACGGAGCGATCACGCGCGCTCAAGTTGTTTTGCACGTAATTCTCATCATTGCGACCTCGCACATAGCCTTCGCGCTTAGCGGCTTCTTCCGCAGGGGTATTGTGAATAGACATGAGTTTTTATCTCCGAATGGACAGATGGATTAAAAGTTGGATTCTGGCTTTGACGTCCCTGTCCCTTATCCTTCCCTTATTCACAGTTAAAACAGCTCATAATTAAAACGGCTTTGTTGCGCGAATAATTTCTGGAGACGCATATCCTTATCTCACAGATTTATCTAGGCGTTTTAGGGATTCAAGGCATAGCTATCCGGCATTCCTAAGTGCGTCATTC
>JBGTIK010000296.1:0-4533 GCA_041745715.1 Phormidesmis sp.
TGCAAGGGCGATCAACGAGTTTTCGAGGTTTCAGCCGATTTTACCTTGCACTTGCCTAAGCGTAAGACCTGAAAACTACAAAGAGTTTTCAAGGGTTTCAGCCGATAAATGGCCTAATCTGACTTTTTTAGCAAGCCCTAGTTAGGCCAGTAGAGCCGCTTTTGACTTTAATAACTTAACTCAGTCATACCTGTTGTTATCTACTAGGATGACTTAATGAACGCTAAAGGTAAGCAGCACTGGAGTTGAGTATATGGGTGTGCCGACAGTTTTTATTGATGGTGAAGCCGGGACGACCGGGTTGCAGATCTATCAGCGGCTAGCCCAGCGTGATGATCTTGAAGTCATCAGCATTGCGGCTGATAAACGCAAAGATGAGGCCGAGCGCGCAAAGCTACTTAATGCCGCTGATATTTCTATTTTGTGTTTGCCCGATGAAGCGGCGCGTGAGGCGGTGAGCTGGGTGAATAACCCTCAGGCCAGAATCTTAGATGCGAGTACGGCGTATCGCACGGCAGAAGATTGGGCCTATGGGTTTCCTGAGCTGACGAGTAAGCAGCGTGATCGCATTGCCGCATCGAAGCGGGTGAGCAATCCGGGCTGCTATCCGACTGGCTTTTTAGCAGTCGTCGCCCCACTGGTGAAGTCTGGGCTGATTCCAGCCGATTTTCCCATGACCGTCAATGCGATTTCGGGCTATTCTGGCGGCGGCAAAAAGCTGATCGCTGAATACGAAAGCCTTCATACCCAACATCCCGACGAATCGGCTGCTCCCTACAGCCCTTACGGTCTCAAGTTTGGCCATAAGCATGTGAAAGAAATGCAGAAGTATGCAGGGCTCAGCCATGCGCCTTTGTTTGTGCCAGCGGTGGGAGATTTTGCCCAGGGGATGGTGGTGCAGGTGCCTTTGCTGCTGTGGACTATGGCCAAAACGATGGCTAGCGTGCCCACTGGCCAGCAAATTCACGATGCACTCAGTGAGCACTATGCTGATGAGCCGTTTGTGCAGGTGATGCCTTACGGCGATGATACTCAGCTTCGCAACGGCAGCTTTTTAGACGCTAAAAGCGCTAATCAAACGAACCTGGTGCAGCTATTTGTGTTTGCGAACGATACGACTCAAGAGGCGCTGCTGATTGCGCGGTTGGACAATTTGGGCAAAGGGGCTTCGGGAGCGGCGGTTCAAAATCTCAATATCATGTTGAGATTGCCTGAGCACACGGGCTTAACGGCTACTTGAAAAAGCGCTGATGACGGCGGCTTGAGCGCTAGGCGAATGGATAATAAAAGAGTGTAGCGCTGGAATGAGGATCAGCGAATCTTGGGGATTCATTTTGACTTCTGTAAGGCCAATAATGAGATCGTTAACCTCATTACCGAATGGGCTAAGGCTGCCGATAGGGCCAGAGGTTCCGGCTATCAGCGTGTAGGGGCAGCGTAGCGGTGGAAGCTGAGCATAAAAGGCTGAGCTAGCCATATTTTGACCACTTTGTCCGGCAAACCAGCGAAAGGGTAAAAAGAGATTGGCTAATTGCCCTGCTCTAGGAGATTGGTTGGGGGGAGCTAGCATGACTACGTGGGCAGGTAATGGAAATGCCGCCTCAGCTAGCGCGGCGCGGGCCAAAACGCCGCCTAAAGAGTGACTGACAATGCCGTAAGGGCCGAGAGCGGAAAGATTGCGAAGTTGATCGCGCAGCGCCCGGACAATCTCATTAAAAGACTGCAATAGCGCCATATAGCCAAAAAAAACAGGTTCGTGACCGGCTTCGCGCAGCCTTTGAGCGAGGCTCCACATCGAAAGCGGCGATCGCCCTAAACCATGAATCAGTAGAATATTCATATTATTTTTTGAGGCAACCGCGCTGATGGTGCAAGTCAAAATTACTGGTGTTAAGCACTCCCTCAATTCTATCAAGCCTCAGCTTTCTGAGATTGTGCAGAGCTGTTTGCAAGATGCGATTGGCACTCCCGAAAACAAGAAATTTCAGCGGTTTTTTCCGCTTGAGCCGGAAGATTTTTTTTATCCGAGCGATCGCTCCAGTCAATACACCATCATTGAAATTACTCTGTTTGAAGGCCGCTCAACGCCTGCGAAAAAAAAGTTCATTCGGCTGCTGTTTGAGCGAATCAACAAACAGCTTGGCATCGCCGTTGCCGATATTGAGGTAGTCCTGTTTGAGCTGCCTAAGCACAACTGGGGGATTCGCGGCATTCCAGGCGATAAACTCATTTTGAATGATGTAATTGAAGTCTGAGCCTTTAAAGAGGCATAGTTATTTTTGAGCCTAATGAAAGCTGTTGCCCTATAAAGAACAACAGCTTTTATTAGCTCAGGAAACAATAGCTATTAACAAATCTCAGAGCTTGTGACTTAAAACTCTAACGCTTACCACAGGGCACGGGGCGCGTTATTTGTTGGAGATGGAGAAGGTTGAGTAGGCTGAGGTCGGCTAGTCATGGGAGCCTCAGTCAACACTGGGCCAACTAGCGCGAGTACTTCAGATCGCGTTGCATAGCCATCAAAGGCATCAGAGCTAAAGGGGATAGGAGAACCCATCCGATTTTCGTTGTAAATGACTTCGTTGCTGCTAGCATTGTTGGAAATCCAAGGATTAACGTCTGCGCCGAGCAAAGCACTGCGTAAAAAACGTACGCCTGCCGCGTGACGAGCTTCTACGCTGTGAATTTCAAGCGCAGCGGCTAGCACCGTTTTACCGGCATCGCCTGCTGCCAACAAATTTTGTACCTGCCCCTTGTAAGCGGCAACACCCAAATCTTCAACATACTGCCCCACTAGCAGGAAGTCTGCTGGGTTAGCAAACGGATCGCGGCCTAAAATAGCCGCGTAGTTAGGATTTGTTGGAATTCTAATCGCGTTTGGATCGCCGCCTAAAGAAGGCAAGACGGCAGAAAGATCGGCGACATGGCGAGCTTCATCTTGACCGTAGGAAACAATGACGTCTTTGGCTGCTTGAGGCACACCTGCAAGGCCACCGTTTTGAGCTGCTGCTACAGCGCGACGATAGAAGTCAGCTTCTAGCTTTTCAAGCGTGAGTGCATATTCGGTGACTTGGCGAGGCGTCAAAACAGCTTCTTGGGCGTGCGCTGCGGGAGTTGGGCCGACGCACAGCAGCAGCATAGTTAGCGGCAGCACAAATGCCATCCCTTTAATTAAATGCTGCTGATTAATTTTTTCTAAAAAGGCGATTAGGGTGCTCGGTAGAGAGCGTAGAAGCGATCGCACCGTAAATTGAATGCTAGATTGAATGCTTTGAAGCGCTGAGTTAAAACGTGTTTTCATGAGTGTCCTCCTTAGGCGACGAGTGAGCCGTTAATAGGGTTATTAAGAATGCCGAGTGAGCCAACGATAGCGACTACCTGATTGGGGGTATATAGCTCGTCGTAAGCTTGACCCTTGAATGGGTTGAGGCTAGCGACTAGGTCGGCATCACTCACCAAGCGGTCACTGTCGGGTTCGGTCGTGGGTCTGCCCAGCAAGGCTCTGACGCCACCGGCATGACGGGCTTCGACGGAGACGATGGAGCCTGCGGCGAGGATGTAGGTAGGGTTGGTCAGGCTAGGGCCTGCACCGTTGTAAGCATGAACGCCGACATCTTCGAGGGCAACGGCGGTGTTGAGGATGGTGTCGCGATCGCTCAAAATCGCATTCAATCCGGCTGAATTAAAGCTCAAATCGGCAGTTTCAAACAGCACCTGATCGCCTAATACACTGCGTAAAAAGGTAACATGGGCGGCTTCTTGAGCGCCCAATACTTTCACGTATTCCAGTTCTTTGCTGTCTGAAATTTTACCGGAGCTAATCGCCGCCGCATAAAAAGCAGCTTCTAGTTCTTCGAGCAAGAGGGCAAAGTTGAGAATGCCTTCGTCGTCGGCATCGAAGGTAAGGGTCATGTTGGACTGCGCGATCGCAGCTTTAGGCAACGTCGCCACCATGAGTCCACCTAAGCCCCAAAGTCCCCATTTGACGAGACCTCGGCGCGAGGTAGACAGTGCATTTTGGGATGTCATATGATCATATCCTTAAGAGTAATCAATAGCGGTGTGGGCTGTCTTGCGCGCGAGCGCGCCCTATTTCTCCACACAGCTCTTACCAGTAGTACGAATAATGAGACCCATTAGATGCATACCCTTAGACATAAAAAAGGCTTGCTGTTGCTATGCCTAAAGCATCAGAAGAGTTTAAGCGTTACCGGTTTGGTAACGGCCACAAAGCCGCTGTGAATGTACCGTAGCTTGGAAAGGTTCTAAATAAAAGCTTGAATAAAAAGCCTGCAATCATTCGCAGATTTTTCGCTAGATTCGCTGATAGCTTCTTGACACCTAGAAGTAACCACGCTGTTTAATCTAGGCAAGATTTGAAACGAGTTGTAACACTAGACCTCTTGCATAATAGATTTAATGTTAATATAGAGGGTTTTTTCAAATCCCTTTAATATCGGCACTTTAGCTATGGGCACCCAAACGATGTAGGCAAAGGCCCTTTTCTTTAAAGCCTTTCAGGATATCACAAAA
>JBGTIK010000297.1:0-5610 GCA_041745715.1 Phormidesmis sp.
GGACTCTCTTTAGCTGAGTTTTTTGGGGCACGTCTTCACGGTCTGCCTTGGATGGAAGCGCTCAACCTTTGCTCCGTAGCTGCTTTGGACAAATTGTTGCCAGCTGAAAAAATGTAGGCACTAATTTTAGATCTATCTGCCAAAGGTACGTTGGAACGACCATACCTGCTCTATCAGATTATGCTATTAGTCGAGCAGGAATTTATGAGGAGCATCCATAAATTGTGCTTTACCTAGTAGACACGAATATTCTATTGCGGTTCGTGGATCGCTCTCATCCCCTTCATCCTTCAATTAGAATTGCTGTCCGAATGCTGCGTCAAGATGGACACCAGCTACGAGTCACTTCTCAAAATTGCATTGAATTCTGGAATGTTTCAACTCGTCCACTTGAGAGAAATGGATTTGGATTAACTCCGCATGAAAGTGAACGGTTGTTGCAACTCGTTGAGCGTCTCTTTCCAGTATTGCCTGACAGCTCTGAAGTTTATAAGGAATGGCGAAGATTGGTTGTCACTTTTAGTGTTTCAGGAGTTCAGGTTCACGATGCTCGGCTGGTTGCATTAATGAAAGTCAGTAGCATATCACATATTCTCACGTTGAACGTAGAGGACTTTAAACGATATATTTCTGAAGGAATTACGACTGTTGCACCAGGAACTGTCGGTAGGATGACCACCTGACACTACGTTGGTGCGGACGGCACGAAGGTTATCGGTGAGCATTCAAGACGGTCTGCCGCCGCACAACTTCACAGTTAAACGGCTGGAATATCGAAATGTTTATATGGCAGAGGCTTGGAGACGTAGATAGCAGCTTGATGTAATATTTTCACGTTTCCTCTCTCCATGTCGTCTAGCACCTATCAAAAACTTCGTAACGAAGTACTAACCTTCAGATAGATTGGACTCAACAACATTTGCGGCAAAGCTCTTATACGTGCGCTAATTCGCTTTGCCATCGAATCAGGAAAGACATGAAACTTGCCATTTTTCAGAGCTTCAATTATGGCTTCGGCGACTAATGTAGGCGGCTCTGCGATCTCACCCAGCCCTGCTGCATCACCCATACCCGTAGCAATTGGCTCAGGGTGAACACTCAAAACAATTGTGCCCTGTTTACTCAATAGCTCTCGTAATGCCTGCGTAATTGAATAGGCAGCAGCTTTTGAATCTGAGTAAGTGACAAAGGTAGAGAACGACTTCATCGAAGCGACAGAGTTGAGATGGGCAAAGACGCCTCCTCCATTAGCTTTTAGCACCGGGGAAAATGCCTGAGCCATACGAATCAAGCCATACACGTTGATGTTCATCTGGAATTCGAGGGATGCAATCAATGTACGTTGATGCGGTTGTTGCCTAGCCAGCGCCGCACTCGCCTCTGCTGGTAACCTCGGTAGGGTAGCTGAGCTCTCCATTTCGTCAGACCCACTTCTCCGCTTTGAATAAGCGCGGCCACCATCCATAGACAGGTGGTCAAATAGGCCAGATGCGTCCAGATCGTCTCTTAACCTAGCCAGACTTTCAAGGCATCGTAAAGGCGGCAGTTTTTTTGACAGCGTTCACGGCTTGTGAGTAGTGTCTAAATTTTAGAACGCTGGCTCTATTAGAACGCTGGCTCTAATTTATATTTTGCTTCTTATTTCGTCGTTTAAGGCATTCTGCTTTTATTTCTTTTTCTTTAAGGACTATGCATCTCATTGGCGCATTCTTTAGATGGCTACTCGCAGCCTCACTCCCCGGTTCGGTAACCCCCCCTTCAGCAAACCGCCCCCCATTGAGCACTATAGATATAACCTTTACGAAGCGCAAAGTACAGAATCATTAGTTCCTCATTATTTAGTTATTTATCTCGGAGCAAATACACATGGGTAAAGTAGTCGGAATTGACCTCGGAACCACCAACTCAGTCGTGGCCGTTATGGAAGGGGGTAAGCCCAGCGTTATCGCCAACGCCGAAGGCTTTCGGACTACCCCTTCAGTGGTCGCTTATGCCAAAAATGGCGATCGCCTCGTTGGTCAAATTGCCAAGCGCCAAGCCGTCATGAATCCCGAAAATACGCTGTACTCAGTCAAGCGATTCATCGGCCGTCGCCATGACGAAGTTAACAACGAATCCAGCGAAGTCCCTTACAAAGTGGCTAACGTTGGTGGCAACGTCAAAATTGAAACCTCTGACGGGAAACAGTACGCCCCCGAAGAAATTTCCGCTCAGGTACTGCGCAAGCTAGTCGATGACGCCAGCAAGTATCTCGGTGAAAAAGTCACTCAAGCGGTCATTACCGTTCCTGCTTATTTCAACGATTCCCAGCGCCAAGCCACCAAAGATGCTGGTAAAGTTGCAGGCGTCGAAGTGCTACGCATCATCAACGAGCCTACCGCTGCTGCTTTAGCCTACGGCCTAGACAAAAAAAGCAACGAAACCATCCTCGTATTTGATCTCGGCGGCGGAACATTTGATGTTTCTATCCTAGAAGTCGGCGACGGTGTTTTTGAAGTACTCTCCACCTCCGGTGACACCCACTTAGGCGGCGACGACTTTGACAAAAAGCTGGTTGACTACCTCGCTGAAGACTTCGCAGCCAAAGAAGGCATCGATCTTCGCAAAGACAAGCAGGCTCTTCAGCGCCTCACTGAAGCCGCTGAAAAAGCCAAAATCGAGCTGTCCAGCGTTAGCCAAGCCGAAGTAAACCTACCGTTTATTACCGCCACTCAAGATGGGCCTAAGCACTTAGAAACCACCTTAACCCGCGCCAAGTTCGAAGAACTTTGCTCCGATCTAATTGATCGTTGCGGCGTCCCTGTACAGAACGCGCTCAAAGATGCCAAGCTCAGCAAGGCTGAAATTGATGAAGTTGTCCTCGTAGGGGGCTCTACTCGCATTCCTGCGGTTCAGTCCCTCGTTGAAAAAATCTTAGGCAAGCCCGCCAATCAAACTGTTAACCCTGACGAAGTCGTTGCTATTGGCGCAGCTATTCAGGGCGGCGTACTAGCCGGTGAAGTCAAAGACATTCTGCTGCTAGACGTCACACCGCTTTCTCTCGGCGTTGAGACACTCGGTGGCGTCATGACTAGGCTCATCACCCGCAACACCACGATTCCTACCAAAAAGTCAGAGGTGTTCTCCACCGCTGTCGATGGTCAAACCAACGTAGAGATCAAGGTGTTCCAGGGCGAACGCGAGATGGCTAACGACAACAAGTGCCTAGGCGATTTCCGTCTCGACGGTATTCCCTCGGCTCGCCGGGGTGAGCCTCAAATCGAAGTGGTCTTTGATATTGACGCTAACGGCATCTTAAATGTCACCGCTAAAGACAAAGGATCAGGCAAAGAGCAATCAATTAGCATTACCGGTGCTTCTACGCTCTCTGATACCGAAGTTGAGAAAATGGTGCGCGACGCTGAAAGCAACGCTGATGCGGACAAAGAGCGTCGTGAGCGAGTAGATACCAAAAATCAGGCTGATTCTCTGGCCTACCAGGCCGAAAAGCAGATAGAAGAGCTCGGTGACAAAGTTCCCGCAGAAGACAAAGAAAAAGTGGAAGGCCAAATCAAAGCGCTGAAAGAAGCACTTGCCGCTGAAGACTTTGAAAAAACCAAGTCCTCAATGGAAGCTTTGCAGGAAGCCCTCTATGCACTGAGCAGCAACCTCTATCAGCAAGCCGGAGCCGGTGAAGCGACTGCCGACGGTAGTGACGCCAGCGCGACTGATAGCACTGCCGCCGCTAGCGGAGAAGACGTGATTGACGCTGAATTCTCTGAGACGGACGCTCAGTAGTAGATAAGACTATAGATTAAGCGCTGAGAAAGATCTGAGCGGGTCTAGATTAGCGCTTAATTAAGCTTCACAAAAAAGCACTGCTGAGCAAATAACCCAATAAAAAGGCGCAGCTAGCGAATACAGCTAGTGCGCCTTTTTTCCTTTTATAAGGTGCCGACAGACGCTGACTTACGCCAGCCCTAACAGGGTTAACAGCCCTTTACCTGTCAGTAGCTGAATCAAAATAAGCGCGGCTATGCCAATCATCGCCGCTCTGCCGTTGAGCCGCTCTGCATATTGATTGAACCCCTTTTTAGGACGCTCCATATTGGGTACTTTAGTGGGCTGAATACTGGCCATAACGATTCTCAAATTAAAACGATTGCTTTTCTATTGTTGGCAGCGATCGCCCATCCAGTCAACAGCTCACCTAGACTCCACACTGACTTCATACTGACTCCACACTGAGTCAATAGCTGATGAATCTTCACCAAATGATTAAGGTCGTAGGCCGCTGGGCATACTAGAAATGGCACGCCCTCGTCCGCCGATCTCTGCTAGGAGGGACTATTGTCTTTACCTGTTAACCTCTACAAACGATTGCAAAACCAGCCCTATTGGCTAGCTAGCATCATTGTTACAGGTCTGCTATTAGCCTTGAGACAAATTGGTGGCCTTCAGTCGCTCGAACTCGTTGCCTTTGACCATATGGTGAGACTAAAAGCTGACCAAGGCCCTGATCCTCGTTTGCTCGTGGTCGAAGTCACCGAAGAAGACATTCGCAGCCAGCGCGAATGGCCCATGTCAGATCAAACTATGGCCAGCTTGCTGAGCCAGTTGCAAAAGCACAATCCCAAAGCCATCGGCCTAGATATCTACAGAGACATCCCCCAAGGCCAAGGCCAAGCAGCGCTTAAAAAAGCCTTTGAATCGCCTAAAGTAGTCGCTATTACAGCATTGGGCATCAATGCCGATGATTACATTCCACCACCGCCCGATTTAGATCTTAGTCAGGTAGGGTTTAACGATTTCATCATCGACTCAGACGGAATTTTGCGCCGGGCGCTGTTGTTTGCCGTTGAAGACGACACTAAGCTGTATTCCTTCGCGCTACAGCTTAGCCGCAAATATCTAGAGGCAGAGGGTAAAGCCTTTGCTGTCGATGGAGAAGCTATTCATCTCGGCGCTACTGATTTTATGCCGCTGACCGCCAAATCAGGGGGATACGAGAACATCAATTCCGCAGGCTATCAAATTCTGCTGGACTACCGCTCATCCAACTTTGCGGCCAGAAAAGTCACTCTCAGCGAGGTGATGGAAGGCAAAGTCGAGCCAGGATGGATTGAAGACAAGATTGTGCTGATTGGCGTGAGCGCGCCGAGCGCTAAAGATTTTTTCTATACGCCCTACAGCTCAGAAAAAAACGCTGACCATGTGATGCCAGGCGTGCTAGTACATGCCCAAATCGTCAGTCAAATTTTGAGTAGCGTATTAGATGCGAAACCGCTGTTTTGGTATTGGCCCCAGTGGGGAGAAATCGCTTGGATGTGGGGGTGGTCGCTAGCAGGGGGCTTCGCGGTTTGGCGGATGAAGCGCTCCGTGTTGCTAGGCATTGCGCTACTAACTGAGGTAGCTGTTTTGGGGGGCTGTTGTTTAGTTTCTTTTAGCTTGATGGGCTGGGTTCCTTTTGCTGCACCTGCACTCGCTCTTATTTTGACCAGTGGAGCGCTCATTACCTATCAGGTGTTTTATCAGTCATTTTATGACCCGCTAACGGAGTTGCCGAATCGTTCTTTATTTGTCAGACGGCTGCGGCGGGCAATTCAAAGGGTTGATCCGGCAGAAATACAT
>JBGTIK010000298.1:0-20645 GCA_041745715.1 Phormidesmis sp.
CAACCTTCCGGCGAAAGCCAAAAGTCTTTTCAACGATGGTTAGAGCAGAGAGCCCAAGATGGACATCAATAACTAAGCTAGCCACACTCGTAGAAAACTGTTGGGGAAGAGGCAGTAGCAATCCCCCCTTCGATCCCTCAATGGCCGCGACTGGTTCGCTAAATACGGTAGGATCGAGGCTAACGATAAAACTTTCATTTTCCTCATCGCATTCGGCATCTCATGGGCAATACCTTCGGACATTTGTTTCGCATCACTACCTTTGGCGAATCTCACGGCGGCGGCGTTGGCGTCGTGATTGATGGCTGCCCGCCGCTGTTAGAAATTTCTGCCGAAGAAATTCAGTTTGAGCTAGATCGCCGCCGCCCGGGGCAAAGCCGAATTACCACCCCGCGCCAAGAAACCGACACCTGCGAAATCGTTTCTGGTGTGTTTGAGGGCAAAACCCTGGGCACGCCGATTGCCATTTTAGTGCGCAACAAAGACGCTCGCTCTCAGGATTACGATGAGATGGCGCAAACCTATCGACCTTCTCACGCCGATGCCACTTACGATGCTAAATACGGTATTCGCAACTGGCAAGGCGGCGGGCGCTCGTCGGCTAGAGAGACAATTGGACGAGTAGCAGCAGGCGCTATTGCCAAAAAAATTCTCAAGCAAGTCGGTGGCGTAGAAGTGCTTGCCTACGTCAAGTGCATTCAAGATATCGAAGCCACAATAGACAGCAACACCGTCACCTTGAAAGAAATAGAAAGCAATATGGTGCGCTGCCCTAACCAAGACGTGGCCGAGCAGATGATCGAGCGGATTGATCAGGTGCGTAAAGACGGTGACTCGATTGGCGGCGTCGTCGAATGTGTGGCGAGGAACGTCCCCAAAGGGCTAGGCTCCCCTGTATTTGACAAGCTCAGCGCCGATTTGGCTAAAGCTGCTATGTCGCTACCAGCCACCAAAGGCTTTGAGATGGGATCAGGCTTTGCGGGCACCTTGCTCACCGGATCTCAGCACAATGATGAAATGTATCGCGGCGAGGACGGCGGCTTTCGCACTTGCACAAACCGTTCTGGCGGTACCCAAGGCGGCATTTCCAACGGTGAAAATATTGTCCTTAGAGTCGCGTTTAAGCCGACAGCCACTATCCGCAAGGCCCAAAAAACCGTCGATAGCACAGGACAAGAAACCGTTTTAGCCGCCAAAGGTCGCCATGACCCTTGTGTTCTACCCAGGGCCGTGCCGATGCTCGAAGCGATGGTAGCCCTTGTCCTGTGCGATCATTTACTACGGCATCAGGCCCAGTGCGGTACGCTTGCGCAGGATGATCATTAACTGACGAATAGGCATGGTCGATAGCGTAACTAGATCTGATGAAAATCGGATTCCCTGGGAAGCAGACAAATTTTGGCTCCGATTAAAGGCAGCTAGCCAGCGCGGGCTAGCGGTCGGTGCGCTGCAACCGATTGAAACTATCATTGAGCACATCGAATCCGGCGGCGTTCGCTTTGTAGTTCGCATTTTAGCCAATCTTTCGCGCAAGGAAAAAGCCCGCCAGCAGCAGGGTAAAACCATTCCAGCGAATCCTTTTTTGCCCTACGAAACCGATCTCTACGTCAGTGATCTGTCGCCCACTCATCTTTGCTTGCTGAACAAATTCAATGTGGTCGATCACCATTTTTTAATCGTGACCCGTGAGTACGAGCCGCAAGAAAACTGGCTGACGATAGCTGATTTTCAAGCGTTGGCCCAGTGCCTATTAGCCATAGACGGGCTGGTTTTTTTTAATGGCGGTAAAGTTGCTGGCGCTAGTCAGCCACACAAGCATTTACAGGTTGTGCCCTATTCTGATGAGCTGAAAGAATTCCCGCTTGAGGCAGTGATGGCTGTGGCAAAAAAAGATGAGCGCAAACCGGGCGATGAGAGGCGGTTTTTGCCCTTTCCTTTTTGCCATGCTGCTCTTCCTCTTAGCTTTGCTACTGATGCTTTATCAACCTCGCATCAGCTTTTAGCGGGCTACCATCAGCTTCTTGAAACCGTAGGTATTACGAGCGATCGCTTCCCTTTGGCAGGTACCCAAACAGCAGCCTACAACTTTCTCTGCACTCGCGAGTGGATGATGATAGTGCCCCGCAGCCAGGAAAAATACGCCGGTATTTCAGTCAATTCATTAGGGTTTGCCGGTTCGCTGCTGGTCAAAAACAAAGACGCCTTTCGGCAACTCACTGACGTTGGCCCCATGAATTTGCTGCGACAAGTAGGCTTTAGCCTCACTGCTGAGCGCTAGCGTCAAAGCTCAACTGGCAGACAAATAGATTTTTTTTGAAGACGGCAAACCAGCTACAGAGCATTCCTGCGTGCTTAGACGAGGTTTCTGAAATTCACAGCGCGTTTGAAGTCGCTCGTCAAAAAGGTAAAAATTGCGATCGCTCAATCGCTGCCAACCGTACTAGATACCGAAACGATTTGCCAAACGACGGGACTCAGCGCTGAGGAAGTCCGCTAGCTAAAGTAAAACGCTAACTGAGCAGACCAGATAAAAATTGTTTTAGCCTAAAGCCGTCGCGTCTTCACCGCATTCATCGACGAGATAGCACAGTGCCTTAAACCGTAACATCATCAGCTGATCGTACAGCGGGTTAATTTTGCACATAGGCGGAATTCGTAGCAGGGTATGACCGAAGATTTTGATGTCTCTTTCAAAAGGGCAATCGGCGGGGATCAGCGCCACGATGCGATGTGCAGTTTTAGGGTTCTCAACCGGGATCTGCTCAATTCGGTGTTTCACCGGTTGCAAGAGATCTAAGGTTTTCTTTTTTCTAGGCAAAGAAGAGGAATACATAGTGACAGAACTGTTTTCAGTTCAAAGAAAAGAGTGATGGATTCTGATGGAAATAGTGGTAGTCGTTAAACAACGTACCCAAGGTGATACCAAGATCCACCGGAATAGAAGGTAATTTAATTCAAACAACAGATATTAAATGAATGGGTTAAAGCTCTATAAAGATTGGATTAAAGACGGCGTAAAAAGAACAGGCCGGAGAAAGTCGCTCTAAGCAAGCTTCATGTATTCGCTATTCATTCGTATACTCATTTGCTATTCATTCGCTATCTACAGGTTAGCGGCGGCTGATCACGACTGTCTGGTCAATGTGTCACATTTGCTAAGCGTCCTAATAGGCTGCTTCTAAGGTTTTTTCGGGGGTCTTCCAGGGCAGCTCTAAGTTTGTAGCCGCTGATGTTTTCATTCGCTAATTATTTTTATATCCGCTGACTATCTTAGATACAGAATTTCTGTTTGCGGGTTCACTAAGAACATTTCTCAAGGAAATATGCAAAATTCACATATGGCCCATGCGTCTTAGCCTGATCTCTACTGTTTTGGCAGCCTGTTTGGGCAACCGACTTTCGACGGACTGATTCTTATTACCAGAGGCTTATGGCCGCATTTTTGCTAGGAGACATTAGATAAGCAACAGTCTTGTTGTTAAACGCTAGCTTCTGTTTTGTTTTTATGAATCCATCAAGATTTTCCTTATGTACCCTTCTAAAGCTGCCACCTTGAAGCTAAAGGTTGGTTAAAGCCTAGTTAAAGGTATACCGTTAAAGGACTCTTAGCAACAGTCCTCAACAGTCCTCAACAGTAATCACATGCCCTGAAAACGCCATAAGAAAGCCATAAGAAAGCCTCTAGGACAGCTTTTTTGGTAAAGTATTCCTAGAGGCGTAAGATTTGTTTTATTCCGTGTTTTATTAAGAAGATTATGAGAATTCGCTGGTCAGCGGCTGCTGTTAGCGCATCGTCACAAATTCCTCAGCGGAGCTGGGGTGAATGCCAACGGTGGCATCGAAGTCAGCTTTGGTCGCACCCATTTTGAGAGCGATCGCAACGCCTTGAATAATCTCAGCGGCACTATCACCGACCATATGTGCGCCCAAAACTTTGTCCGTTTCGGTATGCACAATCAGCTTCATTAGCGTCTTTTCGTCCTTATTCGGTAGCGTGTAGTACATTGAGCGGAAGCGGGAGCGGAAAACGTGAATGTTGTCTTCGCCGTATTGGGCGATCGCCTCATCTTCGGTGATCCCCACACTCGCTGCTTCAGGCGTCGTAAACACCGCCGAAGGCACGGCCTCGTAGCTCATCAGGCGCGATTTGCCGCCATAGAGGGTGTCGGCCAGCGCGCGGCCTTCGTTAATCGCCACTGGGGTGAGGTTGATACGGTCGGTGCAGTCGCCAATTGCATAAATGCTGGATTCTGCGGTTTGGCTGTATTGGTCGGCGGCGATCGCGCCTTTATGTGTCTCTACCGCCGTATTTTCTAGTCCTAGATTATGCAGTTTAGGCCGCCGTCCAGTCGCTGCCAAACTCACCGCATCCGCTACAATCACATGCTCATCCCCGTCATTAATTGTGACGGTAACCCCATTGCTGCTTTTCTCGATCCCCACAATTTCTGCATTAGTAATTAGCTTAATGCCCTGCTTTACCAGCGCCTCGTGCAGCTCATTTCGCACATCCTTATCAAAGCCGTTCAAAATCTGTTCTTTACGAATCACCTGAGTCACCTGAGTGCCGAGGCCATTCATCACACAGGCAAATTCGCAGCCAATATAGCCGCCGCCCAGAATCACCATCCGCTTAGGCTGCTGAGTCATCTCAAACATGCCATCCGAGGTAATCGCATGTTCTATGCCCGGAATACCTGGCTTAACCGGTTCACCGCCTACGGCGATCAAAATTCTCTCAGCCGTCACCTTCTCATCCCCAACTTCGAGCGTATGGCCATCTAGCAGCTTGGCATGAACCGGAAATATTTTCACCTCAGCGGTATCTACCATCCGCTGATAGATGTTATTCAGCCGCTTCACCTCATTATTAACGTCGGTGATCATCTCATTCCAGTTAAAGCTATGGGCTTCCATATCCCACCCGTAGCCAGCAGATTCAGACAGGTACTTAGGAAACCGAGAGGCGTATACCATCAGCTTTTTGGGGACACAGCCACGATTGACACAGGTGCCGCCGAGGCGATCGCTCTCCGCCACTGCCACCTTTGCCCCATAAGAAGCCGCTCGCCTAGCCGTGGCAATCCCACCTGATCCGCCACCAATCACAAAAAGGTCAAAATCGTAAGCCATAAACTGCTCCTGAAGAAAAAAATAATGTCAATACAGAACAGATAAATATCCTTTTAAATAGCCTTTAAAGCTGCCCAACAACCTAGATCATAGAAGGAATCGATTGGGAGTGTGCCTTGAGACCCCGCAAATGTCCAATAAAAGCCCATAAACGCCCAGTAAAAGCCCCCTCCTTATCCTAGACAACGCTCAAAATTTAGAACGCCATCTTATCCAAAAAGGGGGCAACGAAAAGCTTTAGGCGCTGATGGTGCTACGGATTAAGCCACACCTAGCTTACTAAAGTAAGCTTCCAAATCATCAGAGCCTCCAATTAAACGCCCATCAATAAAGACTTGGGGCGTCGTACCCGCATCCGAAACCGCATACAGCGCCTTGGTGGTAATGCCATTGCCAAGCTCTACCTGCTCGTAGCTCATACTATGCGCATCTAGCAGGTCTCTAGCCTTGGCGCAGAACGGGCAACCTGGCTTACTGAATAAAAAGACGCGGTGAGGCTTACCGGCTTTTTCATTGATATAGTTCAGCATCGTCTCAGCGTCAGAGACTTCAAACGGATCGCCATGCACCTCAGGCTCAATAAACATTTTCTCGACAGTGCCATCTTTTACCAGCATGGAATAGCGCCAAGAGCGCTTGCCAAAGCCTAGATCTTCCTTGCCAACCAACATGCCCATGCCGTCAGTAAATTCACCGTTTCCATCAGGAATTACCCTAATGTTGTCGGCCTCTTGGTTTTCAGCCCAAGCATTCATGACGAAGGTATCGTTAACAGACATACAGATAATGTCATCTACGCCGTTTCGCTTAAAAAGGGCAGCGTACTCGTTATAACCCGGCAAGTGAGTAGACGAGCAAGTAGGTGTAAACGCACCTGGCAGCGAAAAGACAACAACGGTTTTGCCGCTAAATAATTCATCAGTTGTTACTTCTACCCACTCGTCATTTTGGCGGGTACGAAAGGTAACGTTAGGGACTTTTTGACCTTCGCGATTTTCTAATGCCATGAAACAATCATCTCCTAAAAAATAAAATGCGATGTCAGCGCGAAAGTGCAGTATCTAAAACAAGGCAGTACAAAGCCACACAAAGTTGACGCTGTAGGCTTGCAGGCTCACGCTGCAAACTTACCTAGCCAACTACCAAATCATACTCATTACGAGTACGATTTAGCAAGCTAAAAAATAAATCTATCTCAAGACGTAGATTTGAAAAGGCCCCAAGCTTGACAGCTTTACCCCGGCAAAAAATCGTCAGACCACAGCCCTTTGCTTACGAGCCACTCACGGTTAAATATTTTGGACTGATAGCGAGAGCCGCCGTCACATAATATAGTCACTATTGTGTGCCCAGGCCCCATTGATTTTGCCAGTGCTACCGCCGCCCCTACATTAATGCCCACAGAGCCGCCCATAAACAGTCCTTCTTTATACAGCAGCTGATAAATCACTCTGAGCGCTTCGTGGTCGTCTACTTGCAGGGCATCGTCAATCGGTGCCCCTTCCATATTCCCAGTAATGCGGCTATTGCCTATGCCTTCGGTGATAGAATTGCCTTCAGGCTGAATTTCGCCCGTTTTCACATAGCTGTATAGGCCGCTGCCCATTGGGTCGGCGACGACGCAGCGCGCCTGAGGGTTTTTCTCTTTTAAGAACATGGCGACGCCTGCATAGGTGCCGCCTGTGCCAGTAGCTGCCGTCCAACCATCGATTTTACCGCCGGTTTGAGCCCACATTTCGGGCCCAGTAGTTTCGTAGTGAGCCTGACGGTTGGCGAGGTTTTCAAACTGATTGGCCCAGATGGCATTATCTATTTCATCAGCCAAGCGACCTGAGACTTTGACATAGTTATTGTCATCTTTATAGGGCACTGCCGGAACGGTGCGCACATCTGCGCCAAGCGTTCGCAGCAAATCAATTTTTTCTTGAGACTGCGTTTCGGGAATAACGATGACGCACTTGTAACCCTTGGCATTGCAGATATGAGTAAGGCCAATGCCCGTATTGCCAGCGGTACCCTCGACGACGGTGCCTCCCGGCTTCAGCCTGCCGTCTTTTTCAGCCTGCTCAATAATAAATAAAGCCGCCCTATCTTTAACCGATCCGCCTGGGTTTAGAAACTCTGCTTTGCCCAAAATTTCGCAGCCCGTTTCTTCGCTAAAGCTGTTCAGCCGGATCAGAGGCGTATTGCCTACGGTGCCGACAAATCCCGATTTAATATCCATCTGCTACTACACTTCATCGTTCCACCTTTTTATCCTAATGGGGAACGGGCAATCAGCGGAGGGTTCGCGGGTATGATTGCTCAAGAATATAGTTTCAGAATAATGGTGAAATCAGATGTTATCTACCGCTACACTGCCGCTAGGAGTTGAAGTTGGAATTTGAGTGGGACACCGAAAAAGAGCTGGAAAATATCAAAAAGCATGGAATCGATTTTACAGAAGCTGGAACTGCATTTGGCGATCCACTGGAACTTACTATCTCAGATCCAGCTCACTCCATCGGAGAATTACGATTTTTGAGTGTGGCTCGCTCCGCCCTTAACCGACTGCTAGTTATCGCTTATACTGAGCGGGAAGGTTGCATTCGTATCATCAGTGCTCGAACAGCTTCAGCAAAAGAACGAAGATCTTATGAATCAACCCAATGAACAAGACACCATGCGTGAAGAGTACGATTTTTCTGATGGAGTACGAGGAAAGCACCACAAAGCTTTCCATCAAGGAACGAACTTAGTACTTTTAGATCCTGAGATCGCTAAAGTATTTAAAGACTCTGCTACCGTCAATGCTGCTTTAAAGATGCTAGCCAAAATTGCACCAGAGTATGTCGCAACCCTCTAAAACTCGAAAATTCGGCCCCAAAGCAGCTTCCTAGAACGGCTCTGCCTATGATTTCAACAGCCCCATTTGAGCAGTTTGAGGGGGCACAAAGAGAGAGAATGTGTTGCCTGAAAGCGTCAGTTCATAGCCGTGAATGAGATCTTTGAACTGAGCTGGATTTTTGAGACCCCAGGTGCTGAAGGTGGCCCATTCGCCGTAGCCGCTTTTGTTGATGGCGACGATGCCGCTTTCGCCTCGACGAAAAACTAAAAGCAGATCGCTTTCGTAGAGGGTAGCCATTGGTTCGCCTTGAACCGCGTTGTGGAATTGGATCATTGCCGTTAAGTCGGGGCGCTTGTGAGTGTTAATCCAGCGATCGCTGTCCGCTTCATAAGGCGACTCATTATGATCGCAGTAAATCAACGGCACCCCGCCATCGCGCCCCAGAATGTAAGCGTAGGCCAAATGCTCATCTTGAGGCGACAGCAGCCACGAGCGAAATCCATCGTTATGCGGAAACGACAAAAGTCACCGCACGATTCCAAGGCAGGGCATTGCCATCGCTTTCAGGATGCGCTAGCGATCGCAGCGATCCGCCAAATCCAAAGGCTTGGCGAAGGGTATTGAATAGCGGAAAGTCGTAGCCGGAGATCCAGGTTTCTTGCAGAAAAGGTGATAAGAAAATCAGTTCATCATAATCGCTGCCCGTGAGTACTTCGCCAAACCAAAATTTCTCACGCACAACCGCATCATCCGCCGCATTATCGATCATCCGCTCGGTAATGTGCTTAATCGCATCGACTCTAAATCCATCAAAGCCCATCGCTGTCATCGCTTCGATCATCAGTTTCTGCTGCTTTAGCACCCAATCGGAATCTTTAAGATCGGGCAGCCCTGACAAGTTTTGATATTGCACAGCGCCTCTATCTGACCATTCTCCCCCATCGATTTCGCCAGCATTATTAAAATCAAAAACAGAAAAAAGCCCTTCGCTCAAATCTCCGTAGAGGCGATTCTCTTCGTACAGTTCACGTTCCTTTTGGTAGCGCGCTAGCTCTGCTTTACCCGGAAAATCAAAGTGGTCTTCGCGGGCCTCGTTGGCCATATGGTTAATCACCAAATCGGCATAGACTGCAATGGGTGAATCACCGCGATGGCAAGCGGCAATCAGCGCTTCTAAGTCTTTTTTGCCACCTAAATAGGAAAGCAATACTCGGTAATCTTTAGGCTGATATCGCTGCCACCACTGATCGCCTTTGGCATCGGAGTATAGCGGCGGTGGAATCAGCACCGCGCCATAGCCCGCCGCTCGAATATCCTCGATATTTTTGGTGATGTCGGCATATTTCCAGTTAAAGGCGTGAAGAGTTACGTTACGCATTGCTGTTCTGTCCTATAGGCAGTTGATACGGCCAGTATGAGTATAGGTTGAGGCGTACGAATTGAGGCGTATCGGTTGAGAATGAAGCTGTAGGGTTCAGTTTGCTTTTGGTGAGTTGGCTAAAGGGAGCGGTGGGGTGAAATCTTTTGCAAATAGCTTGAAGTAAAGAGCTTGAGAAAATTCTTTGATTGGAAAGAGTAAATAGGTGAGTGGGTTGATGGTGACTATAATGTTGCGAACATCTCGCTTGGCCAAAAAGAGAATGGCATGAGCAATCGCAGTCGCACTCATAATTCCGTAAGGGTTCAAGTTACTCTTAAATGGCCCTAACACCAGCTTGCGAATTACACAAGGCGCATCCGTTCGACGTAGGTTGATAACATCTCCAATTAGCCGCTTGGAAATTTCATACAGTGGACTAAAGGCAGGATTCACTTCAGATTCAGAGGTATTAACCCACACCTCTTTAGTGGCGCGGCCCGTGCGATTATCAACCGTTTCTAAAAAGATCTCCATTAGCCGCCAAGCCGACAGGGCATTGACTTCTAAAGATTGTTCAATCGCGCGAATAGATTTTTCGCCCATGACGTTGATGCCGTGGTTGATAATCAAAATATCAATTTTATCGAAAGCGTCGCGCAGATTCGCTTCTTGTCCGGTTTGCCAAGCAATGGTTTTGGTGGCTCCTGAAATATCAACCGCCGCAGAAGTTGCCTTAGAAGTTGTCAGAGCAATCGGTTTTGCGCCTTGTTTGGCCAGAGCTTGGATTAACGCACGGCCCAATGTGCCGGATGCACCCGTGACGGCGACAGTCTTACCTTTGAGTGAAAGGGCGGTGCCGAGAAGCTTGTCGCTAATCGGAAAGAGCCCTGCGTAATAGGCGTTGGTATCGTCAAAGTGATGCCGCCAGTGATAGGTGCGGTTGACTTTCCAATAGCCCGGAATGCCGGTGAGAGGGCCAGGTTCGTGGGTGAGGTCGGTATGGGGAAGTAGGCCGCGCGATCGCGCCACCGCCGCCACCAAAAAACCAGCCGCGTACACTACGCCTGCCCACAGTTCGCTAATACCCGTTGCTAAGGCCGCGAGTGCCATCACCGCCATCATAAATGCAGATTCTGGAGCGTCATTATAGAGCTGCGCTTTGCGATAGATCTCGGTGCTGAGCGGCGAAAAGTCTTTTTTATAGGCGCGGTGATGCCAGTTGTGGAGCTGCTGTAGGGGTGCCCACTGGTGGCTAAGAAAGTGGTAGGTATCGCGCACCATTTCGACTAGAACGATGGCGGCGATCGCCCACACAATCTGAGTCATTTCAATCTGCGCAAGAATCTGCCCAAAAAACTTTCCCAATCCGTCGAATGCAGTAGCTGCCATAGTCAAAATTTACAATAGTTACTTACATAGTTTAGAAGTCAGTTTAGAAGACGATAAGTTTAAAGATTTAAAACATTGCTCCGCGCTGCTTGAAGGTAATGGTAAACCCCTAAGTAGCGCTCAGGCGCAAAAGTCTGCGCGATATTGTTTCTTATTTGAAGCCTGGTAGCAATGTTTACTGTCACAACGGGCAATGTACAGGGGCTGAAAATCCGGGTATTCTGCTATCAAGTATTCTTGCTGGGTATAGACCGACACCTGACCAGCACTTGACCGCCACCTGACCGACATTTGGGAGAACACAAACCATGACGGCTCTGCACACCGAAGAAAAAAATAACTGGGCTAAGGCTATCAACTATAGCCAAGTCACGGCCATTCCTGAAGTGTGGCCGATTGTGGCGGAAAAATATGGCAATAGCCTCGCTCTACGCGACCCTCACACCAATCCCGAAACCACGTATACCTATGCTGAGCTAGCCACTGACATTAAGCAGTTTGCCATCGGCTTACAGAGCCTGGGCGTGCAACCCAATGACACTATCGCCCTTTTTAGTGAAAATCGCCCGCGTTGGCTAGTGGCTGACCAAGGGATTATGACCGCTGGGGCGGTTGATGCGGTACGCGGCGCGAATGCTGAAGTTAGCGAACTGATATTTATTTTAAACAACAGCGACAGCACCGGTTTGATCGTGCAAGATCTGACGACTTTACAAAAGCTCTCACAGGGCTTGGCCACTGGTATAGGTCAACTAGAGCGGGCTTTGCGGTTTGCGATTTTGCTCACAGACGAAGCTGTTGATTCAGAAGCGGCCAAAAGCCTGGGAACAGACGTCCGTCTGCTGAATTTCACTGATCTCATGGCGATCGCCAAGGCGTCAGCGCGCCCGTTTACGCCTGTGGACTATGGGCGCGATCGCACGGCCACCTTAATCTACACCTCCGGCACCTCTGGCTTGCCCAAAGGCGTGATGCTCAGCCACGACAATTTGTTTTCTCAAATCTCTGGCGCGTCTGCTGTCGTCAATGTTGGCCCAGCGCAAACGGTGATGAGCATTTTGCCAATTTGGCACGCCTATGAGCGCTCGTTTGAATACTTTGTGCTCTCTCAAGGCGTCACCCAAATTTACACCAACATTCGCTACGTCAAAAAAGACCTCAAAGACTACAGCCCGCAGTACATGGTGGCTGTGCCTCGGCTATGGGAGTCAATCTATGAAGGGGTGCAAAAGCAGTTTCGCGAGCAGCCGGAAAGCAAACAAAAGCTAGTGAACTTTTTCCTTACGCGCAGCCGCGAATACATTGTTAGTAAGCGCACATTAGCTGGATTAAATCTAGAAAATCTAGAGAGTTCGCCTGTGCAAAAGCTGGTTGCGGCGCTGAAGCTCATGTATCTTTGGCCGATTCATCAGATTGGCGATCGCATCGTCTACACCAAAGTCCGCGCCGCAATGGGCGGCAAAGTCGATTATCTGGTCAGCGGCGGCGGCTCCATCGCCGACTATTTAGAAGACTTTTACGAAATTGCTGGGATTGAAATTCTAGGCGGCTATGGCCTGACTGAAACTTCCCCCATTACTCACGTTCGTCGCCCTTGGCGCAACCTACGCGGCGCAGACGGTCAAGCTGTGCCGGGAGTTGAAACTGCTATTGTCAACCTCGAAACCCGTCAGCCAGTGCCCATCGGTCAGCCCGGATTGGTCTTACTGCGCGGCCCGCAGATTATGCAGGGCTATTACAAAAATCCTGAGGCCACCGCCAAAGCCATCGACGTAGACGGCTGGTTCGATACGGGCGATTTGGGCCAGCTGACGGCCCAGGGCGATTTGATTATCACCGGACGCGCCAAAGACACCATCGTGCTCACCAACGGCGAAAATATTGAACCCACCCCGATTGAAAACGCCTGTCTGCGCAGCCCTTATATCGATCAGATTATGCTCGTCGGCCAAGACCAAAAAGTCCTTGGAGCCTTGATTGTGCCCAATATGGAAGCATTAGAAGTCTGGGCTAAAGGCCAACCAATTGATCTCAAAAGCCAAGCTGTTCAAAATCTTTTCAAGCAAGAGCTAAAGCGCGAAGTCGCTAACCGTCCTGGCTACCGCCCCGATGACCGCATCGGCCTATTTGCCTTATTAGAAGAACCGTTTACGGTAGAAAACGGTTTGCTAACGCAAAAGCTGAGTCTAAAACGGCATGTGGTGAGCGATCGCTATCAAGAAACCATCGCCGCTCTCTACGCCTAAAGTCCGTGCACCTAAACATCCGTACCCCTAACATCCGTCTCTTTACTCTCCTACCCATCTGCTCCTAATCGCCCTCTATCCTGAAACTCGGCCTTACCCTCCGTATACACCAGTACGTACAAAGCAACAAAGGCACTGTATGCTTAATTCAAACAGCAACTTTAAATAGCAATCAGGGTTGATCTACTGGTCATCTGGCTCTAGGCTAAACCCGTCATTGATTTCTAATTTTTTATTCAAAAGCGCTTCAAAAGCGCCTAAAGCCTCAAATTTTCCAGTCGCTTACCTATTTTTATGACTTCAATCATGGATGCTTCTCAGTCTCAACTGCTGCTCAAGCGGGTCGTTAATATCAAAGCGATTGTCACGCCACTTTGGAAAGAAGAAGCTCAAAAGCAGCTACAGGGTCAGCTCAATCAAATTGACGGTCGTTTGCAGCAGCTGGAAATGCAAAGTCAGCGCATCTTAGGTGAAATGCAAAAGGAAGGCGCTAGTCCTAACGATGCCGCTGTTTCGCAGCAAATTACCAGCGTTCAAGGCAAGCTCAACCAGGACAAAAGCCAGCTCCTTCAGCAAAAAAATCAGCTTCTCCAGCAGCTTCAGCAGGTGCAGACCTTAGAGCTAGACAAAGAAGTTAGTCAAGGCCAAATCGACGGTTTTTTCCACGTTGCTGTGGGCGATCATATGATCAAAAAAATGCAAGTCGAAATTTTGCTCCGCGATGGCGTCGTTGAAGATATTCGCGGCGAACTCTAATCTAAAGAGCTCTACCAAAGAGTCAACTAGAGAGTCAACGCGGCACACCACAACGCCACTCAACGGGATACAATAAGTCGCGCTGGCGGTTGTCAGCTTCTTTCACTGTCCATTCCCCAACCCTCCATCCATGATCCGCGAAGTCTTCATGCCTGCTCTCAGCTCTACTATGACTGAGGGAAAGATCGTTTCTTGGGCCAAGTCTGCTGGCGATAAGGTCGAGAAAGGCGAAACCGTCGTCGTTGTCGAATCTGATAAAGCCGACATGGATGTCGAGTCTTTTTATGAAGGCTATTTGGCAATCATCATCACTGAAGCGGGAGAAATGGCTCAGGTAAATGATGCGATCGCCTTCCTCGCAGATACCGAAGCAGAAATTGAAGAAGCCAAACAAGGAGCAACGTCGCTAAAGAATGGCAGTGCCCCGTCATCAGCTACCGCTACAACGGGTGAGGCAGTTGAAGTCGTTAAGGCAATCGCTACCCCTACGACTTCAGCAGCCACCGCTCAAAACGGCATTGCCGCTTCTGAAACTACCACCGGAACCGTTTCGGGTCGAACCATTGTTTCTCCGCGCGCCCGTAAGCTAGCCCAGCAGCTAAAAGTCGATCTCAGCGGCCTCCAAGGCTCTGGCCCTCATGGCCGCATAGTGGCGCAAGATGTTGAGCTAGCCGCTGGTCAGGCACCGACGCTTAGCCCCACAGCCACGATGGCGACGCCCACGATGGCGACGCCAGCCGCCGCGACCAAAGCCCCGACTGCTGCAGCCACGGCCACCTTTACACCGTCCGCTGCTACGCCCACTACACCGGGCGAACTAGTCGCCTTCAACACGCTTCAGCAAGCCGTCGTTCGCAGTATGGACGCTAGCCTTTCAGTGCCCGTGTTCCGAGTCGGCTACACGATTACCACTAACGCTCTAGACAAGCTCTATCAACAAATCAAGCCCAAAGGCGTCACGATGACGGCGCTATTGGCCAAAGCTGTCGCTGTCACCTTGACTAAGCATCCGTTGGTAAATGCGCGCTTTGCCCCTACCGGCATTCAATACAGCAGTAGCATCAATATTGCCGTCGCGGTTGCGATGCCAGACGGTGGATTGATTACGCCCGTACTACGAGGCGCTGATCAAATGGATATCTATTCGCTGTCGCGGACTTGGAAAGATTTGGTGGCGCGATCGCGCACTAAGCAGCTAGCCCCCGAAGAATACAACAGCGGCACCTTTACGCTTTCTAACTTAGGGATGTTTGGAGTCGATAGCTTTGATGCGATTTTGCCACCTGGGCAAGGGTCAATCTTGGCAATTGGTGGCGCAAGGCCGCAGGTTGTGGCCACCGCTGACGGCCTTTTTGGCACCCGCAATCAAATGCGAGTGAACATGACTAGCGATCACCGGATTATCTATGGCGCAGATGGCGCGGCCTTTCTCAAAGACCTGTGCGAGCTAATTGAAAATAACGCCCAGTCTCTGACGCTATAGGGCGCTATAGTTCCAAAGCTATTTCATTCTTATTTTCAGATTCTATGAATTGCAAAAATGAGACCTTTTAGCCTTTCAGGCTAGAAGCAAACAGTGACTGAAAGCCTTAACAGTTCATTATGTAGGTCTAGAATGAAATGACCTCGGACAAGGTAGGCTGAGGGCTGTTTGTATTGTCTTGAATATGTTCATCCCGAATGCAGAGAATGCAGTCGTTGATATTCGAAAACTAAGTGACTATTGCCTAAATTCAGAGCACGATGAGGGAAAGCATAAAGCTCGGCTTTTTTCATCAATTCTGGGCATGACGGCTGATAACGCTGAAGAGTTGAGTCAGATTTTGCTCGAAGTTATCAAAATTCGTGAAGCTCAGTTAGGACGGAAAGATGGGTTTGGGCAACGCTACACTCTGGATTTCAGGATTGAATGGCAAAATAGAAGTGCAACTCTTCGGAGTGGTTGGATTGTCGAGCATGACTCGAAAATTCCCAAGCTGACAACCTGCTATCCCTTGTAGGATTTAGAGATTATGCAAGTGACGAAGAATACAGCCAAATTGCTAGATGTCGTAGCCTTGACAGTTGATTTGCCTGAATGCAACCTGTGGAGCGGACAAGTCGGAACCGTAGTTGAGCTACTGGCGGATGGTGCAGCGTTTGAGGTTGAGTTTAGCGATCGCAATGGACGAACATTTGAGTCCATTGGATTGCGCCCAGAGCAGATCATGGTGTTGCATTTTGAACCAGTATCGCCTGACTTGAAGCCTGAAATGGCCACAGCGTAGCGCTGCACAACATTGCTGGTGCAGCGGCTACGCTGCGGCCATTTTCTAAGAGCTGAGTCGATTTCAAATGAGGTACTTAGTTTTTCTAGTGACTCTCGTGAGACTCAGATGTGGACTCGTCGTCTTTGTGAGATTGCTCTAGCAGCCGCTCAAAGCGTTCTTTGCTCCAGCTGTCGGTAGCGTAAGAGATGGCGCTGATTTCTTGTAGGCGAATCAGCCAGACGGTGCGCTGATAGGGCTCATCGGGAAGATCTTCGTCTTCAAAGCCTTCGGCAACATCAACATCGACGACTTCAACATAGTCGGTGTCTAAAAAAATAGGAATGCCGACTAAGCGAGTTCCCGGCATTCGGAACCAGACTTCACTACCGGCATGTAAGGCTTCTTCAAGACGGTGATAGAGTCGGCTCGGCGTGGAAGCAGCGTAAGTGGCAGAGCGATCGCTGGGAGAGTGTTCCTGACGGGTGCTGTTCTTCATCATGCCTTCTGCCATAGTTTCCTCCTAAATACAACCTGCGGCATCCGAGGGCTGCTGCACACGAGGATAAAGTTCCGTCGCCTTTAATCAAAACTTTGTAGCCCATAGCTGCGGTTATTTTATCTTTACATAAATCGTGGCAGCTTAGCTTTACGTATAACAGCTCATCAGCGCTTATACAAGATAGCAAATACCAACCGTGAGTTCTCAAAAATATCCCTGAAAAGGCTGGAGCTATGTGGAACTACTGAAAGACGAATCAGGGGTTCTACATAGCGGACTTATTTGGCGGGTCGTACGCGCATGAGTGGCTGGCCAAATTCAATCGGTTCGGCGTTTTCAACGAGAATATCGACTATTTCCCCTGAGATTTCAGATTCTAGTTCGTTCATTAGCTTCATGGCTTCGATAATGCAGACGGTTTGGCCGCTTTGAATGCGATCGCCCACTTCTACAAAAGCCGCTTCATCTGGCGTCGGCGACCGATAAAAAGTCCCGACCATCGGGGCGGTGATTTCCACTAAAGCCGCATCGATAGTGGGCGCAGCAGGCGGCGGTGAAACAGCCGCAGGGACAGCAGTAGGACTCATTGAGGAGGTCGTGATCGCCGGGGCAACCGGCAAAGCCGCTGCCGGGGCCGAATTCATGATCGCAGCCGACTGAATAGCAGCAGGCTTACGTAAGGTCAGCTCGAACTCAGCGTTTTTAAAGGTTAATTCGGCGATGTCAGTCTGATTGAGCGCAGTGACTAACTCGCAGAGTTCATTGACACTAAGATTCACGTATTAAAACTCCATATCTTAAAACTAGGTTCCTAAACGAAAAGGCACCCAAATTATCCACTGGCCTTAATTCTGGCCTTAATTTTCACGGCTTAATTAGTTTCACGGCCTAGGTAGCTGTCATTGCGGGTGTCGACTTTGATTTTTTCGCCTTGAGAAATAAACAGCGGCACCATCACCTGAGCGCCAGTTTCAACGATTGCAGGCTTAGTGCCGCCAGTTGCGGTATCGCCTTTGACCCCTGGGTCAGTTTGGGTGACTTCTAGGGTAACGGAGTTAGGGAGCTCTACTTCTAAAACACGGTTATTCCACATCAGCACGGTGACTTCCATCTCGGCCTTGAGGTATTTGACGCGATCGCCAATTTGGGCCTCACTTAGACGGCTTTCTTCATAGGTTTCCATATCCATAAAGACGTATTGCTCACCATCTTTATAGGTGTGCTGCATGGTGTTTTTTTCCAGCACTGCTTGGGGCATGGTTTCACCCGCTCTGAAGGTTTTATCGACCGTACTGCCGGTCTGTACGTTCTTGAGTTTGGTGCGCACAAACGCAGAGCCCTTACCCGGTTTGACGTGCAAAAACTCAATGACGCGCCACACCGAACCATCTAGCTCAATGCTGGTGCCAGTACGAAAATCATTGCTTGAAATCATGGTGATAGCGGGAGAGTAATAGCTTTAGAGTGATTCAGTGCAGTTGAGTAATGCAGTTTTACGATTGAGGCAATCGGCACTTATTGTACCGCTCAAAGGTGACTTGGCTGTGAGGCGATCTTGGGTGTGGCCAGCGTAATGAGCAGTACCAATGGCAAGAGTAATGGCAAGACTATGGCAAGATCAAAAGTGAAAGCCAATTTTTGCCTCCTTGAAAATTCTTACCAAAATTTTTCCATGAACTTGCGATCGCCTTTTTCTATCGGTCGGTTAAGCCCGAATAAACAACCGTTTATTAGCTTAGCGACTCACTCCACCTTGGGCCTTACCTTGGGCCTCATTTTGTCTGCTGCCTGCCTTTTTGGGGCAGCGGCTCCAGCCCAAGCTAGCCTCTTTAGCGGCGGCTTTAATCTGGGTTATAGTCCGAGCCTTAGTCCGCTATTGGCGGGGTTACCACCAGGTAATGCGGTGACCGATGGGGCAGCGCTGCTGCGGTATTCTTTGCCAATTGACAATCCGGAAATTCGCTCGGTGCAAGGTGACTTAGAGGGCCTATCGGAGTGGCTGCGCAGCAAGCGCTGGGGGCCGATGAAAAAAGATGTGACGAAGTTGGAGCGGGTGCTAACGCGCAAGCGTGAGGCAATTTTGGCGGCGGTTCCGGCTGAGCAGCAGGCGCAGGCAGGCGAGATCATCGATAGTCTGAGTGAAGGTTTAGAACCCATTTTGGCGGCGATCGCGGCCAAAGATAAAGAAGGCGTTTGGATGCAGCGCAAACTGATGCTAGATCAAGTCGGGGCGCTAGAAGAGCTGATGGTGAACGGCTACCCGTTCGAGGTACCCGCAGAATACGATAATTTGCCACAGCTCAAGGGTCGAGCAACCGTAAAATTTACCACGACTCAAGGCGATGTGACGGTTGTGGCAGACGGCTATAGTGCGCCCGTAACAGCGGGTAACTTTATTGATTTGGTGAGCAAAAAGTTTTACGACGGTCTGCCGTTTATCCGGGCCGAAGACTTTTATGTACTGCAAACCGGCGATCCAGATGGGCCAGCAGAAGGCTATATCGACCCGAAAACCAATGAATATCGAGCGATTCCGATGGAAATCCTGGTCAAAGGAGATAGCAAGCCAATTTATGGCTACACGCTAGAAGAAATTGGTCAATATATGGATGAGCCGGTTTTGCCCTTTAACTCGTATGGCAGCTTGGCGCTGGCCTGTCCTGGCGATGACAATAATGGCGGATCTTCTCAGTTTTTCTTTTTCTTATTTGAGGCGGAGCTGACGCCTGCGGGCCGCAATATGCTGGACGGTCGCTATGCGGTATTTGGCTACACGATTGACGGTAAAGACGTGCTCAGGCAGCTCAAAGCAGGCGATCAGATTCTGTCGGCTGAAGTGGTGGATGGATTGGAGAATCTGGTACAGCCACAGGTTTAGCCTCGCGGCTCTGCTGAGATAGGAGAGAGATAGCCAAGAAATAGCAAATAAATGTCAGAGCAGCGATCATTGACCATTGCGGATCTCGGTGAGATGGCCCTAATTGAGCGGCTCAAGCCTTTTTGTGCGCCTAAGGCCGTGGGCGATGATGGGGCGCTGATGGCGGTTGAAGCAGGCCATCGACTGGTGGTGACGACGGATATGCTGGTAGATACGGTGCATTTTAGCGATCGCACCACTCCCCCGTTTACCGTCGGCTGGCGGGCCGTTGCGGCGAATCTCTCCGACTTGGCTGCCATGGGCGCTACGCCGCTGGGCATTACAGTAGGCTTAGGCTTACCGCCCGAAACCCCTTGGGCCTGGGTTCAAGCATTGTATGAGGGCATGGCAGCTTGCCTGCGCCAGTATGGCGGGGCAATTGTCGGCGGCGATGTTTGCCGGGCGGCGCAGCGAACCGTTTCAATTACGGCGCTAGGGCAGGTCTGGCCGGAATGGGCGATTCGTCGAGATACGGCTGTCGCCGGGATGAGCGTGGTGGTCACCGGGGCTCATGGCGGATCGAGAGCGGGCTTGGCGATCCTGCTAGGCGAGTTAGATGGCTGTGACCCGACGGCGGCAGCAGGCTGGATTCGATCACATCAGCAGCCGATACCGCGATTTGATGCGATTTTTGAACTCAATCAGCAGATGCCGCTGGCAGGCCCAAGACCGGCGATCGCGGGCATAGATAGCAGCGACGGGCTGGCAAACGCGCTGCTGCAATTAAGCAAAAGCAGTGGAGTGGGGATGGATATTGTGCGATCGCGTATTCCCTTGCCCCCTAGTCTTAGCACTGCCGTCGGCCCAGATCTAGCCATTAACTGGGCCCTTTACGGCGGCGAAGACTTCGAGCTGGTGTTGTGTTTGCCCCCCGATCTAGCCACCTCATTTGCCGCCGCTAGTGGCGCAATCATTTTGGGCAAGACCACTCTCACAGGCATTGTGCAAATGCTCTTTTGGACAGCGGACGACAAGCCTACGCCGATGAGCATACCGCTTAGCCACAAAAGCTTTCAGCATTTTTAGTCGCTTTTAATCGCTTTTAATCGCGGCTCTATCCAACCTGATTGGCAAAAGGTTTAACCAAATATTTGGCAAATGTTTAGCGTTGGCCCTTTCAAGGGTTCCAAAAATGCACTACACTAGCAAGGTTGAAATCTTGTAGATTTAAGTTACGCACATGGCTGCTCCTAAGAAGAAAACTTCCAAATCCAAACGCGACAGTCGCCGAGCTACTTGGACTCGCAAAGCAGCTATTCAGGCTCAGCG